>JAAFKB010000036.1 GCA_013299055.1 Sphaerotilus sp.
GACAGCGTCAGTCATCCCGCCTTGATGCCACGCTCAGGCGGCGTTGGCAAGGGCGGCGACGCCCGCTTGCAGGTGCGCCATGCTGGCGGCCAGACGCGCTTCGATGTCGGTGGCGGCGGCGATTTCTTCGGCAAACGGCTCGTAGGAGACGAAGCCGGTGTAGCCCGCGTCCAGCAGCGTGCGCAGTTGCGGGATGTTGCCCAGGCGGTCCTCGCCGCCGACCAGCACGCGGTGGCCGTCGCGCATGTCGGACACGGGCACGGCCGCGTCTTCGACGCCGGAGATGTGGACCAGACCGGTCCACGCGGGGAAGAACAAGCCTTCGCCGGCGAGGTGGTGGTGGAAGGTGTCATGCACGACGCGGAAGGTGCTGTCGGCGCCGATTTCCTCGAAGGCCCGCACGGCCTGCGACTTGCGGCGCACGGCGCATTCCTCGAAGCCCAGCGGCTCGACCAGCCCGACCAGCCCGTGGTCACGCAGGATCGGGCCGAGGGCAGTCAGGGCGTGGACCAGCGCGGCGTGGCGCTCTTCGGCCGTGCGCTTGTCGCCGCGGTTGTTCGTCGGGCACAGCACCAGGGCTTCGGCGCCGCAGTCGCGGGCGTACTGCGCCATGGCGATGGCTTCGGCTTCGCGCTCGGGGGTGAACTGCTCGAAACGCTGCAGCGCATTGATCGAGCGGATCGTCAGGCCGTGGGCCTTGGCGATGGCGCCGATCTCGGTGGCCGGCACGCCGTCGCCGATCTCGATGTCGGGCAGGTCGTTGCGGATCTCGATGGCCGTGACGCCCAGGCGGCGCGCCATGGCGGCGAAGTCGGCGAAGCGCACACGCGGCACGGCCATGCGGTTGAGGGCGAAATGGAGGGTGTTGGTCATGGAGGGCTCGCGGCTTGTTCGTGGATTGGCAGGACGTGGCCGTGACTCTAGGCAGCGCTGCGCCGCCGCGCAGCAACCACCTTGACCATAAATGGTCAGCAGATCGGTGGCTCTTGGGGTCTGTCCGCTTGCCTGCAAAGGACAGGTTGTGGAAAATGTATTTCCAACTCAAGTTCGAATGAAAAATTGTTTCGACCTTGAGAGGCACCAGATTCCACAGTCCCAGGAGACTCTGTCCATGAAAAATGTCGCCGTCTTTGGCGCCGGTCGCATCGGCCGCATCCACGCGTCTAACCTCGCCAGCCTGCCCGGCGTCAACCTCCAGTACATCTGCGATCCCTTCGGCGACAGCGCCAGCCAGCTCTCGCAGCAACTCGGCGCCCAGGTCTCGACCATCGACGCCGTGCTGGCCGATCCGTCGATCGACGTCGTCGCGATCACCTCGCCCACGTCCACCCACTCGGACCTGATCACCCGCGCCGCTGCGGCTGGCAAGCACATCTTCTGCGAGAAGCCGGTGGACCTGTCGGTGCCACGCGCCATCGCCTGCGGCGAGGCGGTCAAGGCGGCGGGGGTGGCCTGCATGATCGGCTTCCAGCGCCGTTTTGACCCGACGTTCAACGAAGCCCGCACCCGCATGGACCGCGGCGACATCGGCAACCCCGAGATGCTGATCGTCACCAGCCGTGACCCGGGCGCCCCGCCGGCCGAGTACATCAAGGCGTCGGGCGGCATCTTCCGCGACATGCTGATCCACGACCTGGACGTGTTCCGCTGGATCCTGTGCGCCGACGGCGACGAGGCCGAGTGGCTGAGCGCATCGGGTTCGGTGCTGACCGACCCGGCGATCGCCGAGCTGGGCGACTTCGACAGCACCGCCGTCACGATCCGCACGAAAAAGGGCCGCCTCTGCCAGATCAACACCAGCCGCCGGGCCGCGTATGGCTATGACCAGCGGTTCGAGGTGCTGGGGTCGGCCGGCATGTTGCAGTGCGGCAACCAGACCCCCAGCCAGGTCATCCAGTGGGACGCCAACGGCATTTCCAGCGACAAGCCCGAGCCGTTTTTCCTGCAACGCTACGCCGCGGCCTACAAGCTGGAACTGGCGCACTTCTTCGAGTGCCTGCAGACCGGCGCGCCGTTCCGCACGACGGTGGCCGATGGCGTGAAGGCGCAGATCCTTGCCGACGCCGCGTCCGAAAGCGCGGTCAGCGGCCAACCGGTGCGCTTCTGATGACCTCCGCTCGTTTGCGCGTCGGCATCGCCGGCCTCGGTCGTCTGGGTCGGCGCCATGCCGAAGCCCTGGCGTTTTCCACCCGCCACGTCGATCTGGTGGCCGCGTGCAGCCCGGTCGAGGCGGAGCGCGACTTTGCTGGCCGCGAGCTGGGCATCGCGGCAGATCGGCTCTACGCGGAGTTCGACGCCTTTGTCGCCGATCCTGGCCTGGACGCCATCGTGCTGGTCACGCCGACCTCGCTGCACGCCGACCAGGCGATCGCGGCCTTGAAGGCCGGCAAGCACGTCTTCATCGAGAAGCCGCTGGCGCTGAACCTGCCGGACTGCGAGCGCGTGCTGGCGGTCGCGGCCGAGCATCCCGCGCAGGTGGCGATGGTCGGTTTCGTGCGGCGCTTCGATCCGAGCTACCGCAACGCGGCGGCGGCGGTCGAGGCGGGCGAGATCGGGCGGCCGTTCCTCGTGCGTTCGCAGACCTGCGACAAGAACGACCCGGACGGCTTTTTCGTGCGGTTCGCGCCCACGTCCGGCGGCATCTTCATGGACTGCAGCGTCCACGACATCGACCTGGCGCGCTGGCTGCTCGGTCGGCCGAAGGCGCTGCGGGCGTTTGCCAGTGGCTCCATCGTGCTGCACCCCGGTCTGGCCGACTGTGGCGATGTGGACAACGGGCTGGCGATCGTCGAGTTCGAGGGCGGCGCGAAGGCGGTGTTCTACGCTTCGCGCACGCTGGCGCATGGGCACGAGACGACGACCGAGGTGATCGGCACGGCCGGCAAGCTGCTGGTCGGCGAGCACGCAGCGCGAGACCGGGTGATCCGCAGCGACGCGGGCGGGGTGTCGCACGCGGTGCTCGGTGATTTCCACGAGCGGTTCGAGGCGGCGTTCGCGCACGAGATGGCGGCGTTCGTGGCCGCTTGCCGTGGGGTGGAGCCGCTGACGCTCACGCTGTCGGACGCGATGGAAGCCACGCGGATCGGGCTGGCGATCACGCGGTCGCTGCGGTCGGGGATGCCCGAGGCGGTGTGACCTCCGCGACCGGGCGCCGCCGGTCAGCGGTCAGTACCCCGTCGGTCCTCCCGGCATCTGCAGCCCGACTCCACCCAGCCCGCTGCGTGGCTCCAGGCTCAACCGCAGGTAGATCGATCCGCTGCTCTGCGTGTACTGCGAGGCCCGCTCCAGTCCCAGTCGGGTGCCGATGTCGAGGTGGCGGTTGATCTGGTATTCCAGCGCACCGCCCAGGTTGAGCACCATGCCGGAGTCGCTGCGCGCGGCGTACGCGGCCGACGGCGCCAGCTTCTGCCCAGCCAGTGTGTCGAGCGCGGCTTGCGCTGCGGCGTCGGTGGGGAAGTAGGGCGCTGCGTCCTCGCGGGAAGCCTGCAGACCCGCCGAGCCTTGCAGCCCCCAGCTCAGCCGCCCGCTGCGGCCCACCCAGTTCACGGGCACCGTCAGCGCCAGCAGGTGCTGCGGGCTGAAGTAGCCACCGTGGCCGACGGTGTAGCCGCTCAGGTTGCGCCGGTAGCTCTGGTAGCCGAGGTTCATGCCGATGTCGATCTGCGAGTCGGCCAGCCGCTGCGCCTGCCAGTAGCTGCCCGCGCCCAGCTCGAACCGGCTGTTGCTGGCCACGCGCTCGCCGGTGAAGGCATGCAGTCCGCCGTAGCCGAACACGCCGACCTCGGCCTGCTCCCACGCCACCTGCGTGCGCACCCCCGTGGCCCGCACACCCCCCCAGACCCGGCCGCTGCGGATGTCCTTCGTGCCGGCAAACGCCAGCAGGCTGTCGGTGAGGGCGCGGCGCGAGGCGTCCACCGTCAGCACCAGCCCCGGCGACACTTCGTCCTGGTAGCGTACCCCGCCCACCACATCGACCACCGCGAAGCCCACCGGTGTGGTGCCGATGTCCGCACTGAGCGTGCGGGTCTTCAGGCCGACCGCCATGCCGACGCCCGAGTCACTCTGGGTGGGCGCGACCAGGGCAGCCGCGTCGTCCAGCGCCAGCGAGCCGCTGCGGGCACGTGAGCCCACGCTGACCTGTCCGGCATTGGCGACGACCGGGGTGATCTTCACGCTGACCTGACCGACGCCCTCGATGGTCTTGCGGGCCTCGATCGGCGTCTGCACGAGGTCGAGCTGGCCGAGGCCGGCTTCCCCGCTGCGCGAGCGGATCACGCTGCCCATCTCGACGCTGGTGCGGCCATGGGCCACCTGGACTTCAGAGAGTTCGTCTGCCAGCGTGCGGGCCGGACGGGCGACGATGTGGCCGGTGGGCTGTCCCGTGGGCTGCCCTGCGCTGGTGGGCGGGAGCTGGTCGAGGTTCATCTGGTTCAGCGCCAGCGCCAGCGCGGGCGCTGGATAGCCACCGCCGCCGGGCTGTGGCAGGGCGCGCGCCACGGGCACCGGCACGGGCACGCCCCCCGCGATCAGCGTGCGCGAGCGCCCATCCGCCGCGTGCGCCGCGAAGGGGTTGCTCGCCATCCGGGGCTGGCCCCACTGCAGCGGCTGCTGCGGCTGTTCGGCGGCGATGGCGGCGCGCAGGTACTCGGCCGACTTGCCGAACTGGCCCAGTGCCCTGTGGTGGCGGGCGTACTGGGCCAGCACGGCCGGGCTGCCGGGGGCCAGGCGGCTGGCTTCCTGCAGGGCCATCCTGGCGGTGTCGTGGTCCTTCTGGGCGTCGGCGGCACCGGCCAGTCCGAGCCAGCCGTCGAGCTGGTCGGGCTGTTTCTGCAGGACGGACTCGAAGAGCGCACGCGACTGGGCGTGGTCGCCAGCGGCCGTGTAGAGCCGCGCCAGCGCCATCTGCAGCCGCGGATCCTGCGGGCGCTCCTGCAGCACAGGCGCCATGGCTTCCCAGGCGTTGTAGAGGTCGCCGCCTTCGCGCAGCTGGTCGGCCTGGCGCAGCGACAGGGCGATGCGCAGCTCGTCGAAGTCGCGCCGCTGGCCCGCGGTGAGCGGCTGCGCGGCGAGCTGGCGCAACACGCCGGCCAGCTCTGCGTCCTGCCGCGTCTGCAGCAGCAGCGCGGCGTGGCGCAGCCGCAGCCCGGCGCCGGCCTGCGGCTGGGCGGCCAGCGTGGCGCGGATGAGCTGTCCAGCGCGTGCTTCGTCGCCCAGCGCCAGCCGCGCCCCGGCCACGGCGCCCACCATGTCGGGGTCCAGCCCGGCGGCGGCTTCGGCTTCCACCAGCAGCGCCTCGGCCTGCCAGCGTTGCCCGGCGCGGGCCTGGGCCACGGCGTCGTCGGCCTGCGCCTGCACGGTCAGGCGGCGTTGCAGGCGGCCGATCTCGGTGCTGCGCTCGCGGGCGGGGACTTGCTCCAGCGTCTGCAGCGCGCCGGGCCAGTCTTTCAGCTCCGACTGCAGCAGCGCGCGGGCCAGCAGTGCCTCGCCCGGATGCGCGGCGGGCACGACGAAGGCGTCCACCTGCTGCCGGGCGGCGTCGGGGCGGTTCTGGCGCATCAGCAACTGGCCGAGCGACAGCCGCACCCACGGCGAGCCGGGCGCTGTCGCCACCGCCTGCTCCAGCAGCGCCTGCGCGCCCGCCAGATCGCCGCGCTGCTGCGCCAGATCGGCCTGCAGGCGCATCTGACCGGCCTTCAACCCGCGTTCGCCGCCGAGCCGGGCGAGCACGTCGGCGTCGATGCGCTGCAGGTGGGCCTTTTGCGGCTCGCTGCGGCCCGAGGCGCCGAGCACCTGGTAGAGACCGGCATTGGCGCGCAGGTGGCGGGCGTCGGCGCGCAGGGCTTCGCGGAAGGCGGCGTCCGCGCCGAGGAACTGGCCTTGCTCCGCCAGCAGCTCGCCCAGCAGCGCCTGGCCTTCCGGTTCCTTCGGATCGGTCTCGACGGCGCCCTTGGCCAGCCGGGTGGCGCGGTCGAGGTCGCCGACCTGGCGGGCGGCCTGCGCGTCGTGGACCGCCTGCCAGTGCATGGCCGAGCGGTAGACGGGCTGCCAGCGGGTGCCGGCGGCGCCGTTGGTCGCGGCGCTGGCGCGGCCGAGCAGCTCGCCGGCCTCGGCGAAGCGGTCCTGGCGCATGCGCACGATGCCCAGCCCGGCCAGCGCGTCGGTGTCGTCGGGGCGTTGCTTCAGGGCGGCTTCGAAGCGTTCGGTGGCGGTCTTCACGTCTCCGTTGTCGAGCGCGGTGAAGCCCTGGCGGATGGCGGGGTGCGGCGCGGGCGTGCGCGGCGCAGCGGCAGTCGCCGCCGCGGGCCTGCGGGACGTGGCGGTGGTGCTGGCGGCGGTGGCGGCCTTGCCGGGCTGGCCGAGCGTGGCCAGCTTGCTGTTCAGCTCGGCGTCGTCGCCGACGCTGGCCAGGTACTGGCGGATCAGCGGCGCATCGGGGCTGCGGGCGTCCATCCAGACCAGCGCCTGTCGCCAGGCGGCGCGGGCGTCCTTCTGGACTTGCGGCGGGGCGTCGGACTGGCTGGCGAGCGCGGACAGGCGGCGGATGGCGTCGCGGCGGGTCGGCTCGCGGTAGCTGAGGTGCTTGGCCAGCGCCAGCGCCGGGCCGGGCTGGGCGGGCGCCGTCTGGCTGAGGCGCTCCAGTCCGCGCCGGGCTTCGTCCCAGCCTTCGCGGGTGCCGCCGAGGGTCTGGTAGTACTCGGTCGCCAGATCGTCTCCGGGAGGCTGCTCGCCCAGCGCCTGCTTGTAGGTGCGGGCGGCGGCTTCGGTCTGGCCGGCCTGCGCGTACTGGCGGGCGGTGGCGATCAGCGCCTGGTTGGAGGTCTGGGACTGGGCCTGGCGGGTCAGCGCGCCCAGTCCGGGGTAGTCCGGGCGGACCTGGCGCAGGCGCTGGAGGTAGGTGCTGGCCTCGTCGTAGCGGCCGGCTTCCACGCTCTGGGTCGCCAGACCGAAGAGCGCGTCCGGCTGGCGCGGATCGACGCCGAGCAGCTTCTGCCAGGTCTGGCCGGCCAGATCGCCCCGGCCGCGCTGTTGCCAGTGGCGTGCCTGCTCGATGAGTTGCTGCGCGGTGGTGCGGGTCGCGCTGGTGTCGGCCGCAGGGGTGCCGGGAACCGCAGGCGGGGTGGGGGCGGCGACAGCCAGACCGGACACCAGGCCCAGGCAGGCCAGCGCGGTCCGGGTCTGCGCCGGGCGGCGGGCGGGACGGTCGGGGATCGGGGTGGACGGGTGCTTCATGGCAGGGGGCAGCGGGTGGACGACGAAGAAGGGTTGCGCAGCAGGCGGCCGTGGCGGTCGCAGCGCCAGCGTTGCTGCAGCCAGCCCGTGCTGAACAGGGCCAGGGCGTGGTCGTAGTAGCGCAGGCGGGTGCCGCTGGCGCAGGTCTGGCCGAGCTGGTCGGCGAGGTGGCGGGCGCCGGCGCAGTCGCCCAGGCCGACCAGATACGGCTGCAGCGCGGCGGCGAAGCCGGGCGGGGCGGTGCCGCGGGTCTGGGTGGCGAGGTCGGGGCCGGGCGGGGTGCGGGTGGACAGGCGCTCGGGCAGGGTGGCGCCGCGGGTGTGGCGCTGCAGGCCGGACAGGCCCTGCAGCAGCGCCGGCCGCAGCGGGTCGTCCAGCGGCGCGACGCCCGCCCAGAGGTAGCAGCGGATGGCGTCGTAGCTGCCGGTGTCGCCGTGCTGGGGGTCGGCGATCCAGTGGCCGCGCAGCGGGGCGGAGTGCTGCACCACCCAGGTGGCCCAGTCGGGGGCCAGGCCGTGGGGCGCCAGGCCAGCCAGCGTGCGCACCGACTGCTCGGCCAGCACGGTCCACGGGCCAGCCGGGTCGGCGCTGGCCAGCCCGCGCAGCAGGTGCAGGGGCGCGTAGCTCGGGTTGAAGCGCCAGCGCAGCCGGTCTTCGCTGACAAAGCCCTGCGGCCCCGGCAGCAGCATCGTGCCCAGGCCGGGCACCTCGACGACCTCTTCCTTCTGGATACGCGCCAGCAGCGCCCGGCCTTCGCTGGCCAGCGCGGGGGCGTCCCAGAGTCGGGCGGCCTCGATCAGCGTCCAGGCGATCCAGAGGTCGGCGTCGCTGGCGGCGTTGGGGTCGAGCACGCCCCAGCGGCCGTCGCGCTGGCGGCCCCATTGCCAGGCCGGCAGCCGCGCGCCCAGGTCGCCGCCGCACAGGTTGCGCCGCGTCCACTGCAGCATCTGCTCGAAGCGCGCCCGGTCGTTGGCCACCAGCGCGAAGAACAGGCCGTAGGACTGGCCTTCGGAGGTGCTGACGCGGGCCTCGGTGTCGGGGTCGAGCACCCGGCCGTCGGGCTGCAGGAACAGGCGCACGAAGCTGGCCCACAGCGCTTCGAAGTCGTCGCAGGCCAGCCGCGGCGCCGGGCCGGGGGCGGCGCAGGCGGTGCTGGCAAGGGCGCTGGTGCTCACGGCCAGTGTGCCCAGCCGCTGCAGCACCTGCCGTCGGCGCAGGTCGGGCCGCGGCTCAGGTCGATGCACCGGCATGGCGTCGCATGGCATGGCGCTGCAGCAGCACGTAGATCACCCCGGACAGCGCCAGGATGGCCAGCATCAGCACCGCCCACAGCAGCACCGGCCGGTCCGACAGCTTCCAGCGCACCCAGCTCAGCCAGTCCAGATCGCCACTGGCGTAGGTGGCGTCGGCGCGGTAGGCGGTGATGCGGCCGGACTCCTCGAACACGGTGACGTGGCCGTGGATCTGCCCGGCGCGGGGGCCGTCGAGCAGGGCGTCGGTGATGAAACCCAGCGCGGCCGGGGTGGTGCCCATGAGGCCGATGACGCTGCGGTTGCGGCTCAGCGGCGACTCGAAGCCGACCAGCGCCGCCTGCGGCGCATCGCCACGGAACGCCAGCGACTCCAGCCGGGGCAGCTCGTCGCGCTGCCAGAGGGTGCCGAGCCAGCGCAGTTCCTCGGGCAGGGTCCAGGACCCGGACCAGGACCACGAGGCGGGTGACAGGCTGCTGCGCTCGCGGGGCGGGTGGGCGGCGGTGGCCCGTGCGGCGGCGAGGTCGCGGAAGGGCATGTGCGCGGCCCAGTCGGCGAACAGGCGCTGGTTGCCGGCACTGCCGATGACGATGAGGTCGCGGTCGGCGACCTGTGCCACCTGACGCGCCTGGACCACCCGCAGCCGCCGCCCCGACAGCCCCGTGGCTTCCCCCGCGCGCCCCATCAGGGTCAGGAAGGCGTCGAGGTCTTCGCGCGAGGGCTGGTCAGGCAGCACCACGGCGGTCTCGCCCAGATCGGCCAGCCGCGTGTACGGGTGGGCGGTGTTGGCGAACGCGGCCAGGTTCGGCATGGGCAGGAAGTGCGGCGTGCCGGAGAAGTCCAGCGTCGAGGCGCCGTCGATCACGCTGCGCGGGCGGTCGAGCGCGGCGTCCGTGCGGCTCTCGCGGGCGCATTCGGTGGCGTCATCGGCGACACCGTGCTGCAGCGTCAGCCCCAGCCGGGCGTGCGACTGCGTGCCCAGTGCGGCCACCGGCAGCCGCAGCGGACGACGCACCGAGCGGGTCAGGGCTTCGTCGTGTTCGCCGCGCAGGCTGCGTTCCAGGTTGTCGATCCAGCGCCCTGCCGCGGTGGTGTCCAGCGTTTCCTCCAGCAGCGTCGCGCCGTTGAACTGCACGCGCAGTGCCGCCACGGCATCGTCCGGCCGGACCTCGTGCCGCATGCGCAGGTCGATGGGGATCTTGCGCTCGCGCCAGGCAAAGAGGTCAGGCGGCAGCCGCATGGGCACCTCCACCCCCAGCGGCCGGGCGTCGCGGGCCACCAGCGTGGCCGCTGGCACCAGTTCGTCCAGGCGCACCGGGCGGTGGGTGGGTGTCCAGCGGGGGGCGTCCCAGGCCCGGCGTGGTGGCAGGTCGCTCAGCCGGTCGATCAGCGCGCTGCTGCCCTGACCGGGCAACTCGCCGCGCACGAGCGCATCGGCGGCGCGGCGCAGCTCCTCGCCGTCGCGGCCCAGCAGGTAGAGCACCTTGTGCTGCGGCTGCTCGGGATGGGCGGCCAGCGTCACCGAGGCGCCGCCGATGGGGGGCAGGACGACGCCGGGAGGCGCGTCGTCGGCCGTGGCCAGCACGATGGCGTGTCCACCGGGCAACCGGTCGCGCGCCTGGATGCGCACGCCGCGCCATGCCGACAGCGCACCAAACCAGGACGCGACATTGCCTGCCGCCTGCAGCGTGGCGGCGCTGGCGCGAGGCGACAGCACCAGCGTCAGCTCCTGGCGGCGCTGGTCGCGGGGATCGAAGAAGGGCGCAGGCAGCAGCGAGAGGTCGTCGGCCAGCGTCAGCGGCGACATCACCAGGTTGAGCGACGAGGTCGGGGCGATCTGCGCCCACAGGCCCGCGCCGTCGGCGGCGGCGCAGTCGATGGGCTGGGCGAACTGGATCGTCAGCTCGTTCTGGTCGAGCACCAGGCGTGGGTCGATGGGCACGGCGTGCCGCGTGCCGCGGCTGCCGGGGTCGGGCGCGTCCAGGCGGCGCACGAGTTCCCCGTTGAGCCGCACCTCCAGCGACCCCACCCGTCCCGACAGCCTCGGCGCATGGGCAATGTCCAGCTGGAGCATGGCCGACGACACCATCTCGTCGGCCCGCAGTGCGAAGGGCACGCTGTGGCGGGAGTGGCCGCGCTTGAGCATCACGGCCTCGCGCTGGCCCATCTGCGTGAACGGCATCACCAGATCGCGGCCGCTGGCGGCGGCTGGCGGCGTGCCCAGCCCGAGCGCGAGCAGCACGGGCAGGGCAGAGCGCGCGGCGCGCAGCAGATGGTGCCGCAAGGTCGAGGAGGGCGTGTTCATGGTCCCGTGGGGTCTTGGGGTCTGGGGTGAAGGTGTGCCGCGGAGCGGTTCACGCCTGTGCCGAGGCGGGGGTGTCGGCGTCGGGGACGATGGGTGGGCTGCTGGCGGGGCGGGCGGCCTGGCGCGGCTTCCAGCCGAACACCTTGGCGCAGCCGCGCACGCCCAGCCCGACGATCTGGCGCAGCGCCTGCACCGGCCGGTCGGGGGCGTGGCGGGCGGCGTGGTCGATCCAGGCGTCCGCACGGGCAAAGGTGATCTCCACCAGGTCCATCTGCTGCTGCAGCGTCATCGGGTCGAAGCGCAGGCCATGGTGTTCGCCCTGCCGGAAGACGATGCGGGCGGAGAACAGCGCCGCATGGTCGCCACGCAGCAAGGCCAGCGTGACGGAGGTCTGCTCCTCCAGCATCACGCCGGGGGGCAGCCGCACGCGCAGGCCGCCTTCGGAGAAGTCCTCGGTCTCGACGTGCCAGACGCGGCCATCCTCGGTCTCCATGCGCGCCGGGATGCCGAACTGGACCCGGTGGGACTTGCGCACCTGGCGCGTCTCCGATGCCGCGGCGGCGGCCGCACCCAGGATCACCAGGTTGTAGAGCGTCCACAGCATGTTCAGCAGCACCGTGTCCAGCTCGTGGGTGTTCCACCAGAACAGCCGCACGACGCCCACCACGAAGCCGACCAGGTTCAGCGACAGCAGCACCACATACGGCCGCGCGATGCCCCAGTCGAAGAAGTCGCGCTCGATGTAGCCGCCCTTGGCGGTGACGTTGAAGCTGCCGGCCTTCGGGTCGATCAGCGCCAGCATGGTCGGGCGGAAGATGTACCAGGCCAGCACCGCTTCATACACCTCGGCCCAGAACGAATGCCGGAACTTGCCCTGCGTGCGCGAGTTGACGAGGTTGGCGTGGACCAGGTGGGGCAACGCCATCGCCGCGATCATCACCGCCGAGGCGTGGATGACGTGGGCCTCGAAGAACAGGTAGGCCAGCGGTGCGGTCAGGAACACCAGCCGCGGCAGGCCGTAGAAGAAGTGCAGCATCGCGTTCGAGTAGCACAGCCGCTGCGCCCAGGTCAGGCCCTTGCCCCACAGCGGACAGTCGGTGCGGAAGATCTGCGCCATGCCGCGTGCCCAGCGGATGCGTTGCCCGACGTGGGCGGAGAGGCTTTCCGTGGCGAGTCCTGCGGCCTGCGGGATGCCGATGTAGGCGGTGTTCCAGCCCTTGCGGTGCAGCTTCAGCGCGGTGTGGGCGTCCTCCGTCACGGTCTCCACCGCCACGCCGCCGACCTCCATCAGCATGTCGCGCCGCAGCACTGCGCACGAGCCGCAGAAGAAGGTGGCGTTCCAGAAGTCGTTGCCGTCCTGCACCAGCCCGTAGAACAGCTCGCCTTCGTTGGGCACATCGCCGAAGGTGTCGAGGTTGCGCTCGAAGGGATCGGGCGAGAAGAAATGGTGCGGCGTCTGCAGCATCGCCAGCTTGGGATCCTTGTAGAACCAGCCCAGCGTCATCTGCAGGAAGCTGCGTGTCGGGATGTGGTCGCAGTCGAAGATGGCGACGAACTCGCCATCGGTGCGCGCCAGGGCGGCATTGATGTTGCCGGCCTTGGCGTGGCGGTTGTCGCTGCGGATCACCCACTCGATGCCGACCTCTTCGGCGAAGTCGCGGAACTCCTCGCGCCGGCCGTCGTCGAGCAGGTGGATGCGCAGCTTGTCGAGCGGCCAGTCCATCGCCATCGCGGCGAGCACCGTCGGCTTGACCACCTTGAGCGGCTCGTTGTAGGTGGGGATGAACACGTCGATGGTGGGCCACTCCTCCACCGGCAGCGTCATGGCGGTGGGGCGGCGCTCCAGCGGCCAGATGGTCTGGAAGAAGCCCAGCACCAGCACCAGCCAGGCGTAGATCTCGGCGGCGATCAGGCCGCTGCCGAAGAACAGGTCCAGCGGATCGTCCATCTGCAGCGTCTCGGTCAACCGCCAGTACAGGTAGCGGCTGGAGACGGTCAGGGAAATGAAGGTCAGCACCAGGGTGACGAAGCGACCTGACTTGCGGTTGAGCAGCAGCACGCACAGGAAGCACAGCACGCCGAACACCACCTGCTCCCACAGGTCCAGCGGCACCGAGATGACCGTGACCATCAGCAGCGCGCCGCTGAGCAGCATGGCCAGCTGCAGGGTGCGGTACTCCCAGGTGTCCCAGTGCCAGCCGGCGGTGCGTCTGGCCCCCACGGGCAGCAGCGGCACGCGGGCCGCGCTGGGCGGGCGGGGGGGGGGAGTCAGATCCGGCGATTCGGCCATGGCAGGGAGGACAGTCGGATGGGGGGGCAGCCCCCGTGTTCAGGGCCACGCTCAGACGAGCGGTGGCCAGCCACGGGGCACGTGAGGGGGCAGGGTCGGTGGCCTAGCGGTCCAGCGGGTGGCTGGTGCGGGCAGCCAGGCGGCCGAAGAGGTGGTCCAGCCGGGTGGGCTGGGGGGGGGATGCCGCCGCAGGGGCGTGCACGGGCGTGCCTTGCGGATCCTGTCCATGGCTGGTGACAGGACCGTGCGGCGTGGCCAGCCGGTGGAGGATCGACGACAGCGATGCCTGCGCCCCGATCCGCAGCACGTGCGGCACCTCGTCCGAGGATGGGGGCAGGGAGGGCGCCACCGCAGGAGGCGCTGGCACCGCTGCCGGTTCGGCGGGCCGCGCCATCGCAGCGCGCCGCACGGCAGCGCGCGAAGCGTTGTACTGCGCCAGATCCTGGTAGAGGCCGGCATCAGGGCCTAGCGTCTTGAGCAGGTTGTGGATGTCGTCACCGTTGTTCATGGGAGGGCTCTTGCTGCGGCTGGAACTGGGGACTGCGACAGGACAGACAGGGGCTCTGGGCGGTGGGAGGCGGCCAGGAGTGGATCAGGCGCCCAGGGCGAAGACGTAGCGGGGCTCGGCGCCGGTGGTGTCGGTGGCGACCTGCTGGACCCGCAGCCGATCACCCGCGCCGGCGGCCCGCAGCCACTGCTCGTAGGCGCCTTCGAGTACCGCAGGGGACCAGGTCCGGCTGCCTGAACCAAACGCCGCTTCGATGGGCGCGCAGTGGTGGACGATGCGCAGTGCGTCATCGGTATCATTGAGTTCCACCCAGCCCCAGCGCATGCCGGACCAGACGTGGTTCATGGCCGCTTCGAGGTCCGGCAGCAGCTCCAGCGGTGGCAGCGGCGCGTTGCGTGCCATGGCCGTGCCCAGGCGGCGCAGCAGGGCGCGGCACTGGTCGGTCTCGATCCGGGCGTTCAGCTCCTGAGCCAGGGCAGCCAGAAAGGGCCGCCATTGCGCCGAGCATTGGTGCCGCAGGTGGTAGTCATGGTCGGAATGCGGACGGTTCATCGGCGAATGTTCTGGAAAAGCCGGTTAAATTGAGCAAAATTGCGCAAAATTACACTTATTCAGGGGATGGTACCATGCTGAATATTCGGGTATTGCAAACGCTTGCATTCCGTTGCAGTTTGTGGCGATTGCCCTGCAACAGGGGAAACCAGCTGCAAACAGCGTGCACGCCCCCTGCGCACCCTGGCAGGGGCCGCAATCCCTCTTCCGGGGGAAGCGCACAGGGCTTGAGTCGCCCTGTGCGCCGCTAGCATCGACCCGTGCGGTGCAGTGTGCGCCTTGGGGAATGCGATGAAGGTGTTGCTGATCGATGACCATCCGCTGATCCTGTCCGCGATGCAGAGCGTGATCGTGGGGCTGGAGGCCGATGTCGAGGCCATCGGGGTCGAGACGGCTGCCGAGTGTCGTGCACTGCTGCGTTGCAATGCGGATTTCGATCTGGTGCTGCTGGACCTGCACCTCGACGACGCCAGCGGTTTTGACCTGCTGGGCGAGCTGCGTGTGGGCTACCCCGCCTTGCCGGTGGTGGTGGTGTCGGCCTCGGACCGTGCCAGCGACGTGATCCGCGCCATCGACTCCGGTGCCATGGGCTTCGTGCCCAAGCGTGCCAGCAACGAGCTGCTGTTCGAGGCGCTGCACCTGGTCATGTCGGGCGGGATCTACGTGCCGCCGATGACGCTCAACCTTGGCGATTCGGCGCTGCCCCTGAGCCTGCCCAGCGGACTGCCCAGGCCAGGTGTCGGCCCGCTGCTGCCGGGGTCGCTGTCGGCCGCGGTGCAGGACGACCGGGGCCGATCCATCGACCGCCGCCACGAGACCCGCTGCGGGTTCCGTGTGGCAGACCGCGAGGCGGCACTGGAGCGGCTGGGCATGACCCCGCGCCAGCGCGAGGTGCTGACGCTGCTGCTGGATGGCAAGTCCAACAAGATGATCGCCCGTGACCTGGCCATTTCGGTCGAGACGGTCAAGGACCATGTCGCCGCTGTCCTGCGTACCCTGGGGGTCAACTCGCGCACCCAGGCGGTGCTGGCGGTCGGGCGACTGCCGGGCGCGGCCGGCACCGGGGGCTCCGCTGGCGCCCGTGCGCTGCAACGCTGAGCCGAGGGCGCGAGGGCCATGACCACGTTGCCTCCGTCGGGGTCGGACGCGCTGGCCGACCGTGTCGGCGGTCTCTACGCCCAGCTCCCGGCGAGCTTGCTGGGCCAGGCGCTGGCCATGGCCTGGCTGGGGCTGTTGTTCATGGCGGTGCCGGGGACAGAACGTCGGGACGTGGTCCTGGTGTGGCTGCTGCTGGCGCTGCTGGCCTGGGGCTGGCGCTGGCGGTTGCTGCGCCACTACCAGCAATGTCCTGCTCCAGCCGTGGGCGACTGGCCTGTCTGGCAGCGGCGCTGGACCCGCTCGACGCTGGCGTGCGCGGCGGTCTGGGGGCTGATGATGCTCTGGCTGTATCCCCTGGGCGGAGCGCTGCAGCGGGCAGGGCTGCTGGTCGGCGCATGCCTTGCAGTGCTGCTGGTGGCCCGCCAGCAGCACCGGAGCCATGCCCGCCTGCATTCCTTCAAGCACCGATCCGAGTGTCTGGCCGCCCAGCTTGCAGCCGAAAAGGACATCGCCGAACAGGCCCGTCTGGACGCCGAAGCCGCCACCCGCGCCCGCACCCAGTTCTTCACCGCCGCCAGCCACGACCTGCGCCAGCCGCTGCATGCGCTGGTCCTGTTCACCGAGTCGCTGCGCCTGCGCAACCGGGACACGACGCTGGGGCCGACCATCGCCAGCATCGGCGCGTCGGTCGACGCCCTGGAGGCGCTGTTCGACAAGCTGCTGGACCTGACCAGCATCGACAGCGGCGCCATCGTGGTCGACCCCAAGTCCTTCCACATGCGCGAGCTGTACGCCCGGCTGCGGCTGCACTTCGAGCCGCAAGCCTTCGACAAGGGGCTGGGCCTGGATTTCGTGGGCGGACGCCATGCCGTGCGGGCTGATCCGCTGCTGGTGGAGCGCATCCTGCGCAACCTCGTCTCCAACGCCATCCGCTACACCGAGGATGGCGGCATCCTGGTGAGCTGCCGCACGCGCGGCGACCGGCTGCTGCTGCAGGTCTGGGACACCGGCATCGGCATCGAGCCGCGCCTGCTGCCCAGCATCTTCGACGAGTTCTACCAGGTCAGCCCCCCGGTCACGCCAGACGCATCGCCGCGCAAGGGGCTGGGGCTGGGGCTGGCCATCGTGCGCCGGCTGTCGGAGCTGCTGCACGCGCCGCTGTCGGTGCGCTCGCGGCCCGGACATGGCACGGTGTTCAGCCTGCTGCTGCCGCCCGCGTCGGATGCGGCCGGTGGTGCTGGCGTGGCCGTGGCGAGCGAAGCGGTGCCGGTGTGGTCACATCCGACGCTGGCGGGCCGGCATGTGGTGCTGGTCGGCGCCGAACTCGACGCCAGCGCCGACGGGCCGGGGGCGATGCTGCAGGCGTGGGGCGCACGCGTGACCGCGTTTCCCAACGCGGTCACCGTGCTCGACTGGGCCACCAGCCAGCCCGGCGTGCCCGATCTGGTGCTGGTCGGCCACACGCCGGCGCACGAGCGCAGCGGTGTCGAGCTGGTGCGGGCGCTGCGGCTGGTGTTCGGGGCGGCCTTGCCGGCGGTGCTGCTGGGCGATCCGGCAGGCGATGCGCAGGCCGACGCGCTCGCCGCGGCCGAGCCCGGTGTCCACCTGCTGGCCCGCCCCGTGGCCCCCAACCGGCTGCGGGCGATGGTCAACTTCAAGCTCTCGGCCCGTACAATCTCGCACCCTGACCTGTAGGCACTCTAGGCAAGCACACACCATGTCGATGCACGACCGAGACGGAAAAATCTGGATGGACGGACAACTGGTGGACTGGCGCGACGCCAAGATCCACGTCCTGTCCCACACGCTGCACTACGGCTGCGGCGCCTTCGAGGGCGTGCGCGCCTACAAGACGCCGGACGGCACGGCGATCTTCCGCCTGCGCGAGCACACCGAGCGCCTGTTCAATTCGGCCAAGATCCTGCGCATGAAGATCCCCTTCTCGCTGGAGGAGGTGATGGAGGCGCAGAAGACGGTCGTGCGCGAGAACGGCCTGGAGAGCTGCTACCTGCGTCCGCTGACCTGGATCGGCTCGGAAAAGCTCGGCGTCAGCCCCAAGGGCAACACGGTGCACCTGATGGTCGCCGCCTGGCCGTGGGGCGCGTATCTGGGGGAAGAAGGTCTGAAGCGCGGCATCCGCGTCAAGATCAGCAGCTACACCCGCCACCACGTCAACATCACGATGACGCAGGCCAAGGCGGTGAGCAACTACACCAACTCGATCCTGGCCAACATGGAAGCGACCGAGGACGGCTACGACGAGGCCATGCTGCTCGACGCGAACGGCTTCGTCTCCGAAGGCGCCGGCGAGAACCTGTTCGTCATCAAGAACGGCGTCGTCTACACGCCCGACCTGTCCGCTGGTGCGCTCAACGGCATCACGCGCAACACGATCTTCTCGATCTGCGCCGACCTGGGTCTGAAGGTGGTGGAAAAGCGCATCACCCGTGACGAGGTCTACATCTGCGACGAAGCCTTCTTCACGGGCACGGCGGCCGAAGTCACCCCCATCCGCGAACTCGACCGGATCGAACTCGGCTGCGGCGCGCGCGGCCCGCTCACCGAGAAGATCCAGGCGGCCTTCTTCGACATCGTCGGTGGCCGCAATCCCCAGTACGCCGAGTGGCTGACCCCGGTCTGAACCGGACAGCGCCGATCAGGAGCACCAAGACATGAGCGATACCCAAGCCGCAGCCGTCGTGGAAGTGCTGGCCTCGGACCTGCAAGGGCCGGGCGTGGTCTTCTGCCCCAACCCCAGGCAGGCCCTGTGGAGCCACCACCCCAGGGTCTACATCGATCTCAGCCACGGCGGCGAAGGCAAGTGCGCCTACTGCGGCACGGTCTACCGCCTGAAGGCCGGCGAGACGCTCCATTCACACCATTGAGCGACTGCCGCCCCCTGCGACCATGCCCCGCGCCAAGCCCCTGCAGGCCGCCTTGATGGCCACGCCCGACGAGACCGAGGCCCAGTTCTACGAGGCCCTGCAGCATGCCGACCTGGAACGCATGATGTCGGTCTGGTCCGACGACGAGGACATCGCCTGCATCCACCCCGGCGGGCCGCGGCTGGTCGGGGCGCAGGCCATCCGCACCGCCTTCGAAAGCCTGTTCGGCCAGGGCAGCGTCGACGCCCGCGTCTCGCAGGTGCGCCGTGTCGTGGCGGGTGGGTGCGCTGTCCACCATGTGCTCGAAGAGCTGCGCATGGCCACGCCCGAGGGCCCGCAGCGCGCCTACGTGCTGGCCACCAACGTCTATGTCAAGACGCCGCAGGGCTGGCGGCTGCTGGTCCACCACGCCAGCCCGGGCAGTCCGCGCCAGGTCCAGGAATTCAGCGACGAGCCTTCGACGCTGCACTGATTTCCCACGGTGCCGCCCCTCGATCCCGCGCCGATCTGGCTGCCCGGTGGTCAGGCGCAGACCGTCTGGCCGGCGCTGTTCTCGCGCCGCCACGATCCCGGTCAACCCATCGCCTACCGCCGCGTCCGCCACACCACGCCGGACGGCGATTTTGTCGACATCGACTGGCTGGATGGCGCGCCGGTCCGGGATGGTGCCGGGCTGCTGGTGCTGTTCCACGGGCTCGAAGGCTCCTCGCGCAGCCACTATGCGCTGGCCTTTGCTGACTGGGCGCGCCACCACGACTGGGCCTGTGCCGTCCCGCATTTCCGGGGCTGTTCCGGCGAGATGAACCTGGCGCCGCGGGCGTATCACTCGGGCGATCACGCCGAAGTTGGCTGGATGCTGGACACGGTTCGCCGATCACATGGCGGTGGACCGGTCGTGGCGGTCGGGGTGTCGCTGGGCGGCAATGCCTTGCTGCGCTGGGCCCAGGAGGCGGGTTCTCAGGCTGGTCGGGTCGTGCGTGCGGTGGCGTCGGTGTGCTCGCCGATCGACCTGGCGGCGGCCGGACACGCGATCGGGCGCGGCCTCAACCGGCACCTCTACACCCCCATGTTCCTGCGGACGATGAAGCCCAAGGCGCTGGCCAAGCTGGCCCAGCACCCCGGCCTGTTCGATGCGGACCGGTTGCGCCAGGCGCGCGACCTCTACGCCTTCGACAACCTGTTCACCGCGCCGCTGCACGGCTACCGCGATACCGAGGACTACTGGCGCCGCGCCTCCGCCAAGCCCCGGCTGGCCGAGATCTGCATCCCCGCCCTGGTGCTCAACGCCCGCAACGACCCCTTCGTGCCGGCCGGTTGCCTGCCCACGGTGCACGCGGTCGGCCGCCACGTCACCCTGTGGCAGCCGGACCACGGCGGACACGTCGGCTTTGCCAGTGGCGCCTGGCCCGGCGATGTGCGCGGACTGCCGCGGGCGGTGATGGGCTGGCTGCAGGCGGCGTGCTGAGGCAAGATCGCCACCATGGATGACATCGTTCGCCAGGCCCTGCGGAAGTGGCCCCACGTCCCCGACTGCCGCGGCTGGCTCGCGCTGGACGCCCGCGGTGACTGGTACATGCGCGATGACCGCACGCAGGCAGCGGGGCCGTTCCCGCAGTCCAAGGGCAGCCGCATCCAGCACGACAAGCTGCGCGCCTTCATCGGCCGCAACTACGACGTGGATGCCGATGGCTGCTGGTTCTTCCAGAACGGCCCGCAGAAGGTGTTCGTCGAGCTGGAGGTCACGCCCTGGGTGTTCGGTGTGCAGCGCGTGGACGGGGTGTTCCGGGTCGAGACGCACACCGGGCGCGGGGTGCCGTCGGTGGAGGCTGTGCTGGTCGACGAGCTGGGGCGGCTGTTCCTGCACACTCCGCTGGGCCTCGGACTGGTCCGTTCCGCGGACATGGACACGGCGGCAGATGCCGTGCTGGCGGGAGTCTGGATGCCGCAGGAGGTGGTGCTTGCGGAGTTGCCGCAGCGGTTTGGCTACCGGTGCAGTCCGCAGCCCTTGGGTTCGCCATGAAAAAAGCCGGTCAGCGACCGGCCTTGTCCGTGGTGTGGGGCAGCGATTACTTCGAGGCAGCGTCGGCCGCCGGGGCTGCCGCAGCGGCCTTGGGCTCTTCGAACTTCGCGCCGCCGGCGTTGGCCATGTAGACCACGGCACGGCCGATCTCGACGTCGTTGAAATCGCCACCGCCCTGCGCACCCATGGCACCCTTGCCCTTCAGTGCCGACGCGAGCAGGGCCTCGTAGCCCTGGCCCAGACGCGCGCTCCAGGCGCCTGCATCGCTGAACTTCGGCGCACCGGCCAGACCGGCGGTGTGGCAGGCCGCACACTGGGTCTTGTACACCTCTTCACCCGCCTTCAGCGGACCGCCTTCAAGCTTGACATGGACCGCGCCGACCCGCTGGATGCGGGCTGCCGTGGCTTCGGCACTCAGGGCCTCGGCGCCGGCACCGGCGCGGGACTCGCTGTTCACGTTCTTCACCAGCAGGACAATCGCGAAGATCGGCACCAGGAAGGAGAAGATCACCGCAAGGATGAGTTGCTTGGGGGTCTTGATCGGGCTCTCGTGCTCTTCGTGCTCTTGGTGGGCGTGGCTCATGGATTCCTCGGGGCTGGTGAACGCGGTGTGGGCACTGTTCGCGTGCAGGGCAGGCAGGGTGCGCAAAACCATCGAATTATAAGGGGCGTCGGCGGGTGGGCCGTGTTGCGCGCATGCTGCGTTCCGGGAGCGAGCCGGAACACTGCTAGAATCGCATTCGCTGCGCCCGTAGCTCAGTGGATAGAGTATTGGCCTCCGAAGCCAAGGGCCGCTGGTTCGATCCCAGCCGGGCGCACCACCCGATCCGTGAAACGCCAACCGACCCCGGTTGGCGTTTCCATTTCTGCGGTCGATCGGGGGCCATGCCGCGCACCCTGCCGTGTCCCTATACCGGGGGATGGGGTCGAATACAGTGAAACACGTCACGCTTGTCAGGTGAGCGCAGTGCGTCTAACCTGTCAAGGCGCGCCGCGATGGCACGTTGTGTTCCCACCGATGCACCCGCACCAGTACCAGCAGAAGGAATCAAGACCATGGGATTGATGAGTTTCATCAAGGAAGCCGGCGAGAAGCTCTTCGGCAGCAACAACCCGGAAAAGGCCGCCGCTGAAATGGCGACCGCACCGGACCCGGTCGCTGCCCAGGAGAAGCTGGCCGCGGCCAACGCCAACGCCGCCGCGGCCATCGAGAAGTACATCGGCGCGCAGGGCCTGAACGTGGACGGACTGCAGGTCGCCTTCGATGGCACCACCTGCCAGGCCACCGTCTCCGGTTGTGCCAATGACCAGGCCACGAAGGAAAAGGTGCTGCTGTGCTGCGGCAACGTCGCAGGCGTCACGGGCGTGAACGACCTGATGACCGTCAGCCAGCCCGCCGACGAGTCGCGCTGGCACACCGTCGTGCGCGGCGACACCTTGTCGGGCATCGCCAAGGCCATGTACGGCAACGGCACCGCCTACATGAAGATCTTCGAGGCCAACAAGCCGATGCTGGGCCACCCGGACAAGATCTATCCGGGGCAGATGCTGCGCATCCCGGCCTGATCGATCCACGATCCGTCCTGCCCGCGCAGGCGGGCACCCACGGACTGCACCACGGCGACCGAGCGATCGGTCGCCGTTTTTCATGGCGCCATGGAGCTTCAGTGCGGGTGTGAGCGAACGAAGCGTGCATGGATCGGCCCCGCCAGCACCCCCCCCAGGTCCAGCACCTTGGCCGTGATGTGATGCACCTCTCCGCGGTGAGCAGCATGGCGAACAGGCGTGTGTAGGCCGGGGCAGACAGGGACGCAGGGCGGCACGCTAGCGGGTGACTTCCCGCGATCGATCCGCCCCAGGGTTTCATCGGATGTCGAAATGATGTGCGCACATCAAGAATGCAATCCATGCAATCCACCACGTCTTCCGACACCGATCGCCCTGTGCGTGCGACGCTGCAGGATGTCGCGCGCGAGGCGGGTGTCGGGATTGCCACCGTGGACCGTGTGCTGAACCAGCGACCTGGCGTGCATGTCCGCACCGTGCGCCGGGTCACCGAAGCGGTCGAGCGTCTCCACTACCGTCCGGACCCCGCCGCCGTTCGACTCGCACAGAAGCGTCTCCACCGCGTGGTCTGGGTGCTGCCGTCGGGGACAAATTCCTTTGTCACGCTGCTGCGCGACAGCATTGGCGACAGCCATGGCTGGATGGACGACCACCGCATGCACGGCCGGGAAGTGCTGGTGGATGTGTTCGAGCCGACCGCCCTGGCGCAGGCGCTGCTGGACCTGCAGGGCCGCTGCGACACCGTGATCGCGATGGCACTGGACCACCCGCTGGTGTGCGCCGCCATCGACCGGCTGGTGGAGTCCGGCCTGTGCGTGATCACGCTGGTGTCGGACGTGCCCGCATCCCGCCGGCACCACTTCGTCGGCATCGACAACGTTGCCGCTGGCCGCACGGCCGCCACGCTGCTCGGGCGCTTTCTGGGCACACGGCAGGGCAAGGTGCAGGTGGTCATCGGCAGCCTCGACCTGCGCGACCATGCCGAACGCTGTTCCGGTTTCAGCCAGGTGATGGCGTCCGAACATGCGCATCTGCAGATGCTGGCGCCGGTCGCCGGCAAGGACGACTCGGCCCTGACCGAAGCGCTGACGGCGCGCAGGCTGGCGCAGCATCCGGATCTGGTCGGGGTCTACAGCGTCGGTGCCGGCAACCGTGGCATCGCGGCGGCGCTGCAGGCGGCCGGTCGCGCCAGGGAGGTGGTGTACATCGCCCATGAGCTGACGCCCACGGCGCGCGACCACCTGCTCGACGGCACGCTCGACGCGGTCATCAACCAGGATCCAGGCCACGAGTTGCGCTCGGCGTTGCGCCTGGCCGTGGCCCGCCAGACCCGCGAGCCGGTGCAGGCCGACCAGGAACGCATCCGCATCGACATCTACCTCAAGGACAACCTGCCATGACACGCCACCTGCCTCCGGCATCCGCGTGTCCGGCACAGGCTTGCGGCGCCCACGGGCCGCATCACCGGCGGGCAACCACCATCCCCCACCCGCCGATCACCCCAGGGTGGCCGCGCATCCGCTGATGCCGGCCAGCCGCATTGCCCCACCCCAGGAGACAACATGAACATGAAGCACAAGATCCTCGCCGCCGCCCTGCTGGCCACGTTCAGCAGCCTGACCCTGGCGCAGACCGTCGGCGTGAGCTGGTCCAACTTCCAGGAAGAGCGCTGGAAGACCGATGAAAAGGCCATCAAGGACCAGCTCGCCAAGCTCGGCGGCACCTACATCAGCGCCGACGCCGCCAGCTCGCCCGAAAAGCAGCTCGCCGACATCGACGGCCTGATCGCCAAGGGCGCCAAGGTGCTGATCGTCCTGGCGATGGACAAGGACGCCATCGTGCCGGCGCTGGCCAAGGCCAAGGCCAAGAACATCCCCATCGTCGCCTATGACCGCCTGATCGAGTCGCCCGAGGTGTTCTACATCACCTTCGACAACAAGGAGGTCGGCCGGATGCAGGCCCGCGCCGTGCTGGCCGCCAAGCCCAAGGGCAACTACGCGATGATCAAGGGCTCGCCGATCGACCCGAACTCGAACTTCCTGCGCGAAGGCCAGCAGGAAGTGCTCGACGCCGCGATCAAGAAGGGCGACATCAAGATCGTCGGCGAGGAGTACACCGACGGCTGGAAGCCCGAGAACGCGCAGAAGAACATGGAGCAGATCCTGACCAAGAACAACAACAAGGTCGATGCCGTGGTCGCCTCGAACGACGGCATGGCCGGCGGTGTGGTGGCTGCACTGGCCGCGCGTGGCATCAAGGGCGTGCCGGTGTCCGGGCAGGACGGGGACCACGGCGCGCTGAACCGTGTCGCGCTGGGTTCGCAGACCGTTTCGGTCTGGAAGGACTCGCGCGACCTGGGCCGCGAAGCCGCCACCGCCGCCGTGGCGCTGGCCAATGGCAAGAAGGTCGACGGCGCGATCACCTTCAACGGCGGCGAGAAGAAGGTCGCCATGCAGGCGATTCTGCTCAAGCCGATCCCGGTGACGCAGGCCAACCTCGACACCGTCATCAAGGGTGGCTGGATCAGCAAGGACGCCGCCTGCAAGGGCGTCGACAAGGCCGCCGCACCGGCCGCCTGCAAGTAAGTGATCCCGCCTTGAAGTGGGCCGGCCCGTCCCGCGGGCGGGTGGCTCCACTTCGCGCCTTGGCGCTGCACCATGGCCCGCCGGGCCGTGGTGCGTCTCACCCCTGAGTGAACTCCCATGGCCTCCCTCCAGAATTCCCTGCAAATCAGTGCGCTCGACCTGCGCCTGTCGATCATGGCGGGCGTGCTCGCCGTCATGGCCGTGGCGTTCCACGTCGTCACGGGCAACTTCCTCACGCCCGAAAACCTCTACAACATCGCCCAGCAGTCGGCCGTGGTCGGCATCGTCGCCGCGGCGATCGGCCTGGTCATCGTGGCGCGCCAGATCGACCTCTCGGTCGGCTCGGTGCTCGCCACCACCGGGGTGCTGATCGCCACGCTGATGTACGCCGCCGGCTGGCACTGGGTACCGGCCTCGCTGGCGGGTCTCGCGCTGGCGCTGGTGATCGGCCTGTACCAGGGCTGGCTCGTCGCCTACCTGGGCGTGCCGTCCTTCGTGGTCACGCTGGGCGGGCTGATGTCCTTCCGCGGTGTCGCCTTCCTGATCTCGGACGGCCGCACCCAGCCCGTCACCGATGCCAGCTTCCTGCTGATCGGCGGCGGCCTGGACGGCTCGCTTGGCCCGACGCTGAGCTGGGCGCTGGGTCTCGCGCTGTCCGCGTTGATCGCCTGGAACACCTTCAGCCGCCGTCGCAGCGCCACGGCGCATGGTTTTCCGTTGCGCCCGCTGTGGTTCGACGCGGCGCTGGCTGGCTTCTTCATCGCCTGCACGCTGGTCTTCGTCGCGCTGATGTGCGCCTACAAGCTCGAGAGCAAGTCCGTCGCCCAGGGCATTCCCAACCCGGTGCTGATCTGGGGCGCGGTGGTGATGTGCATGGCCTTCATCGTCAACCGCACCAGCTTCGGCCGCTATGTCTACGCCATCGGCGGCAATCCGGAAGCGGCGCTGCTGGTGGGCATCCCGGTCAAGCGGGTGATGCTGCAGCTCTTCCTGCTGCTGTCGGTGATGGTGACCATCGCCGCCGTGGTGTCGGTCTCGCGCCTGAACGCCGGCACCAGTTCGCTGGGCAACGGCATGGAGCTGTACGTGATCGCTGCCGCCGTGATCGGCGGGGTGGCGCTGGCGGGCGGCAGCGGCACCGTGCTCGGCACCGTGCTCGGCTCGCTGATCATCCAGTTCCTCGAAAGCGGCCTGCTGCTGCTGGACGTGGGCATCGGCTACCGCATGGTCATCATCGGCCAGGTCCTCATCGTCGCCGTCGTCTTCGACGTCGTCTACCGCCGCGCCACCGGGGAGCGCATGACATGAATGACACCTCCAACGTGACCCCGCTGATCGACATCCGCAACGTCAGCAAGGCCTTCGGCGGCGTGCAGGCGGTGGCCGATGTCAACCTGAACGTGTTTCCCGGCGAGGTGGTGGCGCTGCTCGGCCACAACGGCGCAGGCAAGTCCACGCTGATGAAGATGCTGGCCGGGGCCTACCCGATCGACAGTGGCGAGGTCTTCGTCTCCGGCCAGCTCGCCCACATCACCAACCCAGCCGCGTCCCAGGCGCTCGGCATCGAGACCATCTACCAGACGCTGGCGCTGGCCGACAACCTCGACAGCGTGGCCAACTTGTTCCTCGGCCGCGAGATCAAGACCCGCTGGGGCACGCTCGACGACTACGCCATGGAGAAGGCCGCCCGCGAGGTCTTCCACCGGCTCAACCCGAACTTCAAGAACATCCGCGTGCCGGTGCGCTCGCTGTCTGGCGGGCAGCGCCAGGTGGTGGCGATCTCGCGCGCGCTGCACTTCAAGGCCCGGGCGCTGATCATGGACGAACCCTGCGCGGCGCTCGGCCCGGAGGAGACGCGCATGGTGCACGAGCTGGTGCGCAAGCTGAAGGCCCAGGGTGTCGGCATCTTCCTGATCTCGCACGACATGCCCGATGTCTTCGGTCTGTCCGACCGCCTGTCGGTGATGAAGAACGGCCGCACCGTCGGCACCTACCGCACCGTGGACGTGACCGAGGACGAGGTGCTCGGCATGATCATCGCCGGCAAGAAGGTCACCCGGGTCGCGGAGTGCTTCGGGCCGGCGCGCTCTGCCGCCTGACCTTGACTGGCGCGCCCCGGCGTGCCTTGCCCTGACCTGACCCACGGAAAGAACCCTCCCCATGTCCACTGTCTACAGCACCGTCGAGCCGATCCAGTACGAAGGTCCGCACACCAGCAATCCCCTGGCCTACCGCTGGTATGACGCCAAGCGCGTCGTGCTGGGCAAGACCCTCGCCGAGCACCTGCGCCCGGCCGCCTGCTACTGGCACACCTTCTGCTGGGGTGGTCAGGATCCCTTCGCCCTGGGCGACAACGTGCTCGACCGGCCCTGGTTCCGCGGCGAGCCGATGGCCGCGGCACAGCTCAAGCTGGATGCCGCCTTCGACTTCTTCCAGCGCCTGAACATGCCGTTCTGGTGCTTCCACGACCGCGACGTCTCGCCCGAGGGCGCGACGCTGCGCGAGTCGAACGCCAACCTGGACGCGGTGCTGGAGCGCGCCGGCCGCAAGATGCAGGACACCGGCGTGCAGTTGCTCTGGGGCACGGCCAACCTGTTCTCGCACGGCCGCTTCATGAGCGGTGCCGCCACCAACCCCGACCCGGAGGTCTACGCCTACGCCGCCGCCCAGGTCAAGCATGTGCTGGAGTGGACCCAGCGCCTCGGCGGCGCCAACTACGTGCTCTGGGGCGGCCGCGAAGGCTACGAGACCCTGCTCAACACCGACCTGCGCCGCGAGCTGGACCAGTACGGCCGCTTCCTCGCCGCCGTGGTCGAGCACAAGCACAAGATCGGCTTCACCGGCACGCTGCTGATCGAGCCGAAGCCGCAGGAGCCCACCAAGCACCAGTACGACTACGACAGCGCCACGGTCTACGGCTTCCTCAAGCGCTACGGCCTGGAGAACGAGGTCAAGGTCAACCTGGAGGTGAACCACGCCACGCTGGCCGGCCACAGCTTCGAGCACGAAGTGGCCACCGCCGCCGCGCTGGGCATCCTCGGCTCGATCGACGCCAACCGCGGCGACGAGCAGCTCGGCTGGGACACCGACCAGTTCCCGAACAACCATGTGGCGCTGGTGCCGGCGATGCTGGAGATCATCCGCTTCGGTGGCCTGGGCAGCGGCGGCATGAACTTCGACGCCAAGGTGCGCCGCCAGAGCATCGACCCGGTCGACCAGATCGAGGCCCACATCGGCGGACTGGATACGCTGGCCCGCGCCTTCCTGTGTGCTGCGGCGCTCTACGAGTCCGGCGATCTGGAGCGCGTGCTGCAGGACCGCTACGCCGGCTGGAACAGCGAGCTGGGCCAGGCGATCCACGCTGGCGCCAGCCTCGACGCGCTGGCCGAGCGGGTACACGCACAGAGCCTGTCGCCGCAGGCCCGCTCCGGTCGCCAGGAGCGGCTGGAAAACATCGTCAACCGCTTCGTCTGACCTGGCCGATGCCTGCTGCTGTTCGCACCAGAGCCGCCTGGATCGCGCTGGGACTGTGCTGCACCACGCAGGCCGTGCTGGCACAGACCACGCCCGCAGTGCCGCGTTTCGTCGAAGAGACCGAGACCGCCGGGCTGCAGAGCCGCTTCGACGGCGACGACGAGTACATGGTCGGCGGCGGCGTGGCTGTCTTCGACTGTGACGGCGACGGGCTGCCCGAGCTGTACATCACCGGCGGGGTCAACAAGAGCCGGCTCTACCGCAACCGAAGCCAGCGCGGCGGCCCGCTCAAGCTGGTGGAGGACTTGCAGGGGCCGGCCGTCACCGGGGCCGTTGGCGCCTACCCGCTCGACATCGACGGGGATGGCCACGCCGATCTGGTGGTGCTGCGGGTCGGGGCCGTGCAGGTCTACCGCGGCTTGGGTGGCTGCCGGTTCGAGCGCGCGACCGCGGCCTGGAAGCTCGACACCGGCAACGCCTGGCACACCGCGTTCTCGGCCACCTGGGAGCGTGGGCAGGCGTGGCCCACGCTGGCCTTCGGCACCTACACCGACCGCAGCAAGCCCGAGTTCCCCTGGGGTAGCTGCACACCCGGTGCGCTCTGGCGGCCCGATCCGGCCGGGGGCGGCTACGCACCTGCCGTGCCGCTCACGCCTGGCCACTGCGCGCTGTCGATGCTGTTTTCCGACTGGAACCGCTCGGGCGAGGCGGCACTGCGCGTCAGCAACGACCGCGAGTACTACAAGGGCGGGCAGGAGCAGCTCTGGAAGCTCCCGCCGGGCGAGGCACCGCGGCTGTACACCGCTGCCGAAGGCTGGAAGCCGCTGCAGATCTGGGGCATGGGCATCGCCAGCCACGACCTGGACGGTGACGGCTACCCGGAAGTCTTTCTCACCAGCATGTCCGACAACAAGCTCCAGACGTTGGGTGCTGACAAGACGCAGCCCGGCTACACCGACATCGCCTTCAAGCGCGGCGTGACCGCGCACCGGCCCTATGTCGGCGGCGACGTGCAGCCGTCGACCGCCTGGCACGCGCAGTTCGCCGACGTCAACCACGACGGCCGCGCCGACCTCTTCATCGTCAAGGGCAACATCGGCGCCATGCCCGGCTTCGCCGCGCTTGACCCGAACGACCTGCTGCTCCAGCAGGCGGACGGCCAGTTCCTGCAGGTCGGGCAACAGGCCGGCATGGCGAGTTTCCGGCGCGGGCGGGGCGGCATGCTGGCCGATCTGAACGGCGACGGTCTGCTCGACATGGTGGTCGTCAACCGCTGGGACAAGGCGCAGCTCTGGCGCAATGTCGGGGCTGGCACGGCGGCGCAGCCCGTTCCGCTCGGCCGCTGGCTGCAACTGCGGCTGCGCCAGCCGGGTGGCAACCGGGACGCGGTGGGCGCGTGGGTGGAGGTCGATCTGGGCGATCGCACCGTGCGCCAGGAGCTGACGGTTGGCGGTGGCCATGCGAGCGGCCACCTCGGCTGGATGCACTTCGGGCTGGGGGATGTCAGCGCCGTCAAGGTGCGCGTGCAATGGCCGCATGGCGACTGGAGCGCCTGGCAGTCTGCGGCGCCCGACCGCTTCTACCTGTTCGACCGCGAGCGCGGCCTGACGGCGTGGAGCGCCCCATGAGGCTGCGCAAGGACTGGACAGCCCACCTGCGCCAGACCGCTGCGGCCACGCTCGCAGGGCTGGCGCTCGCGGCTTGCGTCACCGAGGTGCCGGCCCAGACCCAGGCACCGGCGCCGACCCAGGTGGGCACGGCAGCCTCGGCCTCACACCCGCCGCAGACCTACAGCGCCCGCGTCGCCACCGAGTGGTTCACGCTGGTGCTGCAGATGGTGCAGCAGACCCCCGGATTCAGCCCGCCGGTCGCGGCGCGGGCGCTGGGCTACCTTGGTCTGACGCTGTATGAATCGGTGGCGCCGGGCAGCCCGACCCACCGCAGCCTGGCCGGCCAGTTGAACGAGCTGACCTCGCTGCCGTGGGCCCAGCCCGACGAGGCGCTGCACTGGCCGACCGTCGCCAACGCGGCGCTGGCCACGATGACGCGCATGATGTTCCCGACCGCCAGTGCCGAGAACAAGGGCCGCATCGACCTGCTGGAGCGCAGCC
Organism: Sphaerotilus sp.; assembly: GCA_013299055.1. GTDB lineage: Bacteria > Pseudomonadota > Gammaproteobacteria > Burkholderiales > Burkholderiaceae_C > Sphaerotilus. Next base: position 29,875 of record JAAFKB010000036.1, read on the forward strand.
TGCCGCTGCGGCTTGGCACGGACTTCGATCCGGCCAGCATCACCGTCGAGATGACACAGCGCTCGACCAGCTTCGGCCGGCTGATGGCGATGGCCATCATGACCTGGGCGCGCACCGATGGTGGCCACGAAGCCTGGGGACCGCTGCGCCGAGGCCGCGAGCGCTACGTGCCGCCGAGCGGGGCCGGGCAGTGGACGGCGACACCGCCGGACTTCGCCCCGCCGCTGCTGCCGTACTGGGGCAGCAACCGGCCCTTTGTGCTGGGGGTCGGTGGCGACTGTCCGGCGCCCGCGCCGCCCGCCTATTCCGAGGTGCCGGGGTCGCCCTTCTACCTCGAAGGGCAGGAGGTGCACCGCATCGCCACCGCGGCAACCCAGTCCCAGCGCCAGTTCGCGCTCTACTGGGCCGACGATCCGGGCAAGACCCCGACGCCGGCCGGCCACTGGACCTACATCGCCGGCGACCTCCTGCTGCTCCGCAAGGCCAGCCTGATCGACGCCGCCGACGTCTACGCGCGGCTCGGCCTGGCGATGTCGGACGCTTTCGTCGCGGCCTGGAAGGAGAAGTACACACGCAACCTGCTGCGCCCGGTCACCTATGTGCAACTGGTGATCGACAGCGACTGGGTGCCCACGCTGATGCACACGCCGCCGTTTCCCGAATACCCCTCGGGCCACTCGGTGCAATCCAGTGCGGCGGCGGGGGTGTTGAGTGCCGCCTTCGGCGCCCGCACCGCCTTCGTCGACAACACCCACAACGACCGTGGCTGGGGCCCCCGGCAGTTCGAGAGCTTCCAGGCCGCGGCAGACGAGGCCGCGCTGTCGCGCCTCTACGCTGGCATCCACTTCCGCAGTGGCGTCACGGGCGGGCAGGTGCAGGGGCGGTGCGTCGCGGCGAAGGTGCAGGGGCTGAAGACGGCCGTGGTGCCTTGAGCTGACCCGGTGCGGTGGGATCGCCCCAGGTGGCAAGATGCCCGCACCATGCCACACACCACCCCTCCCGTCTCCGCGTTTCCCTTGTCGATGCCAGCACCCACCAGCCGCCGCCAGGCGCTCGGTGCGGGCTTGGCGACCCTGTTGGCCGGTGTGCTGCCCGCAGGGGCCAGCGCCGCGTCCCCCGCTGTCGGCCGCAGCCTCGGCTTTCGGGCGGTGCCGATGACGGTGACCGAGCCACTGGTGGTGCCCCCCGGCTACACCGCCCGCGTGCTCTACGCCTGGGGTGATCCGACCGGGCTGGCTGGCGCGCTGCCCGCGTGGCGCCCGGACGCCACCAACACCGCCGCCGAGCAGGCGCAGCAGTCTGGCATGCACCACGACGGCATGGCGTATTTCCCGCTCGCTGGATCGGCCCGCCACGGCCTGCTGGCGCTGAACCACGAATACACCGACGAGCGGGTGCTGCACGCCGACGCCGCCTCGCTCGCGGGTGGCGCCCGCACGGCCGAGCAGGTCGCCAAGTCGATGGCCGCGCACGGGGTGTCTGTCGTCGAGGTGAAGGCGGACGCCGACGGGCGCTGGTCGGTGGTGCGGCCATCGCGCCACGCCCGACGCATCACGGCGACCACGCCGATGCGGCTGACCGGTCCCGCCGCCGGCCACAGGCTGCTGAAGACCGCCGCCGACCCGGACGCCCGCCGCGTGCTCGGCACCCTGGGCAACTGCGCCGCCAACGCCACGCCCTGGGGCACCTACCTCACCTGTGAAGAAAACTTCCCCGGCTACTTCGAGCCACCGGCCGAACTGGACGAACACCACCGCCGCTGGGGCCTGCGCGGAGGCGCCACCGGCAGCAACGGCAACTGGGCGCAGTGGCACCGGCACGACGAACGCTTCGACCTGCGCCGCCACCCGAACGAGTTCCACCGCTTCGGCTGGGTGGTCGAGATCGACCCGCACGACCCGGCCAGCACACCCGTCAAGCGCACGGCGCTCGGGCGGGCGGTCCACGAGGGTGCCGCCGTCGGGGTGTCGAAGGACGGGCGCGCCGTGGTGTTCATGGGTGAGGATGCGCGCTTCGAGTCGATCTTCCGCTTCGTCAGCCGTGACCCGATCCGCCCCGGCGGCGCCGCGGCCAACCGCGACCTGCTCGACCACGGCACGCTGTCCGTGGCGCGCTTCGACGCGGGCGGGCGCGGGCGCTGGCTGCCGCTGGTCCACGGGCAGGGGCCGCTGACGGCCGAGCGCGGTTTTGCCGACCAGGCTGAGGTGGTGGTGCGCAGCCGCGAAGCCGCCGACGCGCTCGGCGCCACGCAGATGGACCGCCCGGAGTGGACCGCCGTGGACGCCGCGACCGGCGAGGTCTACGTCACCCTGACCAACAACAGCGCCCGCGGCCGCCCCGGCCAACCCGGTGCCGACGCCGCCAACCCGCGTGCGCCGAACCCGACCGGGCACCTGCTGCGCTGGCGGCACGGCGGCGACTTGGCGGCAGAGAGCTTCGGCTGGGATCTCTTCGCGCTCGGCGGTGGCGAGGCGCCGGGCGATGCGTTCAGCAGCCCGGATGGCCTGACGATCGACCCGCGCGGCGTGATGTGGATCGCCACCGACGCTACGCCGATGACGCAGGCCGAACCCGGCGCCCGGCTGTGGCTGCCGCGCAACCAGTTGCTCGCCTGCGATCCGATGGCGCCGGGCGGGCCGCAGATGCGCCGTTTCCTGGTCGCACCCGAAGGCTGCGAGGTCACCGGGCCGGTGGTGGCGCCCGATTGCCGCACGCTGTTCGTGAACCTGCAGCACCCGGACGCTGGCTGGCCCGAGGCAGGACAGCGCCCGCGCTCGGCGACCGTGGTCATCACCAAGGACGACGGCGGGCTGATCGGCACCTGAGGGTGGCCGGCCCGCTCAGGCGGGCGGCTGCTCCGTCTGTCCACCGGGGCGGTGGGCGAAGCGGGTCGGGTCGCTGCCATGCACCGGCGCGGAGTCCGGCCACTGCCAGCCGCCGAACTGGGTGCGCTGGTAGTCCATGAACGCCTGCCGGATCTCGGCTTCGGTGTTCATCACGAAGGGGCCGTACTGCGCCACCGGCTCGCCGATCGGGCGGCCTTGCAGCATCAGCAGCTCGGCGGGCTCGCTGCCGCTGTTGACGATCTCGACCGGCTGGTCCGCGGGAACGTCGGTGGCGGCGTGGCCCGGCACCGGCTGGTCGGCGATGCGCAGGCCGTTGCCGAGGAAGTAGTAGAGCCGCCGCTTCGTCGCTGCGCCGCCCCGTGCGGCGGGCAGCGTGAGGCGGGCGCCTGCGTCGAGCTTGAGCGTCCAGATCGCCACGTCGGCGTCGGCCACGCTGGCCCACGAATCGGGCGGCGGGCTGGGCGGCGGGACCATGTCGGCCGGGGCGCCGGCCACGCAGAGCAGCTCGCTGCGCCGACCCGCGCTGTCCGTCTCGACGCGGCGCGGGATGGCCTCGGCCCAGAGCATCGTGAAATGCGGCGCGGCGAACTTGCTGCGTGCCGGCAGGTTCAACCAGATCTGGAACAGGTCGAGCGGGTTCGGCGCGGTGGTGGACAGCAGCGGGAACATCTCGCTGTGCTGGATGCCGCGGCCCGCGGTCAGCCACTGCACGTCGCCGTCGCCGTAGCGGGCAGCGGCGCCCATCGAGTCGGCGTGGTCGATGCGGCCGGTGCGCACCAGCGTGACGGTCTCGAAGCCGCGGTGCGGGTGGGCCGGGAAGCCGGGGACCGACTGGCCGTGGTACATGCTCCAGCCGTCGCGGTAGGAGAAGTCGCTGCCGATCTGACGGCCGGCGAGAGAGGCGGCGGGGCCGTACTGGCCGTTGCCTGTCGGGTAGCGGTCGTCGTGGTGAACGCAGAAGAGGAAGGGATCCTGGGTCGGCCAGGGGAAGCCGAGGGGGTGGAGGGTCAGTTTGGGGGCGGTGGAGGGGGTGGGCATGGCGTGGTCGCGAGGCGGGTATTCGGTGTTGGGTGGCAGAGGCCACTGTACGTCGTGGGCCGAATCGGTGTGGTGTCACGGTGGACGGCGCGTGTTTGACGTAACCAGCGCAACTGCCGATACTGGCTGACTGAGGCGCCTTTTGCGTTCGAGGAGTTCTGGCGATGACTGCAATCGTTTCTGTCACAGCGAAGCCCCGGGCGGGGAAACCGGCCAAGTCTTCCAAACCCACCTCCAAAACTGCCAGAAAGGCCCCCGCACCCGTCAGTGCATTGCCCGACGCCAACGCCTTGCGTGTCGAGCAAGGCTGGCAGGAACTGCTGGAGCGCGGGCTGCAGCGCAAGACCGAACTGCTGCGGTCCACGGAGTTCAAGACGACTGGGCAGGCGAGCGAACTGCTCGGCATCGGCGAGCCCGCCGTGCGCAAGCGGATCCGCGAAGGCAAGCTCTTTGCCCTGCAGACGCCCGGCGACGGCGAGCACCGGATCCCGGCGTGGGCGCTGGACCCGGCCATCGCCGGTCAAGCCACCGTGGCGCTGCTGTCGGATGTCCAGGGTGGCACGGACGAATGGCAGCTCCACCATGTCCTGACCACACCCAACGGCGCCCTCAATGGCCTGCGACCGTTCGAGTGCCTGATGTCCCGGCTGCATCTGCCGCCCAGTGCGCGTGCGGCGCGTGAAGAGTTGGTGGCGCACTTGCAGCTTCCCGCCAACGGGTCGTTGCTGGAGGTGGTCCGGCGCGTGGTGGCGGTCGATCTGGACGACGTGGACGGCGCTGCATGAGTGCAACCCCGATGCCTGCGCTGGACGCGGGCTTTCGCCTCGACATCGAAACCGTCGCCCGCAAGCGACTGCACCGCATCTACTGGCCCTCGCAAGATCCGCTCAAACCCAGCGTGCTCGGGTCGAACCGCTACGACTGCCCCGCAATCCCGGCCCGTGTCGGTGGACCGTTCGGGGTGCTGTACCTGGGTTTCGACCTGGACACCTGCTGGATGGAAACCGTGGTGCGTGGCAAGGTGGTCCGTCCCGCGGGCACGGACATCCTGATCCCCCGAGCGAACATGACCGACCGCTGGGCCTGCAAGGTCACGGCGGCCGAGCCTTTGCTGCTGGCCCGCTTTGCGGACACGCCGCTTGTCCACCTGGGCGAGTGTGCGTCCAACATCATGGGCGACAGCTACCTGAGGACACAGGCGTGGGCCAGCCTGCTGCACGCCCACGCCTATCCCCAGGTGGATGGTCTGCTCTACCGCTCTCGCTTCCTGTCGGACCGGTTCTGCATCGCGCTGTTCGACCGCGCCATCACCCAGCGCAAGCTGCGCGTCTATCAGGAGCGCAGCATTGACCCGGCCACCTCCGGCGAGGCGCAGGACATCCTGCGCCGCTACAAGGTGGTGCCGATCTGACGGGACTGGACCGGACCGGGTCAGGCGACCGCGGCCCAATTCCCCGTCAGCGTGATGCCGACCTCGCCCCGGATGTCCCGCGACGACGTCCCCACCCGCAGCCCGAACTCCCCCGCCTCGGCTACCCAGCCGCCGCTGGCCACGTCAAAGAACGCGAACGCCCGCATGCCCAGCGTCATCGCCGCCGTGCCGGTCTCACCCGGCTGCAGCGCCAGCTTGGCAAACCCCTTGAGTTCCTGCGTGGGCCGTGCCACGCCGCTGACCGGATCGCTGACGTAGAGCTGCACCACCTCGGCGCCCGCCCGCGTGCCCGTGTTGGTCACGTCCACCGAGACGGTGACGCTGCCGCCCGCGTCGATCTCGCTGTGGTCCACCCGCACATCACCCCAGGCAAACGAGGTGTAGGACAAGCCATGCCCGAACGGGAACATCGGCTCGACCCCATGCGTGTCGTGGTGCCGGTAGCCGATGAACACGCCCTCGTCATAGACCACGCGCCCGCCCTGGCCGGGGTAGCGCAGCGGGTCGTCGTTCGAGGTGACGACATCCGCCAGCCGCTTCGGCCACGTCTGTGGCAACCGCCCGCCCGGCGCGGCGCGGCCCGTCAGCACGTCGGCGATGGCGTGGCCGCACTCCTGCCCCGGGTACCACGCCTGCAGCACCGCCGGCACCTGGTCCAGCCACGGCAGTTCCACCGGCGCGCCGGTCTGCAGCACGACGATGGTGTTCGGGTTCGCCGCGACGACACGCTCGACCAGCGCGTTCTGCTGGTGCGGCAGTGCCATGTCGGGGCGGTCCAGGCCTTCGCAGTCCCACTCCGCGTTCAGCCCGATGAAGACCACCGCCACGTCGGCCTGACGCGCCGCCGCTTCGGCCGCCGCCAGATCGGCCTCGCCACGCGGCAGGTGCACGCCCAGCCGCAGCGCCTTGAACGCCACCGGCACGCTCGTCGGCGACGAATACTCGACCGTGATCGCCACCGGCACGCCCGCCTGCAGCCGGTGGCTGACCACCCGCTCGGTGCAGCCGAAGGTGAAGTAGGTGTCGCCCTGCGCCCAGCTCTCCCACGCCTCGACGACCTGCACGCCATCGAACAGCACGCGGCTCAGGCCCGCACTGGTGATCGAGACCTGGTAATCGCCATCGGCCGGCGGCACGAAGGTCAGCGTGGCCCGCGCCGAGAAGTGCAGCGGGTCGATGCCGTCCTCCACCGCGCCGCCCCAGAGCTTTTCGCTGCTCGGGT
>JAAFKB010000037.1 GCA_013299055.1 Sphaerotilus sp.
CAGTGCCATCCAGCCCAACGCCGCCGAGCAAGCCCGCGTGGCCGCGCTCAACATGGTCGGCCAGACCCAGGCCACCCTCAAGGGCGTCACGCAGATCAACGTGCTCGACACGCTGGGCATGATCTCGGCGTCGTTCGGCAAGTGGGACGGCGTTCCTGGCGGGCAGCATGTGGAGCTGACGGACCTGCCGGCCGGGCGCCACCTGAGCCTGCAGTTCGACGGCGACCGCCTGATTGGCTGCAACTCGATCGGCTGGACCGAGCACGTCGGCGTGATGCGCGGGCTGGTGGAGGGGCAGGTGCGCCTGGGCGAGTGGAAGGACAAGCTGATGGCCGATCCGACGCTGCTGATGGAGGCGTACATCGCCTGTGCGCAGTCGCAGCACCAGTTCGTCGCGGGCAAGTGGTGAGGTCGTGCCTGTGCAGATCACGTTCAAGCTCTACGCTTCGCTGACCGAGTTCCTCCCGGCCGACCGGCGCACCAGCAACTGGATGGCGCTGGAGATCGAGCCCGAATCGACCATCGCCACCATCATCGCGCCGTTCAACCTGCCGATGAACCTCGTGCATCTGGTGCTGATCAACGGCGTGTATGTCTACCCGGCCGAGCGGGCCACGCGCACGCTGGTCGAGGGCGACGTGCTGGCGATCTGGCCGCCGATCGCGGGCGGCTGAGGTGCTGCCATGATTGGCCACTATCTGGCGGAATTCGAGCGCGACCAGGGCTGCACCGAGGCCGAGTGGCTGGCGTGGCTGCCCGGCGCGGTGCAGGGCCATGCGCTGACCTTGCCGGTTTCGGGCGGTGCGGCGCGGGTGGACATCGGCGGCGGCGTGCTCGACCTGACGTGGCACGCGCTGCCGCCGCGCCAGATTGCCCTCGTGCGGCTGCCACGGCTGGCGATCCGCTTCCAGTTCATGGACGTGGACGAGGACGCCCGCCAGCGGTTCATGCGCTACTTCGACCTGTACATGCAGCGCGGCGGCGGCTGAGGTAGCGCCTCGCGTTCTGGCCTACTACGCATAGACCGACGGACGGCGTTGCCGCAAAGCCTGCGCCGCTGTCTCGCCGAGTGCTTCCACCACAGGCTGCCAGACCTCGGCGTAGGTGGGCGTCACCTCGGGAGCCAGCCCCGTGTGTGGCCAGTCGGACCCCCAGACCAGGCGCTCCCCGAACAGCGCCGCCAGCCGCCGAATGCGCGGCACGAGCGTCCGGTAAGGCGCCGGGGCCTCCAGCCGGTACCAGCCCGACAGCTTGAGCCACGCGCCCCGCTCGGCCAGCGCCTCCACCGCTTGCCACGCCGGGTGGTCGTCCGCGATGCGTGCCCTCAGTCCGCCCAGGTGATCGAGCACGCAGGTCAGGCCGCTGTCTTGGTGCAGTGCGGCGATGCGCGGCAGTTGCGCGGCGGGCGTGTACCACTGCACATGCCAGCCCCGCTGCGCCAGCCGAGGCGCGAGCACGGCGAAGCGCCGTGCCGGGTCGGCCGCCTCGCCGACCGGCGACACCAGGTTCAGCCGCGCCCCGCGCACGCCTGCCGCGTGCATGGCGTCGAGTTCGGCATCGCTCACCGCGTCGCTGAGCACGACCACGCCCCGGTGGCGCCCCGGCTCGACCGCCAGCGCCCGCAGCAGCAGCGCGTTGTCGCTGCCGTAGACGCTCGGCTGCACGAGCACGAGGTGGCGTACGCCGTGGGCCTGGGCGATGGCCTCGATCCGGGCGAGCGGGGCGTCGAGCGGCGCGTAGTGCCCGTGGCGCACCGGGGCCGAGGCGTCGAAGACGTGGACGTGGCTGTCCCAGCCGAAGGGGTTGCCGTCCGGGGCGGTCACCTCACTCACGGGTGATCCCCCGCTCCTTGACGACACGCGCCCACAGCCGCTGCTGCGCCTGCAGGAACTGAGCCGGATCTCCCGAGAACACATCCCCGCCGAGCGAGCGGATGCGGCCGAGGACTTCGACATCGGCCATCGCCCGCTTGACGGCGGCGGCCAGCGTGTCGCGCACCGCCGGGGGAATGCCGGCTGGCGCCAGGATCGGGTTCCACTCCAGCACCTCGTGCCCCGGCACCCCCGCCTGCGCCATCGTCGGCACGTCAGGCAGCGCCCGGCAGCGCAGCGCCGAGGTCACCGCCAGCGGGCGTAGCCGACCGGACTGGATCTGTCCGAGGCCCGAAGCCACGTTGGCGAAGAACAGCGGCACCTGCCCGCCCATCACGTCGTTCATCGCCGGCCCGCCGCCGCGATAGGGCACATGCGTCAGCTCGATCCGGGCCATCTGCTCGAACAGGGCGCCTGCCAGGTGCTGCGCCGAGCCGTTGCCCGAGGAGGCGTAGGCCAGCCCGTTCGGCTTGGCACGGGCCAGCTTCACGACATCGGCCACGGTCCTGGCCTCGAAGCCGGGAGTGCAGACCAGCACGTTCGGGAACATCGCCAGCACGGCGATCGGCACGAAGGACTTCTCGCTGTCATACGGCAGCTTCGGGAACAGCGCCGGATTGACCGCGAAGGACGAGGCGTCCAGCAGCAGCGTGGTGCCGTCGGAGGTGGCGCGGGCGACGTGCTGGGCCGCGATCGTGCCGCTGGCGCCGGGCTTGTTGTCCACGATGACGGGCTGGCCCAATGCCTCGGCCAGCTTCGGCCCGATCAGCCGTGCCATTGCGTCGGCGCCACCACCGGCCGGGTAGGACACGACCAGCGTGATCGGCTTGCCGCCGCCGAGGTCGCCGGTCGCGCGGGCAGGCAGGGCCAGTGCGGCCGTGGTGGTGGCCAGCATCTGGCGCCGGGTCATGGGGGTGTGCAGCATCGGGGTCTCCGGGGCGGGGGTGTGAGGTGGGGTGCGGGGATTCAGTGCAGGGTCACGGTGTAGTGGAACGCGGCGGCGTCCGCCCGCGTGATGCGCAGCTCGACACAGTGGCCGGACAGCGCATACGCCTGCCGCGTGACCGTGACGCCGGGGTGGCCGGGGGGCAGGCCGAGGGGGTGCGCCTGCGCGGCGCCGAGCAGCGTGAAGCCGATGTCGTCGGTGGCGCGGGCGATGACCACGCCGCAGCGTTCGGCCAGCATCGGATAGAGCAGGTCGCCCCATTGCTCGGGCGGGGAATCGACCAGGGCGTCGAACAGCGGCAGCGGCAGCCAGATGTCCTCCAGCAGGCAGGGCTGACCCCGCAGCGAGCGCAGCCGGTGCAGCCACAGCACCGGCTCGCCCGGCGCGATGTCGAGGCGCCGCGCCACCTCGGCGGACGCGGCGACACACTGGCGATCGAGGATGCGCGACTGCGGCACCGCCCCGTCGTCGCCACCGAAGCGGAAAAACCGCAGCATCGTGGCCCCCGCGAGGCCACCCCGAACGAAGGTGCCCTTGCCGTGGCGGCGCTCGATCAGGCCCTGTTCGGCCAGCAGCGCCAGCGCCTGGCGGATCGTGCCCAGCGCCACGCCGTGTTCGGCCGCCAGGTGGGTTTCGGCGGGCAGCGGCGTGCCAGGCGGCCATTCGCCCGCCACGATGCGGTGGCGCAGGGCGGTCGCCAGCGCGGCGTACCGGCTTTGGCCCGGTTCGGCCTGGAGCGGGGTGGAGGGCGTGTGGCGCATGCCGCGATAGTATATATCCTATAGAGGACTAGAGCTAAGTATCAACGCGAACACGAACATGAAAACGGGTCACGGGCCACGGGTCACGCGCTGCGGTATCGTCGCCGCATGAAGACCCGTGGCATCCACCTGCAGTACACCTTTGGCGAGCCGGACCAGCGCGGTGCCGACCTGCGCAACCCGCTGTTCGACCTGCTGGGTGCCGTGCGCGAACACGGCTCGATCCAGCACGCCGCCAAGGCGCTCGGCGCGTCCTACCGCCATGTCTGGGGCGCGCTCAAGCAATGGGAGGAGACGCTGGGCGAGCCGCTGGTGACGTGGACGCAGGGCCAGCCGTCGCGCCTGACGCCGTTCGCCGACCGGATGCTGTGGGCCGAGACCCGCGCCCGCACCCGGCTGACCCCGCACATCGAGGCGCTGCGGGCGGAACTGGAGCGGGTGCTGACCGAAGCGTTCGATGGCTCGCAGCAGGTGCTGACCGTCTACGCCAGCCACGACGTGGCCCTCACCCGGCTGCGCGAGCTGGCCAGTGCGGACGAGCAGCTGCACATCGACCTGCGCTTCGCTGGCAGCGTCGATGCCCTGCGGGCGCTGGCCGAGGGGCGCTGTCTGGTGGCCGGTTTCCATGTGCCGCGCATCCAGACCGCCGCACCGCTGTTCGCGCAGGCGCTCAAGCCGCTGCTCAAGCCGGGCCAGCACAAGCTCATCGGCTGCACGCGGCGCCTGCAGGGGCTGATGGTCGCGCCGGGCAATCCGCTCGGGCTGCGCACGCTGCAGGATCTGGCGAGCCGGCCGGTGCGTTTCGTCAACCGGCAGGAAGGCTCCGCCACGCGGCTGCTGACCGACCACCTGCTGCTGCAGGCCGGTGTTCCGTCCCGCGCCATCGCCACCTATTTCGAGCCGTCCGAAGACAGCCACCTCGCCGTGGCTGCCGCCATCGCCAGCGGGGAGGGCGACGCGGGCATGGGCATCGAGGCGGCGGCGCAGGCGTTCGGGCTGGCGTTCGTGCCGATCGTGGCCGAGGACTACTTCCTGGTCTGCCTGAAGGATGCGCTGGAACACCCCGCCGTGCTGCGTCTGCGGCAGGTGCTGCAGGGGGCGGGCTGGCAGCGGGCGCTGCAGACGCTGCCCGGCTACGAGGGAGCGGAGGCGATCGGCGAGGTGCTGTCGCTGACGCGGGCGCTGCCGTGGTGGACGCTCCAGGGGGCGGCCAAGGCACCAAGGTCGGCCGGGGTGTCGATGTCGCGCAGGCAGCCGGGATCGCCGTCGGCGTCGAGCCAGACGACCTGATCCGGGTGCTGGCGCAGCAGGTCGCGGGCACCGTGGTCGCCGTCGAGCGCCTGCAGCCCTGGTCGCCACCGCGCCGCGAAGCCCACCGGGTGACCCGCCTGTCCGAAGTGCCGGGGCCGCACGATCGACGCCCCGGTCTGCAGCGCGTCGCCGACCGCGGCGAGCGTGGCCGGCGCGATGTCCGGCATGTCCCCGAGCGCCACGAGGACCGCGTGGTCGGCCGGCCAGTGCGCCACGCCGTCGGCCAGACTCGCGCCCATGCCGCGCGCTGCCCGTGCGCTGACCACCACCTCGGCGCCGTGCGAACGCAGCAGCGCGGCCAGATCGTCCCGGCCCTCGCGCACCACGGCGATGACCGGGCCGCCGTTCCACCGCTGCAGTGCCGCTTGCAGGCGTTGTAGCGCCGCGAGGACGACCACGCTGCCACCGGGCAGGGGTGCGGTGAGCTTGTCGTCGCCGCCCGCGGCGCGGAAGCGTTCGCCGCGGCCGGCGGCCAGCAGCAGGCCGGAGAGCGGGGTCATGCCGCCGGTGTCTGGACTGTCAGCGCCCACCCAGCACCCGCTGCTCATGCCCCGGATACAGATGCGCCACATTGCGCACGTACTCCGTCCGGAACGCCGCCCAGCCCCGGAACTCGGCCGGCACCGGCGCACGCAGCACCTCGTTCATCTCCCAGCCCTGGCGTGCCCAGTCGCTGAACTGCCGGTCGAGCCACTGCAGGTAGCGCCGCGTCTGGGCGATGCCGTCGCGGGCGCCGTCCGCCGTGGTCTGCACCGGTCCGTGGCTTGGCACCAGCACGCGCAGGTTCAAGGCGTCCAGCGCGTCCAGGCTCTTCAGCCACGGGCCGACCTCGGCGTGCGGCGTCGTCGGGATGCGCTGCACGAACACCAGCCCGCCGACGAAGGCCACGCCGCTCGTGCGGTCGATCAGCACGAGGTCGGACGCCGTGTGGCCGCTGAATTCGCGCAGCTCGAAGGTGCGCGAGCCGACCTGCCAGACACCGCCGCCCGGTACCGACGCGGCGGGCGTGTCACGGTCGGGCGCCACGGTCTCGGTGCCGAGCATCCAGTCACCGCAGAGCCGGTACAGGTTGGTCTCGTAGCTGGCCGCCTCGCGGGCAATGCCGGCGCGGGTGGGCGGGGTGGCGGCACGCGGCACGTCGGCGAAGCCCTGGTTGCCGAGGAAATAGTCGGGGTGCAGGTTCAGATGCACCACCTGCACGACCGGCTCCTGCGTCGTGCGGGCGATCAGGCGGCGCAACTGCTCGCCGTAGCGCCGGCTCGGGCCGGTGTTGACGACGACCACGCCCGTGCCCGTGGTGATGAAGCCGGTGTTGATGATGTTGCAGCCGTTGGCGGGGCTGAAGTCGTCGTTGGCGCCTTCGACCACGTACACGCCGTCGGCCAGCTGGCGTGCCGTCAGGCCGTGGTCGAAGCGGGCGACATCGACCTGGGGCACTGGAGCTGAGGCTGGGGCTTGGGCGAACACCAGCGCGGGCAGGGCGGCCAGCAGGGCCAGTCCGATCGCCAGGACGAGGCTCTGCCCCCAGATGGACAGCGATGACCGGCTCATGCGTTCACTCCAGCTGCGCGTCGATGCGGTTGCCGTTGTTGTCCGTGCCGACGATGCGCAGCACGCCAGCCGGCTTCGTCGGGAAATCGAACGAGAACACCGGGTTCTCGCTCACCGGCTCGAAGGTCTGCAGCCGCAGCAGCTCGGCGTCCTTCGCGTCGCGCACCGACAGCCGGTTGACGTAGAACGCCGGGATGCCGCCGACCAGCCCGGTGTCCATCGGGTGCATGACCTTCAGCCGCAGCCGTGAACCCGATCCGGTCGGCCCCGTGTCCGCCGCGCCGGGGATCGGCGTCGCGTCGAACACGCGGGCGCTGACCAGGCCCAGCGTCTGCGTCCACGAACCGTCCTTGCGTGTTGCCCCGGACACCGTGCAGCCGCCGCCGGTCGAGTCCACCAGCGTGCCACCGACGTGCCAGACGCCGTCCTTCGTCCTGGCCGCCGCACGCACCGGGCTGGCCTGCTCCAGCTTGAACCGGAACGACACGCTGGGCAGGGCGCTCATTGGCTGGTACTCCAGCACCTTGCGGATCGGATTGCGGTCCACCAGCACGACGATGCGGTCCACGCCGGGCAGGTCTTTCACTGACACCGTGATCGGCACGTTCATCGGGTCTTCCGCGAACGCCGGGCCGCGCACCTGCACCCGCGCGTCGAACACCGTCCGGGCGTTCGCCCCGAGGAACTCCTTGCGCATGTCCACCCAGGGGTGCGACTGGTATGGATCGCCCTCGAACGGATCGGGGGCGGCCACGGCCTGGGCGAGCCACAGCGACAGCAGCGCGGCGATCAGGGGGCGGCTTCGCATGGTCAGGGACTCCAGTTCAGTGCTTCAGTGGTTCAAAAGCGCCGCAGATAGCGCAGCGACACCAGGGCATTGCGTGGCGCACCCGGCTCGAAGTAGCGGCCATTGCCATCGTTGACGATCACGCTGCCGACGACACGCCGACCGGCGACATTGTCGAGTCGCGCCAGCAGCTGCAGGTCGGCGGCGGCGTCGACCGGCCAGCGGTGGCTGTAGCGCAGGTTGAACAGCCCGTGGCCTGCTGCGTGGTCGGTGTTGGTGTCGTTCACCACCGTGCGGCCCTGGGCGCGCCACTCGATGGCGGCTTCGGCGTCCGGGCTCCACGGCGTGGTCCAGGCCAGCTCGGCATAGGCGGAGGCGGGCTGCGTGCCGGCGATGCGGTTGCCGGCGGGGACGGTGGTGGTGTTGGTCGCGGCGGTCAGCGTGCAGGGGATGGCGGTGCAGGTGCGGAAATCGTCGGCGTACTGCGCGTGCAGCAGCGTCACGGCCATCTGCGCCCGCAGCCCTGGCAGGATGCGCCAGCCTGCCCCGAACTCGGCGCCCCAGCGTTCCGTGCGGCCGACGTTGCGGAACGACGAGCGCCCGCCCGCGTTGGTCGCCACGCCGATCTCCTGGTCGGTGTCGATGCGGAACACGGTGGCGTCCAGCGACAGCCCGCCCACGCGCCACTTGGCCCCGAGTTCGAGCTGGCGACTGGTCTGCGCCTGCAGGTCGGTGTTGAAGCCACTGGTGCCGTCCGGGCGGTAGGCGAGTTCGCCCAGCGTCGGCGATTCATGCCCACGCGATGCGGCGGCGTGCAGCGTCAGCGCCGAACTGGCCCGCCAGCGCAGCCCCAGCACCGGGTTGGTGTAGCGGTAGTCCAGCGCACCCGAGTCGTCGCCGTTCGACAGGTAGAGGTCGTTCACGCGCAGCCGCACCCGTCCGCTGCGCACCCCGAGGCTCGCCTGCCAGTCGTCGGCCAGCGCCCAGTCCGCCTGCGCGTAGACCTCGCGGGTGTCGGCGCGGTTGATCTCGTCGCGGCGCAGCGTGCCCGTGACACCCAGCGCGGTGGGGGCCGCCGCCGTGCCGGTGTAGTTGTTGTAGCCGCGCCGGTCGTCGGTCTGCTGCTCGACGTTGACGCCAGTGGTGAGGTCGAGCCTGTCCCAGCGCCACAGCGCCCGTGCATCGACGCCTTCGTACTGCCGGTCGAAGTCCAGCAGACCGCCGCCGTGGCGGACATTGGCCTGCGTGGCGGGGGCGATGGCGAGGAACTGCGTGACGCCGCGTGACCCCGTGTAGCCGCTCACCTGCGTGCGCGACAGCGGGCCGGCGTCGGTGAACTGGTGGGTCCAGGCCGCGCCCGCCTGGGTCTGGCGGATGACCTTGCGGGTGTCGTACTGGGTGGCGACCGAGGTGGTCTGGTCGGGGTCGGTCTCGAACTGGCTGCGGCTCAGGCCGAGCGGGTCGTCGGCGGTCTGGTGCTGGTCGCTGACGGTGAACACCACGCTGTCGTGTGTGCCCTTCCAGCCCAGGCGGGCGGTGGCGAGCTGGCGGTCGGCGCCGCTCTGGGGCCGGAAACCGTCGATCGACAGGCGCGACAGGCTGGCCGACACGTCGAACCCATGCCCCAGCGGCGCCGCCACCGACACCCGCCCCTGGCGCAGGCCGAAGCTGCCGGCATCGACGCCCACCTCGAACTGCCGCTCGCGCACCGGCTTCGAGAACAGCGCGATCACGCCACCCGAGGCGTTGCCGTACAGCGCCGAGAACGGCCCGCGCAGCACCTCGACGCGATCTGCCCCGGCGAGATCGAAGTGCGCGACCTGGCCTTGCCCGTCCGGCATCGAGGCGGGGATGCCGTCGGCGTAGAGCCGCAGCCCGCGCACGCCGAAGCCGGCCCGTGCGCCGAAGCCGCGCGAGCTGATCTGCAGGTCTTGCGCGTAGTTGTTGCGGTTGGCCACCACGAGCCCTGGCACGCGGGCCATCGACTCGGACAGGTTGACCATCGGGCCGCTGTGGCGCAATGCCTCGGCGCCGACCGAGCTGATGGCGTAGGGCACCTCGGTGAGCTTGCGCTCGCGGGTGGAGCCTGTGACGACGACGGTGTCCAGCGTGGCGTCCGCGGCCCCGGCCTGGGCGAAGGCGCCGGACGTGCACAGACCCGACAGCAGACAGGCGAGGGTGGTGAGGCGCAGGGGATGTCGGGTGGGGTGAGCGGTCGAGGTCATGGCAGGGACAAGGGTTCAGGCTGCAGGTGTACCTGTTTGGCGTGGGTGGGTGCCAGTCGGCATTAACCCGGTCCGGGCTGGAGGGTGCGCCAGAAAGTGACATCTCAAGTCACGTCCTACCGGAACCGATAAGAGCGGCAACCTCTCTCGGAGCGGGGCCGTAGGGGGCCCCGGATCACCATGCATGCAACCCGAACGCGCACCACGCTGGCTTGCCTGGCCCTGCTGACTTCGTCCGCCTGGGGCCAGAACGTGGGGGGCGTGCGGGCGCTGGCGGAGCTGTCGCTGGAGGATCTGATGCGCATCGAGGTCGTCTCGGCCAGCCGTGGCAGCGACCGGCTGGGCGACGTGGCCGCCCCCGTCTTCGTCATCACCCGCGACGACCTGCTGCGCACCGGCGTGCGCTCGCTGCCCGAGGCGCTGCGGCTGGCGCCGGGCGTGGACGTGGCGCGGCTGTCCGGGGCGCGCTGGGCGGTGGGTGTGCGCGGGGACGCGGGGCGGTTCTCCAACAAGCTGCAAGTGCTCGTCGACGGCCGCAGCCTCTACTCGCCGCTGTTCTCCGGCGTGATGTGGGAAACCCAGCGCGTGCCGATCGCCGACATCGAGCGCATCGAGATCATCCGCGGCCCGGCCGGCGCGGTCTGGGGCGCCAACGCGGTCAACGGGGTCATCAACATCATCACGCGCCGGGCGCAGGACAGCCTGGGCCAGCGGCTCGACATGGAGCTGGGCAGCGAGGGGGCGGCCGTGTTCCAAGGCAGCCACGGCGTCGGCTCGGCGGCCGAGGGGGCGTGGCGGCTGTACGCCCAGGCCGATGGCACGGGCCACTCGACCGAACCGGGTGGCGCCACCGCGCACGACGCCTCACGGGTCAGCACGGCCGGCCTGCGCCTGGACCAGGACCTTGACGCCCGCACCCAGCTCAGCCTGCAGGCGCAGGTGCTCGATTCACGGGTCCGCGACACCCGCTTGCGGCCGGTGGTGGTGCCGCCGTATGCGCTGGCGTCGTCCACCACGCAGCTCTTTCGCCGCGCCCATGTCCACGGCACGCTGAGCCGCGACCTGGCCGAAGGGGGGCAGCTCACCCTGTCGGGCTTGCTGGCCCTCGAATCGGGCGAGGAGCGCGGTTCGCAAAGCGTCGACAGCCAGACTGCCGATCTGGAGGTCTCGCACACCTTCCGTCCGGCCGCGTCAGCCCACCGGATCACCTGGGGCGCGGGCACCAAGCTGTACATCGACCACAACGAGACGCAAGGCCTGGGGAAGTTCGATCCCGCTCGGCGCCGCTTGCTGGACTGGCGCCTGTTTGCGCAGGACCGCTGGCTGGGGGTCGATGGCCGGCTGTCCGTGGTGGGCGGCCTGCGGGTGGATCACACCTATTTTGCCGGCACGCGCAGCCAGCCCAGCGTGTCCTTCGCCTGGAAACAGACCACGGACACGACGCTGTGGACCTCGTGGTCGCAGGCCATCCGCGTGCCCTCGCGCGGCGAAGAAGACGCCGACCTCGCCGTGGCCGTGATCCCGCCAGGGGTGGCGGGCAATCCGCTGCCGGTGCTGCTGCGCTCCGGGTCGGATGCGCCGACGCTGGTGGAGTCGGTGCGCGCCGTGCAGGCGGGCCTGCGCAGCCGGGTGGACGACCGGCTGGCCCTGGACGCCACGCTGTTCCGCCAGGTCTACGATCCCTTGAGCTTTCGCTCTGCCATCCCGCGCCAGCCGCAGGTGGTGATGGCGCCGGTGCCCTACATCGATGCGTCCATCGGGATCGAACCCGCACGGGCGGTGGTCCACGGGCTGGAACTGTCCGCCGACTGGCGCCCGTTGCCGTCGCTGCGGCAGCAGCTTGGCTACACCTGGCTGCAGGCGTCGGTGCCGCCGACCCAGTCCCGCGGGGGCAGTGCACTCCTCCAGAGTCCGCGCCACCTGCTGACGCTGCGCTGGTCCTACGACGTGTCGCCGCTGCTCAGCGTGGACGCCTGGGCGCGCCACAGCAGCGCCCGGGGTCGGGACGCCACTCAGCCCGGCCACCTGCCGGCGCGCACGGTGCTGGACCTGAGCGCACGCTGGTCGGTGGCGCGCAACGTGGTGCTGGGCGCGCGGGCCTACAACCTGGGCGGACCGCGCCGGGTGGAGATCCAGCCCGATCTGGGCTACTCCAAGCCGGTCGAGGTAGCGCCGGGCCTGGGCCTGCGCATCGAGATCCGCCACTGACCACCACGCCACCACACTGCCCATGCCTCTCGTCGCTGCGTTCCTTGCGCACCGCACCACCCGGCTGGTCTGCACCGCCGTGCTCGCGTTGGCGGGTACGCTGGGGGCCGCTCCAGTCTGGGCCGCACCGGACGAGTCGGCGGTGCAGGCGGCGTTCGTGCTCAACTTCGCCAAGTTCACCGACTGGCCTGCGGCCGGGCTGTCCCAGCGGCAGGGCACGATGCAGCTCTGCCAGTTCGGCGACCGCGAGGCGTTGGCGCTGGCCTTTCGGGCGCTGGAGGGCCGGCTTCTGCAGGGGGCGCCGCTGCAGTGGCGCCGTGTAGGCCGTGCGGACGACATGCGGGGTTGCCATGTGCTGTTCGTGGCGGAACCGGGCTTGCCGCTGGCGGGGCTGGGCGTCATGCCGGTGCTCACGGTCAGCGATCTGCCAGGGTTCGCGCCCCAGGGCGGGGTGATCGGGCTGGTGCGCCAGAGTGGGCGCCTGCGCTTCGAGATCAACCGGGCGGCGGCACAGGCCGCGGGGCTGCGCCTGTCGGCGGATCTGCTGTCGCTGGCCATGCAGGTGCTGGATGGCCCGCTGCGCCGAGAGACCACACCATGATCGCCCGCATGCTGGACGGTCTGCGCCTGCGCACCAAGCTGAGCCTGGTGGTGATCACCTCCACGCTGATGGCCTCGCTGCTGCTGTTCAGCGTCGTGACGGTGCTGGAATACCACGACTCCCGCTCGCGGGTCGAGGAACGGGCGCAGGGCCTGGCGCGGGTGGTGGCCCAGAACGTGCGCGCGCCGCTGTCCTTCGAAGACCCGGCGGCGGCCCAGCGTGTGCTGGAAGGCTTGGGTGCCGTGCCTGAGGTGCGCTGGGCCGTGCTGCTGGACAGCCATGCGGCGGTGTTCGCGGCCTTCGCGTCCAAGGGGCAGGCGGTGCCGACGGCGTTCGAGATCGGGCGACGCACGGCAGTGCCGCCAGGGGCACTGGGCGCGCTGGTCCACACGGTCGAGCTGGTGCGGGTGGACGGCGCGGTGGTGGGGCAGCTCGTCGTCTGCACGGACGCAGCGCCAGCGGTCAGCGCCACGCTGGCGCGGGCGGTGCTGGTGCTGCTGGGCGCCGCGGTCATCGGGCTGCTGGCCAGCGCGGCGGCCGTCAAGGTCCAGGATGCCGTGGTCCAGCCCATTGGCGAGCTGGCCGACGTGATGCACGATGTCTCGCGCAGCCACGCCTACGCCACCCGCGTGCACACCCAGCGCAGCGACGAAGTGGGCGCGCTCTATGGTGGCTTCAACCTGCTGCTGGGGGAGCTGGAGGCGCGCGAGGCGGTGCTGCAGCGGCAGCAGGCGCGCCTGTTCGCGCTGGCCCACCTGGACGCCGTGACGGGCCTGAGCAACCGCCACCACTTCCGCCTGCAGCTCGATGAGGCCCTGACCCAGCTGTCCGGCCGCCCGTTTGCCGTGCTCTGTCTGGACCTGGACCGCTTCAAGACCGTCAACGACGCGCTGGGCCACGATGTGGGCGACCAGTTGCTCAAGCTGGTGGGCGAGCGTCTGCGCAGCATCGCGCGCGAGGGGGATCTGGTGGCGCGGCTGGGTGGTGACGAGTTTGCCATGGTGCTGCAGGGGGTCTCCGAGACCCCCGAGGTGCAGCGCATCGCCGACCGGGTGCTCGCCGCGCTGTGCACGTCGGTGGACATCGCGGGGCTGAACGTGCCGATGGGCGTGAGCGTGGGCATCGCGCTGGCACCGCGCGATGGCGACCAGCCCGAGCAGCTGCTGAAGAACGCCGACCTCGCGCTCTACGGCGCCAAGGCGGGCGGGCGCGGACGGGCGTGTTTCTATGACGCGGGCATGGGCGCGGGGGTCGTGCGGCGGCTGCAGCTGGAGCGGGCGCTGCGCTCGGCCATCGCGCTGCACCAGCTCTCGGTGGTCTACCAGCCGCAGGTGGCGCTGGACAGCCGCGAAGTGACGGGCTTCGAGGCGCTGGTGCGCTGGAAACACCCGGAGCTGGGCGACGTGCGTCCCGACGAGTTCATCGCCGTGGCCGAAGACGCCGGGCTCATCAACGAGATCGGCGCCTGGGTGCTGGAGCAGGCGTGCCGGGTGGCGATGACCTGGCCGGCGCACCTGTCGGTGGCGGTCAACCTCTCGGCGGTGCAGGTGATGACGCAGGATCTGCCGCAACTCATCGGTCGGGTGCTGGCGGGGAGCGGGCTGCCGGCGGAGCGGCTGGAGGTGGAGATCACCGAGTCCGTGCTGCTCAACGAGACCGAGGCGACGCTGGCACAGCTGCACGGGCTGAACCGGCTGGGCGTGCGGATCGCGCTGGACGACTTCGGCACGGGCTACTCGTCGATGGCCTACCTGCGGCGCTTTCCCTTCGACAAGCTCAAGATCGACCGCTGCTTCGTCAAGGCGCTGACCACCGAGGCCGACGCCCGCGTGATCGTCCACGCCATCATCGAGATGGCCACGGGCCTGCACATGCAGACGCTGGCCGAGGGGGTCGAACGCGAGGCGGAGATGGCCGCGCTGCTGGCCGAAGGGTGCGCGCAGGTGCAGGGCTACCTGGTGTCACGGCCGCTGGCGGTGGAGGCGGTGGCGGGCTTCCTGCGCGACTGGACCGCCTCACAGAGCGCAGCTGCGGAAGCCGGTCAGCCCGTGGTTGTCCTCGGCTAGGCGGTGCTGGCGGTGGCGTGCGTCGCGCAGGCGGGCCCGCGTCACGGTGGCGCCGCCGCGCAGCACGCGGTGCTGGTCCACGGCGGCGAGCAAGGTCTCGCGCTGCGGCAGGTTGCAGTCGCCCAGGTCCGGTCCCAGCAGGCTCAGCCGGTCGGCGGTCCACTCCCAGACCTCGCCCCAGCGGAAGCCCTGACCCCCCAGGCGTTCGGCGGCGTGGGTCCACTCGGCTTCGCTGGGCAGGCGCCGGCCAGCCCAGCGGCACCACGCCTGCGCTTCATGGAGGTTGACGTGGACGACGGGGTGCAGCGGGTGGATGCGCAGGGTGCGGCCGAAGCGGTTCTGGGCCAGCGGGTCGTCGAGGTCGTCCACCAGGCTGGGGCCGCGGCGCTGCTGCTGGCAGACCCAGTTCCAGCCGGGTGGGGTCCACCAGCGCGACTGCCGGTAGCCGCCGTCGGCCACGAACGCGAGGAACTGCTGCCATGACACAGGCTGGGCGTCGATGTCGTGGTCCGGGCAGCGCACCAGGCGCCGGCCGCGCTCCGACTCGAAGACATAGCCGCCGTCCTCGGGTGCGATGCCGATGTGCCAGTGGCCGCCCGTGACCGCCAGCGGCTGGCGCGCCACCCAGGTGCCAGGGGCAGTGGGCTCGGGCAGCGCCACATCGAGCATCTGCGCCGCCTCGATCAGCCGCTCGGCCTGCTGGTCCTCATGGAAGAGGGCATCGCGGAAGAAGTAGAGCGTGTCGTCCTGCTCCGGTGCGTCCATGAGCAGCTCCAGCGTCACCTCCAGCGTGTCCACCAGGTACTGGCGCACGCTGGCCGCACAGGGCAGGTCGGCGCTGCGCCGCTCCACCGGCGAGCGCAGCCGGTCGTCCCACCACAGGTCGGCCCGCGGGTCGATCGACGCCAGCCGGATGCCGTGCGCGTCGCAGCGCCGGCCCCGGTGGCGCTGCACGTTCCGGGCGATCCAGCATTCCTGGCGCCAGCCAAGTTGCCCCAGCCACCACAGCGGCGAGCCTTGCAGCGGGGGAGGCAGGCCGTCGAGCGCGTCGGGACGGGCGGCGTCCTCGAACGCAGCGAACAGGCGCAGGCTGCGGTTGCGGGCGTCGATCAGGGCCAGCGAGAGCAGCTCGCGTCCGGCGTGGCGCATCGTCACCGGATGGTCGAGGTCGGCGGCAGGCATCAGCATCGTGGTCAGGCCATGGGGATGGGCATGCCACGATTGTGAACTTCTTCACGCCACGCGGCGCCCTGCGTCCGCGGTGCGCCACCCGCCGTGTTCAGGCGGTGCGGCCGACGATCGATGCCGTGGCGATCAGCTCTTCCAGCATCGCCAGCGAGGCGCGGCCCGAGACCGAGAACGGGTCCAGCACCGGCCGGTCGCTGTACTTCAGCACGATCGACGGATTGATGCGTGCCAGGTTGACCTGTCCCATGGTCCAGCCGGAGAAGCGCCGCTCCGTGATCTCCTCGTAGTGCAGCACGGCCACGTCGTGGTGGCGGCCGTCGCGCACGATGGCGTTGTAGAGCCCGTTCACCGTGTCGCGCCCGCCTTCGAGCACCTGCATGAAGACGTTGCCGCCATGGCAGAGGATGCCGGTGATGCCGAGCGCCGGGTTGTGGGCGCGCGACTGGGCGAGGATCGAGTCGATGATCTCGGGCGTGACCGCATCGGCGCGGCTTGCGTACAGCAGACGGACGAGCATGGTGCGTTCAGCCTTTGCGGTGGGAGAGGAGGGCGAGGAATTCGCGGCGCAGGTTCGGGTCTTTCAGGAAGGAGCCGCGCATGACGCTGTTGATCATCTTGGAGTCCAGGTCCTTGACACCGCGCCAGCCCATGCAGAAGTGGTCGGCCTCCATGATCACGGCCAGGCCGTCGGGCTGCATCTTGTCGTTGAGCAGGTCGGCCACCTGGGTGACGGCTTCTTCCTGGATCTGCGGGCGCGACATGATCCACTCGGCCAGCCGAGCGTACTTGGACAGCCCGATCAGCGCCGAGTGCTCGTTGGGCATCACGCCGATCCAGAGCTTGCCGATGATGGGGCAGAGGTGGTGCGAGCAGGCGCTGCGCACGGTGATCGGACCGACGATCATCAGCTCGTTGAGGTGCTCGACGTTGGGGAACTCCGTCACCGGCGGCTGCGGCACATAGCGGCCGCGGAAGACCTCCTGCAGGTACATCTTGGCCACGCGGCGCGCGGTGTCCTGGGTGTTGTGGTCGCTGTCGGTGTCGATGACCAGGCTGTCGAGCACACCGGCCATCTTGCCCTGCACCTCGTCGAGCAGCGCCTCCAGCTCACCTGGCTGGATGAAGTCAGCGATGTTGTCGTTGGCGTGGAAGCGGCGCTGGGCCGCCTGCAGCCTGGCACGGATGACAGCGGACATGGGCTGACCGGTGTCGGTGGCGTCGGCGGTGTCGGGAGTGGAATTCATCGTGGTGGCGTGCGTCCGAAGTGGAAACTGATGCTAGCAGGGTGCATCCGTGGGCGCAGAGGCGCGCCAAGGTAAGGTTGAAGCCAGACAATTCCACAACATTGCCGGGGGCTGTGACCGAGGGTTTGCCAGAATGGACCCCACGGAGTCGAACTGAAGGATCCCCCATGTCGCGCCCTGCGCTGATCGGCATTTCCGCCCGCATCTATTTTCCGAACACCCCGGTGGCGGACCTGGGCGGTGTCTTCACGCGCACGCTGCACTACCTGGAGCAGTCGGTGGCGCACTGGGTGCTGGGCGGGCGGGCCCTGGCGGTGATGATCCCGGCCATCGAGCGCGAGGGGATGATCGCCCGCAGCGAGATGAGCCTGGCCGAGTACGCCAGCCACCTCGACGGGCTGGTGCTGCAAGGCGGCAACGACATCGCCCCGGAGAGCTATGGCGAAACCCCGCTGCGTCCCGAGTGGAGCGGCGACCGGGTCCGCGACCGTTACGAGATCGACCTGTTCGAGGCGTTCGTGGCGGCCGGCAAGCCGGTGGTGGGCATCTGCCGCGGCTGCCAGCTCATCAACGTCGCGCTGGGCGGCACGCTCTACCAGGACATCCCGACCCAGGCGCCTTCCTCCGTGCGCCACCTGCACCTGGAGCAATATGACCAGCAGTTCCACGCCGTGTCCATCCTGCCGGGGACGCGGCTGTCGGCGCTCTACCCGGGCGTGCGCGACACGGTGATCAACTCGATCCACCACCAGGCGGTCAAGGATCTCGGCCGCAACCTCACGGTCGAGGCGCGCGCCCAGCCAGACGGGCTGGTCGAGGCCATCCGCTGGAACGGGCCGAGCCATGTCTTCGGCATGCAGTGGCATCCCGAATTCATGGCCCAGCAGCGCCACCACCCCACCCAGCTCGACGGCCAGCCCATCCTGCGCGACTTCCTCGACGCCTGTCTGCGCCGACGCGGCTGATCCCGTGTCAAGTGTGACGGCTTGAAATTCTTGTGCCGGTGTCGATAACCCGGCAGAGGCTGCTGCCGTGCACAGGCCAGGCTAACGTGATAAACGATGCAGTACCGTTTCCTGATTTGCGAAGGTGCGCGAAATTTCGCGTGAATTTATGTCAGGATTTGGTGTTTTCGGTTTTTTCAGGACCGGCATTCTTGACAACAAGGGCTTCGCGCCTGTGATTTTCGACGGGGTAGCATGAGATTTTCAATTCAAGACAGAAGCGGGGATGCCTGACCATGGCCGACATGCAAGCAACCCGGCGGCGTGCCGCCGTGGCGGTGTTCTCCGATCTGCTCGACGAGATGGCGCTCACCGAGGCCTTGTGGCTGCAGCACGAGACGATGCGGGGCGAAAACGTCTCGGACATCATCGCCTACGTCGACGTGGTCGCCCAGCGCCACCTGCTCGACGCGGCTTCCGTGAAGCGGCTCTACAACCAGTTCTACAAGGCCCTGCGCGAAAGCCCGGAACGCCTGCCGCTGGACCCCTGGCCCGCCATGCAGGCCGCCCGCGCCGCGGCCCGGCCGCCTGCACCGCCCCCGGTCGCGGTCGCGGTCCCTCTCGTCGCCGCGGCCCCCGTCCCGGTCGCTGCGGTGCCTGTCATCAACCCGGTCGCTGCTGCGCTGGCAGCGGCACAGGCGGCCGTGCCGCTGCAGTCGCTGGTGCCGCAGGAGCCGCCGGTGGTGTTCGGCGCGCTCATGCGCTCGGTGGTGGCGGAGGTGTTCCAGCACCACCGCGACGCGCTGGAGGAAGTGCGCAAGGACGCCCTGCAGCGACTGGACGACTCGCTGGCGGCGCCCGCGCTGCGCCAGCAGTTCCGCAGCGGCTGGAGCCGCGCCCTGCAGCACGACTGGCAGCTGCCCGGCGCGCACGGCGATCTGGCCGAGCTGACTCGCGTGCTCTACCAGGCGCTGGGCGATGCCTTCGGGCGTGCGGGGGCCGACCACATCCTCAAGCGGGGACTGGAAGCTGCCGAAGCTGTGCCAGAGGCCCGTGTCTTCTCGCCGCGCCGGCTGCTGGCCACCACCAAGGGCCTGCGCCTCTGAGCCGGCCCGGCCCCGGTCCTGACCTTGTCATGAACACAGCGCCGCGTGCGTCGTCGACCCGATCGCCGACCGCGGCAGGAGAACACCATGTCCCCTCTGCAGGACGCCCGTGAGTCCGCCGTCGACGCCGACGACGATCACCACGACTCCACCCCGATGACCGCACAGGAGCGCAAGGTCATCCTCGCCTCCTCGCTCGGCACCATCTTCGAGTGGTACGACTTCTACCTCTACGGCGCGCTGGCGGCGATCATCGCCAAGCAGTTCTTCACGGCACTGGAGCCGACCTCGGCCTTCATCTTCGCGCTGCTGGCGTTCGCGGCCGGCTTCATCGTGCGACCCGTCGGCGCGGTGATCTTCGGCGGTCTGGGCGACATGATCGGCCGCAAGTACACCTTCCTGGCCACCATCGTCATCATGGGCGTGGCCACGTCGCTGGTGGCAGTGCTGCCGACCTACAGCACGGCGGGCGCCTTTGCCCCGATCGCGCTGGTGGCGCTGCGGATGCTGCAGGGCCTGGCGCTGGGCGGCGAGTACGGCGGCGCGGCGATCTACGTGGCCGAGCACGCGCCCCAGAACCGGCGCGGCGCCTACACGGCGTGGGTGCAGACGACCGCCACGGTGGGCCTGTTCCTGTCGCTGGTGGTCATCCTGAGCACGCGCAGCCTGCTGGGTGAAGCGGCGTTTGCCGAGTGGGGCTGGCGCATCCCGTTCGCGCTGTCGGCGGTGATGCTGGCGGTGTCGCTGTGGATCCGGCTGTCGATGAGCGAGTCGCCCGCCTTCCGCAAGATGCAGGAAGAGGGCAAGACCTCCAAGGCACCGCTGGCCGAGTGCTTCGGGCAGTGGAAGAACCTCAAGATCATCGTGCTGGCACTGTTCGGGCTGGTCGCCGGTCAGGCGGTGGTCTGGTACACGGGGCAGTTCTACGCGCTGTTCTTCCTCACTGGCACGCTCAAGGTCGATCCGACCACGGCCAACATCCTCATCGCCATCGCGCTGCTGATCGGCACGCCGTTCTTCGTCGTGTTCGGCACGCTGTCGGACCGCATCGGCCGCAAGCCCATCATCATGGCCGGGCTGCTGCTGTCCTGCGTGGCCTACTTCCCGCTGTTCAACCTGCTGACCACGCTGGCCAATCCGGATCTGGCCGCAGCACAGGAGCGGGTCAAGATCGTCGTGAAGGCCGACCCGATGACCTGCTCCTTCCAGGGTAGCCCGATCGCCAAGGAAACCGACTTCACCTCGTCCTGCGACATCGCCAAGCGCACCCTGGCGCAGCTCTCGGCAAGCTACACCAATGTGGCGTTGCCGTCTGGCTCCCCCACCGAGGTGCATGTGGGCTCCACAGTGCTCAAGCCGCCCAATGGCCTGCTGACGGCCGAGGGGGATCGCTTCGAGTCCGACAACCTCGTCGACATCGCGCAGTTCCGCAAGCAGGATCTGCCGGACGCGCTGGAGGCCGCCGGCTACCCGCGCAAGGCCGATCCGGCCAAGATCCACCACGTCGGCGTGGTGGCGGTGCTGGTGGTGCTGATGCTGCTGGTGACGATGGTCTACGGCCCGATCGCGGCCACGCTGGTCGAGATGTTCCCGACCCGCATCCGCTACACCTCGATGAGCCTGCCGTACCACATCGGCAACGGGTGGTTCGGCGGTCTGATGCCTACCATCGCCTTCGCCATGGTGGCGCAGAACGGCGACATGTACCACGGGCTCTGGTACCCGATCGGGGTAGCGGCCCTGACCTTCGTGGTCGGCATGTTCTTCATCCGCGAGACCAAGGATGTGGACATCTACGCCAAGTTCCTCTACTGGCACCCGAACCGTCTGCGCAAGTAAGGGCAAGGTGCAGGGCCGGGGCCCGCACGTTCACGCCGCCGGGGTCCGGGCCTCGGCGGGCTCGCCCAGCTCGGCGAGATCCTGCGCGTCCACCTCGGGCGGCTGGTGCGGCACCCGCAGCACCGGCACGCGGCTGTGGCGCTCCACGGCGTGTGCCACCGCATGGTCCTGCAGCGCCAGCACGATCAGGTCGCAGCCCTGCAGCTCGGCCTGCTCCACGACCTGCTGTGCCAGATCGCCCGTGACCACCAGCCCGGTGCAGGCCACGCCGGCCGCGTCCAGCAGCGCGTGCGCTGCCTGCAGGGCGTGCTCTCCGGCGTCGTGGCTGGCGCCTTCGATCACCTCGGCGTCTGGCGCCAGCACCACTTCGTACAGGTGAGGCGGCTCCTGCACGTTGAGCAGCACGGCGGTGAACGCCAGTCCATGCGTGCGCAGGCGCAGCGCCAGATGCACGGCCTCCAGGGCTTCGGGACTGCCATCGACGGGCATCAGGATGCTGACCATGGGGAGACTCCTTCGACGTGTGGGAACGGGGAACGGGGAACGGGGAACGGGGAACGCGCGACGCTGGTGGGATGCTACTGCGGCTGCGGCGATACTGCGGGGCCTGTTCCTGCCTGATCGACCGACGCCCGTTGCCTGTGCCCATGACGCCCCCATCCCCCTTGATGCTCACCTGGACCGAGGACGACCAGGTCCGCACGGCGCGCTGGCGCTCCGAGAACGGGGCGCCGCTGCCGCGCCGGGTGGTGCTGGCCGATGACCAGATGGCGGCCGACGCGGCGCTGCGCTTGGCGCGGGAGGGCGCGGTGCTGCTGTGGCGGGGCGATTTCCAGAATGCACGGCTGCTGCTGCAGGCCATGGGCCGGCGGCTGGACCGCATTGGCGCCCGCGCGCGGACTGCACCGGACGCGGTGCCGGAGGCGGACACGGCTGCGGATCCGACGGGCTTGCGCACGGTGTTCCACCAGCACCGCCAGGCCCAGGCCCAGCGCGCCCGGCTGCTGTCGTCGCTGGTGCTGGAGCTGGCGGGCGACCATGGCATCGCGTTGCGCCGTGCGCCCGATCTGCGGCTGGCGTGCGCCGAGGCGTATGGCCCCGCCGATGGCCAGCCGAGCGTGGTGGCGCTGCGGGAGCTGCAGGGGCTGGTCGGCGCGCACGAGTGGCGAAAGAAGGGCGTGGCGATCACGGCGACGGGGGGGCGTGTCCATGCCCACTATGGCGTGTTTTCGCCCGTGCGCGGGGAGTATGTGGACCTGGTGGACCAGGCTGCCCTGCCATCGACGGCGCTGGCCTTCGACATCGGCACGGGCAGCGGCGTGCTGGCGGCCGTGCTGGCACGGCGCGGGGTGCGGCGGGTGGTGGCGACGGACCTGTCGGCGCGGGCGCTGGAGTGTGCTGCGGACAACCTCCGGCGCCTGGGGTGCGCGCAGCAGGTGGAACTGGTGTGCACCGATCTCTTTCCGCCGGGGCATGCGCCGCTGGTGGTCTGCAACCCGCCGTGGCTGCCCGGCAAGCCCGCCACCGCCATCGAGCACGCGCTCTACGACCCGGACAGCCGGATGCTGCGGGGGTTTCTGGCGGGGCTGTCGGTGCACCTGACGCCGGGCGGCGAGGGTTGGCTGATCCTGTCGGATCTGGCCGAACGGCTGGGGCTGCGCAGCCGGGCGCAGCTGCTGAAGTGGATCGAGCAGGCCGGTCTGGTGGTGGTGGGGACGGCGTCGATCCGGCCGCGGCATCCCAAGGCACTGGACCCGACCGACAGGCTGCACGCCGCAAGGCGCGCTGAAACCACCATGCTGTGGCGTCTGGTGGTGGTCGCAGAAGGTGGGGGAGGGGTGACGAGCCTGAACCCTGGCACTGGAGGCTAACGGTTAGGGCTGCTTCGTTCCCGACCTGACCCGTTTGGCCGCGCCCCCATGCAGGGAGGCCCGTCGAGGCCGATTGTAATCGAGTTGCATCGCGTTGCGCCCGACACTGTGCAGATTCCGGTTCTATGCGATTATCCAGTTCTTGTTGCAGCTTGCAGGGCTGTCATTCATCAATGAAGCAAACCGAACGCCAGATCGTCGACCACGAAGACGACGCCGAACGCATCGCGGCCATCCGCAAGATCCGCAAGTTGATGGATTTCTGGCGCATCTCGCCCGCCGAACTGCGTGGCCGCCCGGCGCCACAGTCCCAGCCCGCCCGCGCCGCCGAGGTCCGTTATCGCCATCCCATCACCCAGGAAGTCTGGGACGGTCAGGGTGTGCAGCCGCAATGGTTGCGTGATGCCTTGATCAAGCAGGGGTATACCGTGGACGAGCTGCGCCCGGTCGATGTTTCTCCGACCGCCTGATCTGCCGTCATGCGCCCAGGCGCTGCACTCCCGACAACGCGCACTGGTGGACCGCGTTGCGCAGCGCGGCGATCGCCTCGTAGCGCGTGAACGAGCGCCGCCACGCCAGCACCACGCGCCGCGTCGGCACCGGGTCGCTGAAGGGGATGTAGCGCAGCAGCGATGGGTGGTCCGGGGACTCGATGCCCGGCGCAATGGAGAGCTGCGGCACGACCGTGATGCCCATTCCCGAGGCCACCATGTGCTTGATGGTCTCCAGCGACGAGCCCTCGAAGCTCTTGCGGATGCCTTCGGTGTCGCTGGAGAAACGGGCGAATTCGGGGCAGACCTCCAGCACGTGGTCGCGGAAGCAGTGGCCGGTGCCCAGCAGGAGCATGGTCTGCTGCTTGAGTTCGGTCGACGAAATCGACGTGCGCTCGGCCAGCGGATGGTGGCGCGGCACGGCGACCAGGAACGGCTCGTCATAGAGCGGCGCGACCGCCAGCCCGGTGTCGGGGAACGGTTCGGCCAGGATGGTGCAGTCCAGCTCGCCCGTGCGCAGCATCTCCAGCAGCCGCACGGTGAAGTTCTCCTGCAGCAGCAGCGGCATCTGCGGCACATGGGCGATGGCGTTGCGCACCAGGTCGGGCAGCAGGTAGGGACCGATGGTGTAGATCACGCCCAGCCGCAGCGGGCCGGTCAGCGGATCCTTGCCGCGGCGTGCGATTTCCTTGATGGACGCGGCACTCTCCAGCGTGGCCTGGGCCTGCCGGACGATCTCCTCGCCCAGTGGCGTGACGCTGACCTCGCTGCCGCCGCGCTCGAAGAGCTTGACCTCCAGCTCTTCCTCCAGCTTCTTGATCGCCACCGACAGCGTGGGCTGCGAGACGAAACACGCCTCGGCCGCCCGTCCGAAATGCCGCTCGCGGGCGACGGCCACGATGTAGCGCAGTTCGGTGAGTGTCATGGGGGGTTCCGTGCCCGCGGCAATGGCGCCGCATGCGGTGATTGTGCTCAAAACCGGTGGCGATGTCATGACGCCGGTGGGCCTCGGCCTTGGGCGACGAGGCCCCGGAATGTGGCGTCCGGGCATCGCTGCAGGTTTTGCCGCCTGGAAAACGGTCTGGGTGTCAGGTCTGCGAACCTATAATTCGCGGCGTTTTTGCTTGATCGACATCAACACCACCATATGAGCAAACAGATACTTGCCACGGTCGCTTCCGCTTTTGCACTCGCAGCCGGTGTGTCTTCCGTGCATGCTCAGGACAACCCGGCGGGAGATGTGGCCAACGGCCAGAAGAAGGCCGCCATGTGCATCGGCTGCCACGGCATCCCGAACTACCGTGCCAGCTTCCCCGAGATCCACCAGGTTCCGATGATTTCGGGCCAGGGCGCCAAGTACATCGTCTCGGCCCTCAACGCCTACAAGAAGGGCGAGCGCAAGCATCCCACGATGCGCGGGATCGCCGGTTCGATGTCGGACCAGGACATGGCCGACGTGGCCGCGTTCTACGCCGGCCACCAGCGCCCGACGCCAGCCGCCACAGCACCCGCGCCTAGCGCGGCGATCGCCGAGCTGCTGAAGAAGGGCAACTGCGCGTCCTGCCACGGCGAAGGCCTGAACAAGCCGATCGACGCCAGCTACCCCAAGCTCGCCGGCCAGCACGCCGACTACCTCTATGTGGCCCTCAAGGCCTACAAGGTCGAGAACAATCCCAACGTCGGCCGCAGCAACGCGATCATGGGTGGCATGGCCAAGCCGTACACCAACGCCGAGCTGAAGACGCTGGCGAACTACATCGCCGGCCTGCCTGGCGATCTGGCCACGGTGTCGAACCCCAAGTTCCGCTGAGTCCGGCTGAGTTCCAGCGTCACGCCCCGTCCGTTGCGCGACGGGGCGACCACCGGGCCAGCAGCAGCGCGTTGCCCAGCACGCTGACACTGCTGGCTGCCATCGCCGCTCCTGCAACCACCGGGCTGAGCAGGCCAAACGCCGCCAGCGGTATCCCCACCACGTTGTAGACAAACGCCCAGAACAGGTTCTGGCGGATCTTGGCCGTGGTGCGCCGCGAGATGTCGAGCGCGTCGGCCACGGCGCGCGGATCCCCTCGCATCAGCGTGATGCCGGCGGC
This sequence comes from Sphaerotilus sp., assembly GCA_013299055.1. Taxonomy (GTDB): domain Bacteria; phylum Pseudomonadota; class Gammaproteobacteria; order Burkholderiales; family Burkholderiaceae_C; genus Sphaerotilus. The sequence goes on from JAAFKB010000037.1 coordinate 25,101, forward strand.
GTGCATGGCGACATCGGTGCCGGTGCCATCGCTGTGGGTGATGGCCATGCCGACATCGGCGGCGGCCAGCGCCGGCGCATCGTTCAGGCCATCGCCGACCATCGCCACGCGGGTACCGTCCACCCGCAAGGCGGCGATCACGCCCGCCTTGTCACCGGGCAATACCTCCGCCCGCACCTCGTCGATGCCCAGCGCACGGCCCACGGCACCCGCGGCGTCGTGGTTGTCGCCGCTGACCAGCAGGGTGCGCACCCCCAGCGCGTGCAGCTGGTCGATGGCCTCGCGCGCGCCGGGCTTGACCGTGTCGCCGAAGGCCAGGACGCCCAGCAGCTGTGGCGTCCCCACCGTGCCGTCGGGTGGCACCTCCGCCAGCCACGCCAGCGTCTGCCCCTGCGACTGCCACCCGTCGGCCGTGGCTTGCAGCGGCGCGACCGCCACCCCCAGCGTCTCCATCCAGCGCCGGCTGCCCAGCCGCAGCGCCCGACCCTGCACCACGCCCATGACCCCACGGCCCGCCTGCGCGCGCATCTCGTCCACGGCAGGCAGGGCGCGGCCGGCGGCGGCGGTGACGACTGCGCGGGCCAGCGGGTGTTCGCTGCCCGACTGCAGCGCCGCCGCCCAGACGAGCACGTCGTCTTCGGTCTGCCCTGGCGCGGCGGCACGCCCGACCAGCGCGGGCTTGCCGGCCGTGAGCGTGCCCGTCTTGTCGAAGGCCACCACCCGCACGGCGTGGGCGAGTTCAAGGGCCTGCGCGTCCTTGATCAGGATGCCGTGGCGGGCGGCGGCGCCAGTGCCGACCATGATCGCCGCCGGCGTCGCCAGTCCCAGTGCGCAGGGGCAGGCGATCACCAGCACGGCGACGGCCCGCAGCACCGCCATCGGCCAGTCCCCCGTCGTCAGCCCCCAGCCCAGCAGCGTGACCAGCGCAATCACCACCACCGCCGGCACGAACACCGCGCTGACCTGGTCGACCAGCCGCTGGATCGGCGCCTTGCGGGCCTGCGCCGACTCCACCAGCCGCACGATGCGCGCCAGCGTGGTCTCGGCGCCGACGGCCAGCGTGCGCACCACCAGCCGTCCTTCCCCGTTGACCGCGCCGCCCGTCACCCGCTGGCCTGCCTCACGCGCCACGGGCAGGCTCTCGCCCGTCAGCAGCGACTCGTCCAGGTGGCTGGCGCCGTCGAGCACCTCGCCATCGACCGGCACCCGCTCGCCCGGCCGCACGACCACCCGGTCGCCCACGCGCAGCCGGGCCAGTGGCCGGTCGGCTTCGGTGCCGTCGGGGCCGATGACGTGGGCGAAGGCGGGGGTGAGGGCTTGCAGGGCGCGGATGGCGTCCACCGTCTGGTGCCGTGCGCGGGTCTCCAGCCACTTGCCGAGCATCACCAGCGTGATCACCACCGCGGCACTCTCGAAGTACAGGTGCGGCATGCCCGAGGTGTCCGCCAGCAGCAGCCACACCGACAGCGCATAGGCCGCCGTCGTCCCCAGCGCCACCAGCAGGTCCATGTTGCCGCTGCCGCTGCGCAAGGCCGCCCAGCCTGCCCGGTAAAAACGTGCGCCCAGCCAGACTTGCACGGGGGTGGCCAGCGCCCACTGCAGCCACCCCGGCAGCATCCAGTGTCCGCCGAAGCCCTCCGCCAGCATCGGCAGCGCCAGCGGCGCCGACAGCAGCGCGGCGATCGCCACCCGCCGCCCCTCGGTCAGCCACGGCTGGGCCATCTCCACGGGCGGTGCGTCGGCGGCCACCTCGTCGGGCACGCTGAAGCCGGTGCGGCGCACGGCCTCCTGCAGCGCGGCACGGGTGGCGGTGTCCACATGGGCGACGACGTGGGCCTGCTCGGTGGCCAGGTTGACCTCGGCCTCGACCACGCCCGGCACCTTCTTCAGCGCCTTCTCGACCCGCGTCACGCAGGACGCGCAGGTCATGCCGTCAACCGGGAGGGTCCATTCGCACAGGGTCAGGTCGGGGGTGTCCATGCCGTCCACTGTGCGCGCTTTTCGCCGCGCCGTCTTGTCCCCTGTCAAGTCGGCTGCGTGCGCACAATGCACGGTCGATCGGCCTACACTGCAGCCACCGAATCTGCAGGAGCCGCTCCCATGACCACCGTTCGCCCGCTGTTGCCCACCGTCGTCGCTGCCGTGCTCGCGGCGATGTCCAGTCTGCCCGCCGCGGCCCAGACCCTGCGCTGGGCGACCCAGGGCGACCCGCAGACCATGGACCCGCATGCCCAGAACGAGTCGCTGACCAACCAGATGAATGCCCAGGTCTACGAGACGCTGGTCGGCCGCGACAAGCAGCTCGGCATCGTCCCGCAGCTCGCCACCGAGTGGCAGCAGACCGGCCCGCTCACCTGGCGCTTCAAGCTGCGGCCCAACGTCAAGTTCCACGACGGTGCACCCTTCACCGCCGACGACGTGGTCTTCTCCATCCTGCGCGCCCGCGAGCCCAGCTCCAACCTCGTCGCCTACGCCAACCAGGTTGGCGAGCCGAAGAAGATCGACGCGCTGACGGTCGAGTTCCAGCTGGCGCAGCCCAATCCCGTGTTCCTGCAGCACATGAACACGCTGTTCATCCTGAACAAGGCGTGGTCCGAGAAGCACCGTGTCACCAGGCCGCAGGACTTCAAGAACAAGGAGGAGAGCTTCGCGGCGCTGAACGCCAACGGCACCGGCCCGTTCATCCTGGTGAGTCGACAGCCCGACGTGCGCACCAGCTACAAGCGCAACCCGGCGTGGTGGGGCAAGTTCGAGGGCAATCTGCAGGAGGTCGTCTACACCCCGATCAAGAGCGACGCCACCCGGCTGGCGGCGCTGGTCTCGGGCGAGGTGGACTTCGTGCTCGACCCTGCCCCGCGTGACGTGGCCAGGCTGAAGACCACCCCTGGCATCAAGGTGGTCGAGGGCGTGGAGAACCGCGTGCTGTTCATCGGCATGGACCAGTCCCGCGACAAGCTGCTCTACGGGCAGGTGCCGGGTGATGCCAACCCGTTCAAGGACGTGCGCGTGCGCCGGGCGCTCTACCAGGCCATCGACATCGAGGCTATCAAGACCAAGCTCATGAACGGGCAGGCGATCCCGACCGGGGCGGTGGTGCCGAGTCCGCTGGGCAGCCTGAACGACCCGGAGATTGAAAAGCGTCTGCCCTACGATCTCGCCGCCGCCCGCAAGCTGATGGCCGACGCTGGGTACGCCGACGGCTTCGAGGTCGGCATGGACTGCCCCAACAACCGCTACATCAACGACGAGGAACTCTGCGTCGCGCTGGCGGGCATGTGGTCGCAGCTCAAGGTGAAGGTGCGCGTCAACGCCATGCCGCGCGCGACCTACTTCCCCAAGCTGCAGAAGCTCGACACCAGCCTCTACCTGCTGGGCTGGGGCGGCTCGATCACCGACCCGGAAACCACGTTCACCCCGATCTACCGCAGCCGCGCCGACAAGGGCGTGGGCGACTGGAACTTCGGCAACGTGAAGAACGACAAGCTCGATGCGCTGGCGGCGGCCTCCAGCAAGGAGCCGGACGTGGGCAAGCGCCAGGCCCTCATCAAGCAGGTCTTTGCCGAGCACAACGCGCAGGTCCACCACATCCCGCTGCACCGCCAGTTCGTCCCCTGGGCGGCGCGCCAGAACGTCACGGTGGTCCACCGGGCGGACAACTGGCTGGAGTGGCAGTGGGTGACGGTGGCGCCGCGCTGAGGCGGATCATCGGGCGCTGAGCGTGTCCAAGTGCGGATCAAGGCGGCCACGGGCCGCCTTTTTTCTGCATGGGCTGCGCGGCGTTGTGGGTGGTGCAGGACGGGTGGGAATACGGCGCGAAAGCGTGTGCTTATCGGATTCCAGTTCGGTGGGCCGGGCGGAAGAATGGCAGCGACACGCTCCGTGTGGTCCACCAGATCCCTTCGCCTCACCTCCCACCCTCACCCCCAGCCCATGTCCGGTGACAGCTCCCAAGACAAGACACTGCCAGCGACCGCGCAGCGCCTGCGCAAGGCCCGCGAGGAGGGACAAGTCGTCCGCTCGCGTGATCTCGGGCATTTCGTGGTGGTCGCTGCGTCGCTGGGGGTGATCGCGGCGGTCGCTCCGTCGCTCACGCAGCGCCTGCGCGACCTGCTGGCCGCCGCGCTGCGCTTTGACGCCGTGACGGTGGCCCACCCCGCTGCCATGGCCGAGCGCCTGTCGGCCGTGCTGCCCGATCTGCTCCTGTTCAGTCTCTTGCTGGGGGCGCTGGTGGCGGTCGTGTCGGTGGCCGCCGCCATGGTCTGCGGCGGCTGGGTGTTCACGACCAAGGTGCTGATGCCGAATCTCGGCAAGCTCAATCCGCTGACCGGGCTGGCCAATCTCTTCTCCAGGGACAAGCTGGTCGATACCTTCAAGTCCTGTGTGCTGGCCTTGTCGCTGGGTGTGGTCGGCGCGCTGTGGCTGTGGGCACACCGGGCTGACCTGCATGGCATCCAGGCGGTCGAGCTGGGCGCGGCGTTCCAGACGGCCGGCGCGCAGATCCTGTCCGGGCTGTGGGTGCTGGTGCTGGTGCTGGCGCTGTTCGCCGTGGTCGATCTGCCCTTGCAGCGTTTCCTGCACGCCTCGCGGCTGAAGATGAGCCACCAGCAAGTCAAGGAAGAGCACAAGCAGCAAGAAGGCAGCCCCGAGATCAAGGGCCGCCTGCGCCAGCGCATGCGCGAGGCATCGCGCCGCCGGATGATGGGTGCCGTGCCGACGGCCGATCTGGTCGTCATGAACCCGACCCACTACGCGGTGGCGATCCGCTACAGCGAGGACGGTGCCGGCGCCCCGCGGGTGGTGGCCAAGGGCGTCGACCTGGTGGCCATGCGGATCCGGGATCTGGCGACAGTGTCCCGGGTGCCGGTGCTGGACGCGCCGCCGCTGGCCCGTGCGCTGTATGCCTCGACCGAGCTGGACCATGAGATCCCGGTGGCGCTCTACAGCGCCGTGGCCCAGGTGCTGGCGCATGTGTTCCGTCTGCGCGAAGCCATGGCCGGCCGGGCGCCGTATCCGACCTCGCTGGACCCGATTCCCGTTCCGCCGGAGCTGGATCCGGCCGATCCCCGACACCACCGGACCACCGCCCGCCACGGCGCTGCCCCCACGCCATGAATGCCCAGATCCTGAACCTGCAACGCCTGTTCGGCACCCACTCCGCCCTGCTGCAGGGCATGGCCGTGCCGGCGATGATCCTCATGGTGCTGGCCATGATGGTGTTGCCGCTGCCCACCGTCCTGCTGGACCTGCTGTTCACCTTCAACATCGCGACGGCGCTGATGGTGATGGTGGTGGCGTCCTACATGGTGCGGCCGCTGGACTTCGCGGCCTTTCCCTCGGTGCTGCTGCTGACGACGCTGATGCGGCTGTCGCTGAACGTGGCGTCCAGCCGCGTCGTCCTCCTGGAGGGGCACACCGGCCCGGGCGCAGCCGGCGCGGTGATCGAAGCCTTCGGGCACTTCCTGATCGGCGGCAATTTCGCGGTCGGCATCATCGTCTTCGCCATCCTGGTGGTCATCAACTTCGTGGTCGTCACCAAGGGAGCCGAGCGCATCGCCGAGGTGGGGGCGCGCTTCACGCTGGACGCCATGCCCGGCAAGCAGATGGCCATCGACGCGGACCTGAACGCCGGCCTGATCGACGAGGCCGAGGCCAAGCGCCGCCGTCTGGAGGTGGGCAACGAAGCGGAGTTCTTCGGCTCGATGGACGGTGCTTCGAAGTTCGTGCGCGGGGACGCCATCGCCGGCATCCTCATCCTGTTCATCAACATCGTCGGCGGCTTCATCATCGGTGTGGCCCAGCACGACCTCACCGCCTCGGCTGCGGCGAGCACCTACGTGCTGCTGGCCGTAGGCGATGCGCTGGTGGCACAGATCCCCAGTCTGCTGATCTCGGTGGCCGCGGCCATGGTGGTGTCGCGGGTCGGCAAGGAACAGGACGTGGGCACGCAGATCATCGGCCAGATGTTCCGCACGCCGCAGGCGGTGGGCATGGTGGCCGTGGTGATCGGGATGCTGGGGCTGGTGCCGGGCATGCCGCATCTGGTGTTCCTGTCGGTGGCGGGCGCGCTGGGCTATCTGTCCTACACGATGCGGGGCCGAGGGGCGCGGCTGGCCGCCGCCGAAGCGGCCCGGCGCGCACAGGCCGAGGCCCCGCAGGCCCGTGCGCCAGGCGATGAGGCGAGCTGGGAAGACCTGCAGCCGGTGGACACGCTGGGCATGGAAGTCGGCTACCGGCTGATCGCGCTGGTGGACAAGGAGCGCGGCGGCGACCTGCTCAACCGCATCAAGGGTGTACGCAAGAAGTTCGCGCAAGAGGTGGGCTTCCTGCCGCCATCCGTCCACATCCGCGACAATCTCGAACTCAAGCCCAGCATGTACCGGCTCACGCTGCGCGGGGCGGTGGTGGGCGAGGGCGAGGCCTATCCGGGCATGTTCCTGGCCATCAATCCCGGCAATGCCCAGCTGGCGCTGCAGGGGCAGGACACCGTCGATCCGGCCTTCGGACTGCCCGCGGTGTGGGTCGACGAGCGTCAGCGAGAAACTGCCCAAATGGCTGGGTACACCGTTGTTGATTCCTCGACCGTCGTGGCGACCCATCTTTCACACTTGATGCAACAACACGCCGCCCGTTTGCTGGGCCGCACCGAAACCCAGGCGCTGGTCGAGCATGTCACCCGACTGGCCCCCAAACTGATCGAAGACGTGATTCCCAAGATGATCGGCATCGTCCCGCTGCAGAAGATCCTCCAGTCCTTGCTGGAAGAAGGCGTGCACATCCGCGACATGCGCTCGATCGTCGAATCGCTGGCCGAGCAATCGGCGGCCGGTGTCACCGATCCGGCCGAGCTGGCGCGGCGCCTGCGGGTCGCACTGGCCCCGGCGATCGTCCAGCAGATCTACGGCACCCAGCGTGAGCTGGACGTGATCGCCCTGGAGCCCGACCTGGAGCGGCTGCTCACCCAGGCGCTGACCTCTGCCAACGGACCGGTACTCGACCCCGGTGTGGCCGACCAGATCAGCCGCAGCGCCCTGGACGCGGCGCGTCGCCAGGAGGATCTCGGCCAGGCCGCGTGCCTGCTGGTGCCGGATCCGCTGCGGCCGTCGCTGTCGCGTCTGCTGCGCCGCGCCGCGCCCCGCCTGAAGGTGCTCGCGCACAGCGAAATCCCTGACACCCACTCGATCCGCATCGGTTCGATCATCGGAGCCCACTCATGAACGTGAAGCGCTTTTTCGGGCGCAACTCGCGCGAAGCGATGCAGAAAGTGCGTCAGACCTTCGGCGACAACGCGGTGATCCTGTCGACCAAGCCGAGCAGCGATGGCGTGGAGGTGGTGGCGATGCCGGCCGAGAGCATCGACGCGCTGGAGCGGCATGACCCGCCGGCGAAAGACGTGGCCAGTGCGCCCGTGGCCGCGCCGGCCGACACGCCCGTGCAGGACGACGTGGGCACCCTGGCCATGAGTACGCTGTCGTTCCAGGACTACGTCCGCGAGCGCATGCTCAAGAAGCGCAAGGCCGAGCTGGGTGGGCGAGACAGCGGCGACACGGAGGGTGATCTCCGCACCCCCGCCGCCGCCCGCGCAGACACCCGGCGCGAGCCCGTGACAGGGCGTTCGGCGGGGAGCGCCGAGCCACGCTTTGGTGACTGGTCGTTGCCGCCGGAGAGCGCCCGCAGCGAAGGGTCGGTGCCGACGCTGTCCGGCGAAGACGCCGCGCCGCGCACGTACCTGCAGACCCCTTCCACGCCAGGGCGTACCTCGCCAGGTGCGGCCGTGCGCGCCGCCGCCGCCGCGGTACCGCTGGCACTGGACGGTGACACCGAGCCGGTCGACGGCGCAGGCCCTCCCGCAGGCGAGACCGACATGCTGGCCGAGTTGCGGTCGATGAAGCGTCTCATCGAGGACCGCTTCAACCTGATGGCCTTCATGGACCGGCTCCAGCGCAACCCACGCCAGGTGCAGTTGAGCACCCGCCTGCTGGAGTGTGGGTTCTCGCCCGCCCTGGTGCGGGAGCTGGTGGAGGGCGTCACCGGCGAGGAGGGTGACGAGCTGACCGCCGTGATGGAGATGCTGCAGCGCAACCTGCTGACCGGCGAAGACGAACCAGAGCTGGAGGAAGCGGGCGGTGTGTTTGCCCTGATTGGCTCGACCGGCGTTGGCAAGACCACGTCGACCGCCAAGCTCGCCACCGCATTTGCCACCCGACATGGCCCCTCGCAGCTGGGCTTGATCACGCTGGACGCCTACCGCATCGGTGCGCACGAGCAGCTGCGTGCCCACGGCCGCATCCTCGGTGTGCCTGTCCACACGGCCCACGACCGCGCTGCGCTGGAGGATCTGCTGGATCTGTTGTCCAGCAAGCGCATGGTGCTGATCGACACGGCCGGTCTGGCCCAGCGCGATGCCCGCACCCGTGAACTGCTGGAGATGCTGTCGCACCGCAGCATCCAGCGCCTGCTGGTGGTCAATGCCGCGCAGCAGGCGGAGACGCTCGACGAGGTGCTCAATGCCTACAAGGCCGGTCAAGCCAGTGGCATCGTGCTGTCCAAGCTGGATGAGGCGGTCAAGCTCGGCCCTGCGGTCGACGCGATGATCCGGCACCGCCTGAAGGTGCTGGCTGTCTCCACCGGTCAGCGGGTGCCCGAGGACTGGCACCACCTCAACAGCCAGACCCTGGTACAGCGTGCCTTGCGGGGCGGGGCTTCGCAGGCCTGGCGCATGGGACCGAGGGAGGTGAGCGTGTCCCTGATGCGCCCTGGCGAGCCGGGCACCACGGTGCTGCGCCGTGCGGGTCCGGTCGCCCGGTCGTCGCTCGGTGCGTGAGCGCGTGACAGTCCAGGAGATGCCCATGGCCGTTCTTGCTGGCCCGGCCCGTACGCCGGTGACGCCGTCACCCCTTCTGCAGTCGATGGTCTGAACCGATCCGGAGTCACCTGATGTACACCTCCAAGGGCCAACTCGAAGCCAACCAGATGCTGGCGCAGTACAGCTCCCTGGTGCGGCGTCTGGCGCACCAGATGATCGCCCGGCTGCCCGCCAACGTCGAACTCGACGATCTGATCCAGGTCGGCATGATCGGGCTGACGGATGCGCTGACCCGCTTCGATGTCAAGCAAGGCGTGCAGTTCGAGACCTTCGCCACCCAGCGCATCCGCGGTGCCATGCTCGACGAGCTGCGCGGCGGTGACTGGATGAGCCGCAGCAACCGCAAGCACCAGCGCGACATCGAGGCCGCCGTCCACCGTCTGGAGCAGCGTCTGGGGCGCGCGCCGCACGAAAGCGAGATCGCCCTGGAAATGGGGCTGACCCTGGCCGACTACCAGGATCTGCTCAACCGCGTGCGGGGCACGCAGCTGGTCTACCTCGAAGACATGAGCGGTGATGAAGGCGAGAACGATTACCTCGATCGCCACGTCGTGGACAACGACGCCGATCCGCTGGCCCGCCTCAACGACCTGCGCATGCGCCAGGCGCTGGTCGAGGCCATCAAGCACCTGCCCGAGCGCGAACAGTACGTGATGAGCATGTACTACGAAGAGGACATGAACCTCAAGGAAATCGCGGCGGTCCTGGGCGTGACCGAGTCGCGTGTCTGCCAGCTGCACAGCCAGTCGATTGCCCGGCTGCGTGCCAAGCTGCGGACCTGGTGACCTCTTCTTTTCTTCTGCTCGGAAGGAGCATGGCATGCTGAATCTGTTGCGGACCCGCCAGCCGGGTGCCCCAGGGTCAGAGACCAGTCTGGTCGACGCCGTGGTGCGGGTCGATCCTGCCGAGGTGCTCCACCGCCTGTCTGGGCAGGCGTCCCACATCGGGCGAGACGCTGCGGAGACGCGGGGGGTGATCGAGGATACCCAGAAGATCGTGCTGGCACAGCTGCAGGCCATGCAGCAGCTCCATCTGGAGCTTGCCCGCGTGCGCGAGACCCAGCAGGCCATCGGGGACGCCACGGACGACAGCCGTGGCGCAGTGGTCCAGGCGCGCCAGCAGGTCGAGCAGGTCGCGCGCGAGGTGACGGGCATCGTCGATGTGCTGCACCAGGTGGCCGATGCCGCAGGCGACATCGGACAGATCGCGCTGCAGACCCGGTTGGTGGCCTTCAACGCCTCGGTGGAAGCCAAGCGTGCCGGCGAGGCCGGGCGCGGATTTGGTGTGGTGGCGGACGCCGTGAAGGACCTGGCCGGGCGCGTGGAAACCTCGTCACGCACGATCATGGGCACGCTGGAGAATCTGGACCGCCGCATCGAAGCCTTCTCCCGCGACATCCGCGTGGACCCGCGTGCCGACCGCCAAGGGCAGATCCACCGGGCGTTTGCCGATGTGGAGACCGCCGTCCAGCGCATCGATGTGGCTGCCGAGACCAGCCGCACGATCGCACAGCAGGTCATCGAGCGGACCCAGGCACTCGGTCAGGACATCCGCGGCGCCATCGGGGGACTCGACGTGGCCATGGGCTGCAGCGACCGTTTTCTGTCCGTGTCGGAGCAGTTGATCGATGGGCTGGCGGGATGCGGCGTGGAAACTGACGACACGCCGCTGATCCGTTCGGCACAGGCAGCGGCGCGTCAGATCGCCGGGCAGCTGGAGCGGGCGCTGGAGACCGGGCAGGTGGATCTGCCGACGCTGTTCGACGAGCAGTACCAGCCCATCGCCCAGACCGATCCACCACAGTTCATGACCCGTTTTGTGTCACTGGCCGATCGGTTGTTTCCGGCGGTACAGGAGCCTGTGGTAGCCGGGAGCGACAAGGTGGCCTACTGCATTGCCGTGGACCGCAATGGCTATGTTCCGACCCATAACAGGGTCTACTGCCAGCCACAGCGCCGTGGCGACGCCGTCTGGAACACGGCCCACAGCCGTTACCGGCGCATCTTCAACGACCGCACCGGACTGGCCTCGGCGCGCAACCGCCGGCCATTCCTGGTACAGACCTACCGCCGCGACATGGGCGGCGGCAAGTTCGTGCTGCTCAAGGAAGTGGCCGCACCGATCGTGGTGCAGGGTCGCCACTGGGGCGCCCTGCGGATCGGCTACCGCTTCTGAGCATCAGCGTGCCGACAGCGGGGGCACGTCGCGGCGGGAGGCACCGACGAAGAGCTGGCGCGGACGGCCGATCTTGTACTCCGGATCGCCGATCATCTCGTTGAGCTGCGCGATCCAGCCGACGGTGCGGGCCAGCGCGAAGATGGCGGTGAACAGCGGCACGGGGATGCCGATGGCGCGCTGCACGATGCCGGAGTAGAAGTCCACGTTCGGGTAGAGCTTGCGGGCGACGAAGTAGTCGTCTTCCAGCGCGATCTTCTCCA
>JAAFKB010000038.1 GCA_013299055.1 Sphaerotilus sp.
CGGCTGGGTGCTGGCGGTGGCCTGCGCTGGCCGGGATGCACGAGGCGGTGCTGGTGGTCCGGCTGGGTGCTGGCGTGGTCGCAGGATCGAGGGCCGCAGGCGAGCACCGGGACGAAGGCCACGGGATCAGCCAGGCCAACAGACCGGCCGGGCTGCAGCGTGCCGACGCTGGCCAGGAACTCGACCAGTGCGCCGACGTGGCCGGGCTGGGTGCTGGTGCCGGCCGGTGCTGGCCGGGATGCACGAGGTGGTGCTGGTGGTCCGGCTGGGTGTCGGCGTGGTCGCCGGGATCGAGGGCCGCAGGCGAGCACCGGGACGACGGCCACAGGACCAGCCGGGCCAGCAGATCGACCGTGCTGCAGCGTGCTGACGCTGGCCAGGAACTCGACCAGTGCGCCGACGTGGCCGGGTGGGTGCTAGCGGTGGCCGGTGCTGGCCGGGATGCACGAGGTGGTGCTGGTGGTCCGGCTGGGTGTCGGCGTGGTCGTCGGGATCGAGGGCGACAGGCGAGCACCGGGACGAAGGCCACGGGATCGGCCGGGCCAGCCGATCGACCGTGCTGCAGCGTGCTGACGCTGGCCAGGAACTCGACCAGCGCGCCGACGTGGCCGGGCTGGGTGCTGGTGGTGTCGGCGCTGGCCGGGATGCACGAGGTGGTGCTGGTGGCCGGGCTGGGTGTCGGCGCGGTCGCCAGATCGAGGGCCACAGGCGAGCACCAGGCCGAAGGCCACGGGATCAGCCAGGCCAGCAGATCGACCGGGCTGCAGCGTGCAGGCGCTGGCCAGGAACTCGACCAGGGCGCCGACGTGGCCTAGCGGTGCTGGTGGTAGTCAGTGCTTGACGGGCCTAGCGGTGCTGCGCCGGTTGCAGCCGGCATTCTCGACAGTGCTGCAGGCGCCTGCACACCTCGCGGTGTTGCTGCTGCCAAGGGGGTTCTTTTCGCGTGCAGATTCCAGCGAAGACCGAAGACCAGCACCAAGAAAGGGGCCACTCTCAGGCCGTTGAAATTTTGTGAACACCTCGGTTCATCTCCGTGCGGGCGTTGTTGCCCACGCATACCCCCCACTGACTACCCGACCATCTGACTACCCCACACCGGAACCAGTCAGCGCGTTTCTTCTGCGCTCTCCGAATGACCCGCAGCCCTTGATCCCTAGGGAGTACCTTGAAGGGGTGGGGGGGGTCTACCGCACGGGGGGCCGGCGCCATCCCTGAAGGCGCCGAACCATTCCACACTTTGTCCACACTTTGCCCCCAAGCATTCCCCGAAGAAGTAACAAAGAAGTAATGAGGTTCTAAGTAGTTGATTTGTATAGGGTTTTTCCGTCTTTTCCCGTGGAATGACCCGCCCGGCGCTGGCCATTCCACGTTCCACAGCCGTTTTCTGAAAAGAAGGGCGCCCCCCGTTGTTCCTTGGTGCTGGTCTTCTGGCCACGCTCGGAAGCCCAGCGCGAAAGAAACCCCCGCCGCGCCGCTATCCGGCGCACGGTGGAAGGCATCCAGCCAGGCAGACAGGCACAGGCCAGGCCATGCCGCAGGCGCACAGGGCAGCCCATGCCCAGACCAGAGACAGCCAGATGGACGAAGCCCGGCACAGGGCCGGGCTGGTGGCGTGCAGCGGGATGCCGCCGAGTCGAACGCCTGGGGTGTGCCATCGGCCGGCCGCCACGGCCAGCGCGAAAGACCCCCCGCCGCGCCGTCCACCCGGCGCAGCGTGGAACCTGTCGGCACGCCTGCAGCGTCCGGCGCAGAGACAGCCCGGCACGGCCGGGCAATCCAGCCAGATGGACGAAGCCCGGCACAGGGCCGGGCTGGTGGCGTGCGGCCGGTGCTTCAGGTCACGGCCGCAGGGGGTGGCACCGATCAGGCACCAGGCGGAAGGGGTTCATGCCGCACGGATCGGTATCACCTGCGCCCCGGTGCGCAGCGTGTCCAGGTAGTCCGACCACGCCTGCATCATCTGCCGGCGCTGGTCGGTGAACTCCGTCCGGTTGTAGGCGCGTCCAAGTGCGTCGGGTACAGAGTGGGCAAGCTGCGCTTCGATGACCTCGGGGGCGATGCCCAGCCGCTCCGACAGCATCGTGCGGGCCATCGCCCGGAAGCCATGCGCCGTCATTTGGTCGCCGGCATAGCCCAGCCGTCGAAGTGCTGCGTTCAGGGTCATGTCACTGATCGGCCGGGCACGGTCGCGCAGGCCAGGGAACACCAGCAGCCCGGACCCGGTGAGGGGCTGCAGCCCCCGCAGCACGGCCACGGCCTGACGGGACAGCGGAACAAGATGGTCGGGGCCGGTCGCCTTGCCTTGCAGGTTGCGTTTCATCCGGTGCGATGGAATCAGCCAGGTCGCCGCGTCCAGATCGAACTCCGCCCACGCCGCCCCCCGGATCTCGCCCGGACGCTGGAAGGTGAGGGCCGCCAGTTGGAGCGCCGCCTGGGTGGTCGGCTGGCCCGTGCAGGCCAGCAGCGCCCGCAGCAGCTCGCCCACCTGCGCCGGGTCAGTGATCGCCGCCCGATGTTCGACCACGACGGGGCGCAGTGCGTCGCGCAGATCGGCGGCTGGGTTGCGTTCACAGTGGCCGGTGGCGATGCCGTACCGGAACACTTGCCCACAGGCAGTTTTCACCCGGTGCGCGGTCTCGACTGCGCCGCGAGCCTCAACCCGCCTCAGGCATTCCAGAACCATCGGCGCCGTCACGCTCGCCAGCGGCAGACGCCCCAGCCACGGGAACACGTTCTGTTCCAGGCGCAAGCGGGTTCGATCGGCATGCCCGGCACTGACCTTGCCCATGTGGACAGAGGCCAGCCACTCACGGGCCACGGCCTCGAAACTCCCGAGCGGGGGAAGCCCGGCATCTGCTCGCCGGTCGGCTTCATCAGCCTGGGCGGTGGCGGCCTTGGTCTGCTTGCGGGCCTCGCTCGGGTCGGTGCCCTCGCTCAACAGGCGCCGCGCCTCGTCTGCCTTCTTGCGGGCGCCGGATAGGGTCGTGTCTGGGTAGGTGCCCAGACTGATGACGTTGCGCCGCCCCTCGTGGGCATAGGCCAGCCGCCAGCCGTGGGCGCCACCCTTGACGAACAACAGCAGGTGCAGCCCATCGCCGTCGTTCAGCCGCTTGCGCGGGTCGCCCGGCTTGATGGTGCGGATTGCGGCGTCTGAGGCGATCAGGTGGCGGGCCATGCGAGAACTTTTCAGTGGAGTTCTCGCGATTGTGGAGTTCTTGCAGAAGTTCTTGCACGGAAAGCCCGGAGGACGGCGCACTAACCTGCACTGCAATGGACAACAAAAAAGCCCTAGAGCGTTGATTCTCTAAGGCTTTTTTGGGTGTACTGGACGTTCTGGAACGACGCTGCACAATGATTTGGTGGCCAAGGGCGGAATCGAACCACCGACACGCGGATTTTCAATCCGCTGCTCTACCAACTGAGCTACTTGGCCTTCAAGAGAACGCTATTATGCCACGTTGATTTTTGGATGCGCAAGCATTCTGCCCGTAAATTTTTCGTCGCCCGTCACAGGCCGCCGATGTCGGTCGGCTCAGCTGACGCCACGCTTGTTGCGGCTCAGGTCCACGCCGAGCTGCTTGAGCTTGCGGTAGAGGTGGGTGCGTTCCAGGCCGGTGCGCTCGGCCACACGGGTCATGCTGCCGTTTTCGCGGGCGAGGTGGAACTCGAAGTACGCCTTCTCGAATGCGTCGCGTGCCTCGCGCAGCGGCCGATCGAGCAGGAAGACCTGCTCGGCCTGCGGCCCGCTGGCCATGATGATGCTGGGGGTGACGGTCGCACCGCCCGCATGACCGTGGTGCGCCGAGGGGGTGGCGTAGTGTGCGGCTTCGGCTGCTGGCAGGTAGTCCGTCCGCTCGATGCGCGGCAGTCCGCCCATCGAAGGTGCGTCGGTCAGGCCGGGCATGCCCACCGGAGCGGGACTGCGGGGCGCCGGCTTGGACAGGCCCTGCTCCACCGCACGCAGCAGTTTCTGCAGCGTGATCGGTTTTTCCAGGAAGGCCATCGCACCGTACTTGGTGGCCTCCACGGCAGTGTCGATGGTGCCGTGGCCGGACATCATGATCACGGGCATGTTGAGCTGTGCGCCGGTGCCCCACTCCTTGAGCAGGGTGATGCCGTCCACGTCGGGCATCCAGATGTCCAGCAGCACCAGATCGGGGCGCTGGCGTTCGCGCAGCATGCGGGCCTGGGCGGCGTTTTCGGCCAGCTCGACACTGTGCCCTTCGTCGGTCAGGATTTCCTGCAACAGGGCACGGATGCCCATTTCATCATCGACGACAAGAATATTGGCCATGGGTGATCAGGACGCGCTCACGTCGGCAGAGGGTGGGCGAGCCCACCGCGGAAAGGAAATGGAGACCTGCGCCCCGGTTCGCGTCGGGCCGTGGGCAGTTTCCTGTGGTTCGTCGGACAAATTGTTCAACCGGATCTTGGCGCCGTGTTCCTCGACGATCTTCTTGACCACTGCCAGGCCGAGGCCGGTGCCGCGGGCTTTGGTGGTGACGTAAGGCTCGAACGCGCGTTTGAGGATTTTTTCGGAGAAACCGGGGCCATTGTCCACCACCTTGAGGCGGATGGCACGGGCGGCGCCGTCTTCGCCCCGCGTGGCCTCGGTCGAGATGGTGACGCGACCGTCTGTCACCTCGTTGACGGCGTCCAGCGCGTTTTGCACCAGATTGTGGATCACCTGCCGCAACTGGCTGGCATCGCCGCTCAACAGGGGCAGATCGGACGCCAGTTGCGCGTGCAGTCGGCCGTTTTCCTGCTGCACGGCGTACAGGCCGAGCACCTCGGTGACCAGGGCGTTGAGGTCCAGTGGCAGCAGCTGCGCCGCGGGCAGGCGGGCGTAGTCGCGGAACTCGTTGACCAGCGTCTTCATCGACTGCACCTGCGCCACGATGGTGCCCACCGAGCGCACGAGCATCTGCTGGTCGGTGCCGGTGAGCTTGGCCTCCAGCTTGTGCTGCAGCCGCTCGGCAGAGAGCTGGATCGGCGTGAGCGGGTTCTTGATCTCGTGGGCCAGCCGGCGCGCCACTTCAGCCCATGCCACGCTGCGCTGCGCCGACACCACGTCGGTGATGTCATCGAACACGATCAGCTGCGCGCCTTCCGGGAGCAACGCCCCGCGCACGAGCAGGGTCTGGCCGGACTCGGCGCTGCCCAGGGCCATGGCTTCCTGCCAGTGACCGCGGCTGGGGTCGCCATGGGCACCGGGATCGAGGTCGGCGCTGTGGGTGACGAAATGCCGGGCCACGGTCCGGGCGAAGTCTTCCAGGCCGGGCAGGCGGTCCAGCGTCTGCCCGGTCCAGGCGCTGGGGGCCACGCACAGGATGCGGGCTGCGCCGGGGTTGACGGTGTTGATGGTGCCGTCCGCATCGAAGACGATGACGCCGGAGGTGAGGTTGTCGAGGATGGTCTGCAGGTGGGTCTTGGCGCTTTCCACTTCGGCCAGGCTGCGCTGCACCAGCCCGCGCGCGTCGGCGAGCTGCTGTGTCATCACGGCGAACGCGCGCGTCAGCCCGCCCAGCTCGTCGCGCGAGGCGAACACCTCGGTCGGACTCAGATCACCGCTGGCCACCTGGCGCACGCCCTCGGCCAGCATCACCAGCGGCCGGCCGAGCTGGTGCCCGAGCCCTGCCGCCATCAGCAGCGCACTGAAGACCCCGAGGATCAGCGTCAGCGTCAGCGTGCCGATGTACATCTTGCGCAAGCCCCCGCGGCCCAGGGCGCGCTGCTGGTACTCGCTGTACGCAGTCTGCACGCGCAACGCGTTGGCGGCCAGCTCGGGCGGCACGAGCTGGGTGACTTGCAGGTAGCGGTCCTCGCCGCCCAGGCTGAAGCTGGTCGAGGGCATCCACGCGATGGCACGCACACGGGCCTGGCTGGTGGCACGGACGGCGGCCTTGGGGTCGAGCGGGGTGTCGGCGTCCAGCCCTTCCAGCTGGGCGTAGACCCGCAGGTTGCGTGCCTGGCGCATCATCGTGCTGGTGGGCCGGTCCGGCAGCATCGCCGCACCCACCGCCCCACCGGCCGACAGCGTCGCCTGCCCCGTGGGCGACAGCAGCGCCACGCTCTGCGCCGAGAGCTGCTCGCGCAGGCGCTCCAGCGTCAGCAGCTTGAGGCGGTCGGAGTTCTCGGTGGCGTCCTCGGCGGCCAGACGGGTCTTGGTGGCGACATCGTTGACCAGCAGCTGCAGCGTGGTGCGCCCGAGGTTGAGGCCGGATTCGAGCGCGCCTTCCACCTCGATGTCGAACCAGCTCTCGATCGAGCGCGAGACGAACTGGTAGGACACGCCATAGATCAGCGCCCCCGGCACCACGCCGACAAACGCGAAGATCGCCGCCAGCTTGAACAGCAGCTTGCTGCCGAACTTGCCGTGCCGCATGCGCCGCGCCAGGTGCGTCAGCGCCACCAGGATCACCAGCCCGAGTGCGGCGGCCACGCCGATGTTGACCCACAGCAGCCACTCGTAATGCCGCTCGTAGAGCACGCGGTTGTTGGTGGCGATCGACAGCAGGAAGGCCAGCACCAGCACGGTGCCGCCGATCGCCAGCATCGCGATCAGCAGGGTCCAGCGCAGCGAACGGCGGCTCATGGCGGGGACGGCCTCAGTCGGGCAGCACGAGGGTGCGTGCGGTGCGCAGCGTCCACTCGGGCTGGCTGCCGATGCCGATCTGCAGCGGGCGTGGCAGCTGGTCGGTGTCCAGGCGGTAGCTGAACTCGATGTAGTGGCGGTCGTCGTCAGCCGGCAGCGGGTCGGCGATGCGCCACTGGCTGAACCGCTGCAGCGCGCGCAGGGCTTCCCCCAGCGAGCGGTAGGTCTGCGACAGCCCGCCCTGGCTGACCTTGTAGCTGAAGGTCAGCGGCTGGTAGGCGATGCGCCAGGTGCGCGTGGCCCTGGCCAGTTCCTTGTCGCGCCAGTACCAGCGCGCGCGCATCAGCACGGCTTCGGCCTGGAAATGCAGCGCCACGCCGCGCTGCAGCGCATCTTCCACCCCCGGCGGCAGGTCGAAGCGGGTTTCCACGTTCAGCAGCACGCCCTGCTCGGTGCGCTGGGCGTCCAGGCGCAGCAGCTCCAGCGCCTGGGCCGGCGCAGCCGCCAGCCACCACGCCAGCAGCAATGCCACCGCCATCCCGCACCAGCGCAGGCTGGCGCGCACAGGCGGCCGACAGGCGCAGAGGGTGGAGAGTCGGGACATGCGCAGGCAGGGCGATCAGGTGGGGCGGGCGGGTTTGTCGAACCGGGCGTAGAAGAATCCATCGCCGGCGGGCACCGAATTGTCGGTCAGTGGCAACAGATGGCCTGGTGCCGACCCGGTGCGGGCGTCGGCGTGACGTTGCAAAAACGCCGAAACCTGACCCGCTCCTTCCGCCCGGAAGACCGAGCAGGTGGCGTAGACCAGCCGCCCACCTGGTCGCACCAGCGGCCAGAGCATGTCCAGCAGGGCCCGCTGGGTGCGGGCGAGGTCGCCGATGTCGCTGGCGCGGCGCAGCCAGCGCACGTCGGGGTGGCGGCGCACGATGCCCGAGGCGCTGCAGGGCGCGTCCAGCAAGATGGCGTCGAACGGCTGGCCGTCCCACCATGCCGCGGTGTCGCGGGCGTCGGCTGCCTGGGTGCGGGCGCCGTCCAGGTGCAGCCGGGCGAGGGTCTGCGTGACGCGCTGCAGCCGCTGGGCGTCGCTGTCGAGCGCGAGCAGCTGGAGATCCGGCCGCAGCTCCAGCAGGTGCGCGGTCTTGCCGCCGGGCGCGGCGCAGGCGTCCAGCACGCGCGCGCCCTGGGGCAGCGCGTCGGCGTTCTGGCCGAGCAGCAGCGGCGCAGCGTGCTGCGCGGAGAGATCCTGCACCGAGACCCGGCCCGCCTCGAAGCCCGGCAGCGACTGCACCGGCACCGGCTGGTCGAGCACCACCGCGTGGGGGCCCGCCGCCGTGGCGCGCAGACCAGCCGTCGCCAGCTCTGCCACATAGGCTGCTGCATCGCCGTGGCCCGCGTGAACACGCAGCACCATCGGCGCGGCCTGGTTGGCGGCGGTGAGCAGCGCGGCCCACTGCTGCGGCCAGTCGCGCTGCAGCTGGTCGATCCACCAGCGGGGGTGCTGGTGGCGTGCCACGGGCTGCGTCGCCTGCAGATCGGCCACCAGCACCGCCCGCTCGCGCAGGAAGCGGCGCAGCACCGCGTTGACGAAGCTGGCGCTCTTGGGCGCGGTCTGGTGGGCGCAGGCGACGGCCTGGTCGACCAGGGTGTGTTCGGGGTAGGGCGCGTCGGCTTCCGGCCAGAGCAGGGCCAGCGCGGTGATCAGCAGGGCGTGGACCCGCGGCGGCGGCATGCGCGGGGCCAGCCGGGCGCAGGCGGCTTCGGCCCCGCCCATCCAGCGCATGGCGTGGAAGCTCAGGGCCTGGGTGCCGGGGCGGGCGGCGGCGGGACAGGCGGCCAGGGCCTCGGTCAGCGAGCGGCCGGCGCGCACGGCCGCGACGGCGTCCGCGGTGTGGGCGAGCAGGCGCGACAGGGGCAGGCTGTGGCCGGCGGCGGCTGCGGCGGTGGCCGCGTGGGAGGGGGGCGAGGAGGCGTTCACGGTCGGCAGTCTACGTGCCGACGGCGTCGTGCTCCTGACCTGTTCGGCTGGCGGGGTGGATCTCGGCCAGGAAATGGCTGGCCAGCACTGGCGGCAGCGGCGTGTCCAGCAGCGCGCACGCCAGCCACAGCGCCTGTGCTGCCACAGGCAAGGCGTCGTCCGCGTGGCACAGCAAGCCGGGGCGGGTGGCGGCCGCGTCGGTCCACAGCCGGGCCAGCACCGGGCGGATCATCCAGTCCAGCGCCTGCAGGGTCTGCCAGGTGCGCACGAGCTGGTCGCTGTCGGGCACCTGACAGCGGGGGGGCGCGGCGTGCGGGCCCCAGACGCTGGCGATCACCGTGTCGTGCCAGTGCGTGCCGGCGGCGCTGACCCGCAGGCCCGCGTCCTGCGGCGGATCACCGGGCACGAGACGGGCGAGGTAG
This sequence comes from Sphaerotilus sp., assembly GCA_013299055.1. GTDB lineage: Bacteria > Pseudomonadota > Gammaproteobacteria > Burkholderiales > Burkholderiaceae_C > Sphaerotilus. The sequence goes on from JAAFKB010000038.1 coordinate 8,993, forward strand.
GCGGTGGCGTGCGCGATCGCCTGGCGCAGCGCCAGCGGCAGCTGAGACAGCGTGTCGGGCAGGCGCTGGTGGCGGCGGGATGGGCGCCTCGGGCCCGACAGCCGGTGGCGCACCACCAGCCACGCCAGCCGGTCGATCGGGCGCACCAGCCCGTCGGCACACATCATGCGGCGCAGGCCCAGCAGCATCGCCTGCCGCTCGGCCAGCGGGGCGGCGGCGCAGGCCGACAGCAGCGCCTCCAGCGCGGGCAGCCGGGCGCAGTCGGGCAGGCAGACGACCCAGTCGCGCACCTGGGGAGCGCGTGTGACCGCGCGGGTGGCGTCCTGCCAGGCGCGCCGCTCCGGGGCGCTGTCCGGTGTCAGCAGCAGCGCGAGCAGGGCCGCCTGGCGTTCCCCCGGCGTGCGCAGGTCCGCCAGCCGGGCCCAGGCATCCTGCGATGTGGGGTCCAGACGGGGCGATGACCGCAGCAGGGCAGGTGCTGACATGCAAAAAAGTGGCAAATCCGGCAAGTCTTTGCATCCTGCCCGCCACCGTGCCGTCTTGTCCAGCCGAAAAGTGTTTCCGCAAGCCGCGCTTCAGCGTGGCGGGGATGGCCGTCGCATGATCGGCTCCGATCCGTCCGATCAGATGAGCGGCATGGGCTTGCTGGACGGACCGTTCAGGCGCAGCGTGGTCTGGCCAGACAGCAGCGGGGCTTGCTTGAACTGCCATGCCAGGGCCACCAGCGTGGTCGGGAAGACGTGCAGCGCGTGGTTGTAGCGTTCGGCCTCGCGGTTGTAGACCAGCCGGCTGATGTGGATCTGCTCCTGCAGGGCGTCGCGCTGGCGCAGCAGCTCGGTGATGGCTGGCTCGGGGCCGAGACCGGAGGTCAGGTCTTGCAGCGCGCCGACCAGCGTGTCGAGCCGGGTGCCCAGCGACTCCTCGGCGGCGCCCACCACCTGCAGCGCATTGCCCCGCATGCCACGGGCCTGCGCCTCGTCGGTGGCGCGGCCGGCCTGCCGGGCGGCGTCGATCAGCTGGGCGGCCACGGGCTGCTCGTCGCCCGACAGGAGCGGGCGCGCGGCCTGCGCCAGCGCGAGGGCCACGGCATGGCGCTGGCGCAGGTGGCTGGCCAGGGGGGCGTAGCTGTGGTGGGTCTTGCTGCGCAGGCGCTTGAGCCGCTTGTAGGCCCCGAGCATCCAGAAGGCCAGCACGGCCCCGATCACCAGGGTCGGGATCAGCATGCCGTGTCGGCCAGCCAGTCGGCGTGGCCCCGGTGGCGCAGCGCACACGCCGGGCAGTGGCCGCAGCCGTGGCCCCAGGGGTGGCGTGCCCCGCGCTCACCGAGGTAGCAGGTGTGCGTGTGCTCGACGACCAGCTCCGTCAGTGCCGGCCCGCCGAGCTGCTCGGCGAGTGCCCAGGTCTGCGCCTTGGTCAGGAACATCAGCGGTGTCTCCAGCGTCATCGGCGTGGCCAGCCCGAGCGAGAGCGCCACCTGCAGGGCCTTGAGCGTGTTGTCGCGGCAGTCCGGGTAGCCCGAATAGTCGGTCTCGCACATCCCGCCGACCAGCACCGACGCCCCCCGCCGATACGCCAGCGTCGCCGCGAAGCCGAGGAACAGCAGGTTGCGGCCGGGCACGAAGGTGTTGGGCAGCCCGTTCGCCTGGAACTCGATCTCGCGTTCGGCGGTGAGCGCGGTGTCGGAGAGCTGCCCGATCAGGCCGAGGTCGAGCACATGGTCATCGCCGAGCCGGCCGGCCCACTGCGGGAACTGCCGGCGCACCTCGGCGAGCACCGTCAGACGGCAGTCCAGCTCGATGCGGTGGCGCTGGCCGTAGTCGAAGCCGATCGTCTCGACGCGGGCGAAGCGGTCGAGCGCCCAGGCGAGGCAGGTGGTCGAGTCCTGTCCGCCCGAAAACAGCACGAGGGCGGTGCGTGGGTCGCGGGCGGTGGTGGCGGTCATTGGCGGATTTCCCCTTGGCCGAGCACGACCCACTTCATCGACGTCAGCCCCTCCAGCCCGACCGGGCCGCGGGCGTGGAACTTGTCGGTGGAGATGCCGATCTCGGCGCCCAGGCCGTACTCGAAGCCGTCGGCGAAGCGCGTGCTCGCGTTGACCATCACGCTGGCCGAGTCCACCTCGCGCAGGAAGCGCATCGCGTTCGGGTGGTTCGTGGTCAGGATGGCTTCGGTGTGGTGCGAGCTGTAGTGGTTGATATGGACGATGGCCTCGTCCAGCGAATCGACCACCTTCACGCTGATGACGGGCGCCAGGTATTCCTCGGACCAGTCGGCTTCGGTCGCGTCCACGACGACTGCGCCGGCCACGTCCGACAGGATCGCCTTGGCCCTGGGGCAACTGCGCATCTCGACGCCCTTCGCGGCGAAGAGGGCGCCGATCTGCGGCAGGAACGCCGTTGCCTGCTGCACATGCACCAGCAGCGACTCGGTGGCGTTGCAGGGGCTGTACTTCTGCGTCTTGGCGTTGTCGGTGACGACCAGCGCCTGCGCGATGTCCACCTCGGCATCGATGTAGGTGTGGCAGTTGCCGTCGAGGTGCTTGATGACCGGCACCTTGGCCTCGGCCGAGATGCGCTCGATCAGCCCCTTGCCGCCGCGCGGGATGATCACGTCCACGAACGCGGGCATCGCGATCAGGTGCCCGACGGCGGCGCGGTCGGTGGTCTCGACGAGCTGCACGGCGGTGGCGGGCAAGCCGGCTTCGACGAGCGCGGCCTGCACCAGCTTCCAGAGCGCGAGGTTCGAGTGGATCGCCTCCGAGCCGCCGCGCAGGATGCAGGCGTTGCCGCTCTTGATCGCCAGCGACGCGGCCTCGATCGTCACGTTCGGACGGCTCTCGTAGATCATCCCGAACACGCCCAGCGGCACGCGCATCTGGCCGACGCTGATGCCGGTCGGGCGGCGCTTGACGCCGGTGATCTCGCCCACCGGATCGGGCATCGCGGCGAGCTGCTCGCAGCCTTCGGCGACCGTGGCGATGACCTTCTGGCCGAGTTTCAGGCGGTCGAGCATCGGGCCGGACAGGCCGTTCGCGGCGGCGGCGCTCAGGTCGAGCGCGTTGGCGGCATCGAGCGCGGGCACGCTGTCGCGGAGCAGCCGGGCGAGGGCCAGCAGCGTGCGGTTCTTGGCGGCGGTCGAGGCGGCGGCCATCTGCGTGGCGGCGGCGCGGGCGGCCTCGCCGACGCGGGCCATGTAGGCGGGGATGTCCTGGGGAGCGAGCGTGTCGGGGGTGTCCATGGGGGAATTGTGGCAGAGGGGGCGCCGAAGGGTCGCGCTCGGGCGCCCGATCTTCAGCCCAGTTCAGGCCAGCAACTCCCCCCGTGGCAGCCTGGAGGCGCCCACATCGAAGGTCACGAACCGGGTCCGCCCCAGATGAACCGCGCGCGCATTGAGCAGACAGTCGGCGAAGTCCGCACGGGCGTGCTGGCCCCAGAGGTGCAGCGCCTCCTCGACCGTCGGCTCGTGCTCGAACTCGACATCACCGCTTTCGAGCAACCGTGCGAAGGCGCCCGAGATGGCCGTCTTGTCGAGCTTGTAGCGGCTGCGGAGCACCCATTCGGTTTCCAGCAGTGCGCAGAGCATGATGAGGATCGGCTGTCGGGCCTGCGCCGCGTCCGTCACCAAGCGGCAGGCCGCAGCGAACTGCGCTTCATCGTCCCGGACGAGCAACCGGACCAGAACGTTGGTGTCGATCGCGATGGTGATGCTCATCCGCTCATCCGAACGGCTTCATGTCTTCGACCGCGACCGTCGGCTGGTCCGGTCGGGTGAGGAGACCGGCGAGGTCGGCCAGGCGCCTGGTCTTGGCCCGCATGGTGACGGTGCCGTCGCTCAGCACCGTGAAGGTCAGCTTGTCGCCCGCCTTCAGTCCCAGCCGGTCGCGGACTTCACGAGGCACGGTGACTTGCCCCTTGCTGGTCAGTGTCGTGGCGTCGGCCATGGTGGTGTGCCTCCGAAAGTATTACGAATGTGGAAATCGTAATAATACCCGCCTGTCCAAGGACCGTCCGATGACCTCGATCACGCTGCGCATCCCCGTCGATGTGGTGGATTCGCTCAAGGTGCTGGCGCCGTTCCGGAGCTTTTCCGGTTACCAAGGACTGCTGAAGGCGTACATCAGCGATGGTCTGCGCCGCGATGAGGTCTGAGGCACAGGGAGACACACACGACATGGAACAATCTGTATCCGACAGCCTGTGGTTGCTGGCTGGTTTTCTGGTGGCTGCTGGGTGCTCCACCTATCTGGTGCGTCGATTGGCATGGCCGAGCATCCAGCGCATCAAGGGCGTGGTCATCGCGGTCACGCTGACGGGCTTTCTTGCGCTGTTCGTTCTCTCGTTGCTGCCCGCCGCCTACATGGCTGGGGTGTCGTTCGCCTTGCTGGAGCGGGTGGGCTGGCCGATCCAGGCGGGTTTCTATGTCGCCTCGCTGACAACGGTTCTGGTCACGGCGCCTTTGACCCTGCTGCTGGTTCTGGCAGTCGCCAGGGCGGTCGATCTGGTCATGGTCCGCACCACCGCTCCAAGGGAATGAACCATGCCAAGCCTCTTCCACCGCTGGGATGCCAACGACACCTGCCCTCAGTGCGGGCATTCGCACGGGCACAGTGTCTGGGCGGTCATGAATTCAGCCGTTACCCATCCGTTGCGATGCCGGCATTGCCACCAGTTCTTTCACCAGACGGGTCTCGGATGGTGGGGGCTGTTTCTCTTGGTTGTTCCGAACGGATCGCTGCTCATTTTCCACTGGCTGCCCGGCATGCTGCTCACGTTCTCGTCCGTGCTGTTGGCCGGGATCTTCATTCGATTGCGATGTGCCCTGGCCTGCGGCCCTCGGTCAGGGTGATGGCAGATCAGCGCCCCTCGCCCGCGATCTGCCGCAACGCCTGCTCGAACACCTCCACCGGCTGCCCGCCCGAGATCAGGTGCCGGTCATTGATGACGATGGCGGGCACCGACCGGATGCCCGCCTGCTGGTAGAAGCCCTCCTGCTCGCGCACGTCATCCGCATGGGCATCGCTGTCGAGCACGTCGCGGGCGGCCTCGGCGTCCAGACCGGCCTCGATCGCCGCCGCCAGCAGCACCGCGTGGTCCCCCGGACTCATGCCGTCGGTGAAGTACGCCCGGAACAGCGCGTGCTTGAGCCGCCGCTGCGCCTCGGGCGAGACCAGACCGGCGTGGTGCAGCAGTCGGTGGGCGTCGAAGGTGTTGTAGATCCGGCTGCGCTTGCCCAGGCCGAAGGTGAAGCCGACGCCCGCGCCGCGCTGGCGGATTGCCTCGGTGTTGGCGGCGACCTGCTCGGCGGAGATGCCGTACTTGCGCGTCAGGTGACCGACGATTTCCTCGCCTTCGGCGGGCATCGACGGGTTGAGTTCGAAGGGCTGGAAGTGGAGCGTGGCGGTGAGGCCGTCGGCGGCGACGCGGGCCAGCGCCTGCTCCAGCGCGTGCAGCCCGATCGCGCACCAGGGGCAGGAGACATCGGAGACGAAATCGATTTTCATCCCCACAGCATGACTCAACCGACAAACCCCTGCGGATTCATCGACTGCCACCGCCAACTGTCCTCGCACATCTGGTCCAGCCCGCGCTCGGCCTTCCAGCCCAGCACCTGCCGCGCCGCGCTCGGGTCGGCGTAGCAGGCCGCGATGTCGCCGGGCCGACGATCGACGATCTGGTAGGGCACCGGCCGGCCGCTCGCCCGCTCGAATGCCTTCACCACCTCGACGACGCTGTAGCCCTGGCCGGTGCCCAGGTTGACCGTGACCGACGATTTCGCTTCGAGCAGGTGGCGCAGCGCCGCGACGTGCCCCTGCGCCAGATCGACGACGTGGATGTAGTCGCGCACGCCCGTGCCGTCCGGCGTGTCGTAGTCACCGCCGAAGACCTGCAGCCGCTCGCGCTTGCCGACCGCCACCTGCGTGACGTAGGGCATCAGGTTGTTCGGGATGCCGCGCGGGTCTTCGCCGATCAGGCCGCTGGCGTGCGCGCCGACCGGGTTGAAGTAGCGCAGGTAGGCGATGGCCCATGTCGGGTCGCACGCCTCCAGCTCGCGCAGCATCTGCTCGCCCAGCAGCTTGGTCATGCCGTAGGGGTTGGTGGTCGAGAGCGCGCTGTCCTCGGTGATCGGCAGGCGCTCGGGCTGGCCGTAGACGGTGGCCGACGAGCTGAACACCAGCGCCTTCACGCCCCGGTTGCTCATCGCGGTGGCCACGCTGACCAGCCCGCCGAGGTTGTTGCGGAAGTATTCGAGCGGCTTCTGCGTCGATTCGCCCACCGCCTTGTGCGCAGCGAAGTGGACGACCGCCGACACCTGGTGGCGGGCGATGATGTCCTCGATGCGGGCGGTGTCGTTCACGTCCGCCTCCTCGAACACCGGTTTCTCGCCGAGCAGCGTGGTCAGGCGCTCCAGCACGACGGGCGAGCTGTTGGCGAAGTTGTCCACGCCCAGCACGTCGAAGCCGGCTTCCTTGAGCGCGATCCAGGTGTGCGAAGCGATGTAGCCGGTGGCGCCGGTCAAGAGGATGGTGGGCATGTCAGGGGATCTCCGGGAACTGCGATGCAGCGAATTGTGGCAAGCCCATTCCCCAATCCGCTGACCATCCGATGAACAGTCTCGCAGCACCCGCCCGGAGCGAGCAATTTCACCGCCCACCTACAATCACAGGATGCTTGAAGCCCTCCTCGAACCCCTTGGCCGCGAAGCCCTCGGCCGCGTCACGCTGCTGCTCAACCACGTCCTGAGCGCCGAGCCCGAAGCCACGCGCCGCCTGGCCACGCAGGCCGGCCGCACGCTGGGCATCCAGTGGCAGCAATGGCCGGCGATGCTGCCGCCGCCGCGCACCGTGTGGACCATCTCGCCCGCGGGCCTGCTGGATCTGGACGAAGACATGCTGCTGGTGCCCGTCGGCGTCGGCGACGACCAGACGCTCACCGTCAGCCTGGACGGCACGGCGCTGTTCGGCTGGGTGCTCGGCGGCATGGCCGGTCGCCCGCCGATGGAGATTCGCGGCGATGCTGCGCTGGCCGCCGAGGTGAGCTGGCTGGCCGACCACCTGCGCTGGGACATCGAGGACGACCTGGCCCGCGTCATCGGCGACGGCCCGGCGCGCATCCTCGACCAGGTCGGCGGGGCGCTGTCGCAGGCCCTCGGTGCCTTCGTGCAGCGCGTGCGTGGCGCGGCATGAAACACTGGCCTCGGCTGGCGCTGATCGCGTGGGTGCTGCTGCACCAGGGGCTGGACCAGCTGGTGCTGGCCAAGGCGCCGCATGCCGGTCTGCGGCTGCTGGGACGGGTGCTGTCGATCGGGCGCCGCTTCGAGGCGCCACGCGGTGAGCGGCTGCGGCTGGCCTTCGAGCGGCTCGGCCCCATCTTCGTCAAGTTCGGACAGGTGCTGTCCACCCGGCGCGATCTGCTGCCCCCGGACATCGCCGACGAACTCGCCAGGCTGCAGGACCGCGTGCCGCCATTCCCCAGCGCGCAGGCCCGCCAGATCATCGCCGCCTCGCTCGGCCAGCCCATCGAGGCGGTGTTCGCGCAGCTCGACGCCGAACCCGTGGCCAGCGCCTCGATCGCGCAGGTCTACTTCGGTGTGCTGCACGACGGGCGGGAAGTGGCGGTCAAGGTGCTGCGGCCGAACGTGCTCGACGTGATCGACGCGGATCTTGGCCTGCTGCGCAAGGGCGCGGCGTGGCTGGAACGCCTGTCCGCCGATGGCCGTCGGCTGCGCCCCCGCGAGGTGGTGGCCGAGTTCGACAAGTACCTGCACGACGAGCTGGACCTCGGCCGCGAAGCCGCCAACGCCGCGCAGCTCCGGCGCAACATGGCCGGGCTGGACCTGCTGATGGTGCCGGAGATGGTGTGGGACCACATCAGCCGCGACGTGCTGGTGATGGAGCGCATGGTCGGCACGCCGATCAGCCAGGTCGAGCAGCTCCGCGACGCGGGCGTGGACATCCCGAAACTCGCCCGCGACGGCGTGACGATCTTCTTCACGCAGGTCTTCCGCGACGGCTTCTTCCACGCCGACATGCACCCCGGCAACATCATGGTGTCCACCGCACCGGCGACCTTCGGGCGCTACATCGCGCTCGACTTCGGCATCGTCGGCACGCTCGACGCCCGCGACAAGGAATACCTCGCGCAGAACTTCATCGCCTTCTTCCGCCGCGACTATCGGCGCGTGGCCGAGCTGCACATCGAGTCCGGCTGGGTGCCGGCGGGCACGCGGGCCGACGAACTGGAAGGGGCCGTGCGCGCCGTCTGCGAGCCGCACTTCGACCGGCCGCTCAAGGACATCTCGCTCGGCCAGGTGCTGATGCGGCTGTTCCAGACCTCGCGCCGCTTCAATGTCGAGATCCAGCCGCAGCTCGTGCTGCTGCAGAAGACGCTGTTGAACGTGGAAGGTCTGGGCCGCCAGCTCGACCCGCAGCTGGACCTGTGGAGCACGGCCAAGCCCTTCCTCGAACGCTGGATGCACGAGCAGATCGGCTGGCCCGCGCTCGTCAGCCAGCTCAAGCAGGAGGCGCCGCGCTACGCCCACTTCCTGCCCGAGCTGCCCCGGTTGCTGCACGAAGCCCTGGTGGCACGCACGGCAGCGGCCTCGACCACTGGCGGCCTGGGTGCGTCGCGCGAGCTGGTGGAGGCGCTGCTGGTCGAACAGCGTCGCACCAACCGGCTCCTGCAGGCGTTCGGCTGGGCGGCGGCCGGGTTCTTGCTTGGCGCGCTGGCCGTGCAGGTGCTCCACCGGCTGGCTCCTCTATAATTCTCGTTTTGAATCAAGGGTTTAGCGATGCCGATCTACGCCTATCGTTGTTCCTCCTGCGGGCACGCGAAAGACGTGCTGCAGAAGATGTCCGATGACGCGCTCACCACCTGTCCCGCCTGCGGGGCCGAGTCGTTCTCCAAGCAGGTGACGGCTGCGGGCTTCCAGCTCAAGGGATCGGGCTGGTACCAGACCGATTTCCGCGGCGGGTCTGCTGCGCCGGCCGCCGCCACGGGTGCCGCCGCCCCTGCCGCCCCTGCCGCCGCGAGCGACAGCGGCGCCAGCGCCACCTCCGCCCCCTCGGCACCCTGCGGCGGCTCCTGCGCCTGCCACTGAAGCGGACCTCCCCGTGAAAAAATACATCGTCGCCGGCCTGCTGGTCTGGCTGCCCCTGGCCATCACCATCTGGGTGCTGACCTGGGTGCTGGGCCTGCTCAACAGCGTGTTCCAGGTGCTGCTGGACGCCGCAGGCGCCGTGCTGCCGGCCAGTGCCCACTCTGGTCTGGAGACGCTGTCGTCCATTCCCGGTCTGGGGGTGCTGACGTTGCTGACGATGATGATGCTCACGGGCATGTTCGTCGCCAACTTCGTCGGGCAATGGTGGCTGCGGCAGTGGCACCGGGTCATGTCCAACATCCCGATCGTCAAGTCCATCTACACCTCGGTGAAGCAGGTGTCGGACACGCTGTTCTCCAGCAGCGGGCAGGCGTTCCGCGAGGCCGTGCTGGTCGAATATCCACGGCGTGACTGCTGGACCATCGCCTTCGTCACCGGCAAGCCGGCGGGCGAAGTGGCCGAGCGCATGGGCACGCCCGCCGACACCGAATTCGTCAGCCTCTACGTGCCGACGACGCCGAACCCGACCTCGGGTTTTTTCCTGATGGCACCGCGCACCGATGTCCGGCCGCTGGCGATGAGCGTGGACGAGGCGCTCAAGTACATCATCTCCATGGGCGTGGTCGCGCCACCGGTACACGCTGCACCCGTCGCCGCTGCCCCCCACTGATTCCAACGAAAGACACCACCGCCATGCGCACCTGCTATGCAGGCCAGGTCAGCGAAGTGCTGACCGGCCAGACCGTCACCCTCATGGGCTGGGCCCACCGCCGCCGCGACCATGGCGGCGTGATCTTCATCGACCTGCGTGACCGTGAAGGGCTGGTGCAGATCGTCTGTGACCCGGACCGCGCCGCGATGTTCAAGACCGCTGAAGGCGTGCGCAACGAGTTCTGCCTGAAGGTGGTCGGTCTGGTGCGCGCCCGCCCGGCCGGCACCGAGAACGCCAACCTGGTCAGCGGCAAGGTCGAGGTGCTGTGCCATGCGCTGGAGGTGCTCAACCCCAGCGTGACGCCGCCGTTCCAGATCGACGACGACAACCTCTCGGAAACCACGCGCCTGACGCACCGCGTGCTGGACCTGCGCCGCCCGGCGATGCAGAAGAACCTGATGCTGCGCTACCGCGTGGCGATGGAAGTGCGCAAGTACCTCGACGAGCAGGGTTTCGTGGACATCGAGACGCCGATGCTCACCAAGTCCACGCCGGAAGGTGCCCGCGACTACCTGGTGCCGAGCCGCGTCAACGACGGCCATTTCTTCGCGCTGCCGCAGTCGCCGCAGCTGTTCAAGCAGTTGCTGATGGTGGCCGGCTTTGACCGCTACTACCAGATCACCAAGTGCTTCCGTGACGAAGACCTGCGCGCAGACCGCCAGCCCGAATTCACGCAGATCGACATCGAGACCTCCTTCCTGAACGAAGAAGAGATCCGTTCCATGTTCGAAGGCATGATCCGCCACGTCTTCCGCAAGGCGCTGAGCGTCGAGCTGGGCGACTACCCGGTGATGGCCTACGCCGAGACGATGCACCGCTTCGGCTCCGACAAGCCCGACCTGCGCGTGAAGCTCGAATTCACCGAGCTGACCGACGTGATGGGCACGGTGGACTTCAAGGTCTTCTCGGCACCGGCCACGACGAAGGGCGGCCGGGTCGTGGCCCTGCGCGTGCCAGGGGGCGCCTCGATCAGCCGTGGCGAGATCGACGGCTACACCGAGTTCGTCAAGATCTACGGCGCCAAGGGGCTGGCATGGATCAAGGTCAACGACGTGTCCAAGGGACGCGAAGGTCTGCAGTCGCCGATCGTCAAGAACCTGCACGACCAGGCCATCGCCGACATCCTGGCCCGCACGGGTGCGCAGGACGGCGACCTGCTGTTCTTCGGCGCGGACAAGGCCAAGGTGGTCAACGACGCGATCGGTGCGCTGCGCCTGAAGGTCGGCCACAGCGAGTTCGGCAAGAAGAATGGCCTGTTCGAGGACCGCTGGGCGCCGCTGTGGGTCGTGGACTTCCCGATGTTCGAGCACGACGAGGACGACAACCGCTGGAACGCTGTCCACCACCCCTTCACGGCGCCGAAGGACGGGCACGAGGACTACATGGACACCGATCCGGGCCAGTGCATCGCCAAGGCGTATGACATGGTCCTGAACGGCTGGGAACTGGGCGGCGGCTCGATCCGGATCCACCGGGCCGAGGTGCAGAGCAAGGTGTTCAGCGCGCTCAACATCGGCAAGGAGGACGCGCAGCTCAAGTTCGGCTTCCTGCTGGACGCGCTGCAGTACGGCGCGCCCCCGCACGGCGGTCTGGCGTTCGGCCTCGACCGGCTGGTGACGCTGATGACCAAGGCCGAGTCGATCCGCGACGTGATCGCCTTCCCGAAGACGCAGCGCGCGCAGTGCCTGCTGACGGGTGCGCCGTCGGTGGTCGAGGACAAGCAGCTGCGCGAGCTGCACATCCGCCTGCGCAACGCCCAGGTGACGCAGCAGGGCTGACGCGCCCCACCGCGCCGCCGGTCCTCAGGCGGCGCGCACGCCCTCCGGCAGGTCGCCGGTCTCGGAATGGTCATGGCGGGTGCGCGTGGCGCTCCGCGACAGCTTGCCGTTCAGGTGGTGGCGCAGCGGCGTCTCGATCCACCGGAACGAGGCCCACGCCACCGCCAGCACCACCAGCAGCGACAGCCCCACCGCCAGCGGCATCGACCCGGTCAGGCGCAGCGCGGCGTTGCGCACCGGGTGGATGAGGAAGGGGTGGTAGAGGTAGATGCCGTAGGACACCTGCCCGATCAGCACGACCACGGGGGCATTGATCGCCCGCGCCACCCAGCCCGTGCGGCGTGCCTCGACCAGCATCAGCGGCAGCAGCCCCGCGATCAGCAGCGGCTCGACCGCGTAGCCGATCAGGTACTTGGTCGTCACGTCCGCCTGCAGCAGCGCGGTCGTGGCCAGCAGCGCGAGCACCAGCGCAGCCGCGGGCCAGCGGTGGCGGGCCAGCGTGTCGAACACGGCGTGCCAGCGTTGGCCGGACCGGAGCACCACGGCCAGCAGGCAGCCCATGAAGAGCTGGTCGGCGCGGGTCTCCAGCGCCCGGTAGAGGTAGTCGTCCCCGACGCCCAGCACCAGCACCCACACCGCCTTGACCGCCCACAGCGACAGGATCAGCCCGGCCAGGGACCGCCGCAGGGACCAGCCGCGCCGCAGCAGCACGATCAGCAGGGCCGGCCACAGCAGGTAGAACTGCTCCTCCACTGCCAGCGACCAGGCGTGCGAGAGGTAGTGCGGCTCCGCGCCGGTCAGTCCCTGGTAGTAGTTCATCGCGTAGAGCGCGTAGGCGGTGATGGCCGCCCAGGGCAGCGGCTTGCCCAGGGCCAGCAGCAGCAGCGCACCGACCACCAGATAGACCAGCATCGCCGGCAGCAGCCGGGTGGCCCGGCGCCAGTAGAAGGCGCCGAGGTCGATGCGACCGTGGCGGTCGGCCTCGCCCAGCAGCAGCCAGGTGATGAGAAAACCGCTCAGCACGAAGAAGATCTCGACGCCCAGGCCGCCATAGAGCACCCGCAGCGTGCCGAAATTGGTCAGGCCGGAATGGTCGATCAGCACCAGCAGCACCGCCACGGCGCGCAGGGCATCCAGCCCGGCCAGGTGCGGCTGTCGCAGGGCACTGGCCAGCGTGGGCCGGCGGAGGTCTGACAAGGGGCCGGCGAGTGGGGTCGACGGCGGTTGGATGGATGGCATGGACACGCGCTCCCGTATTCGTGTGGTGGTGGCGGATTTTCGCGTTCAGGCATCACGACCGGATCGGTTGCCCCACCCCTCGAACGGGGGGCGGCGAGCATCTGGCAGGTCGGCCATGCAGAATGCGGGAGTTGTTCACTGCGCCCACTCCGTCTCCTGCCATGACCTCTTCCTCTCCCGGACCCGCTGCGGCCCGCTGCAAGATCCCTGAATCGGTGCTGGTGGTCATCCACACGCCGGACGGGCAGGTGCTGCTGCTGGAGCGCGCCGACCAGCCCGGCTTCTGGCAGAGCGTGACCGGCTCCAAGGACCGCCTGACCGAGTCCCTGCACGAGACGGCGTGCCGCGAGGTGGCGGAGGAGACGGGCATCGTGGTCGGCTCGCCGCAGCTGCCCGCCGAGGCCCTGCGCGACTGGGGCCTGACCAACGTCTACGAGATCTACCCGGTCTGGCGCCACCGCTATGCCGATGGCGTCACCCACAACACCGAGCATGTGTTCGGCCTGACCGTGCCGGCGCGAACGCCCGTGACGCTGGCCCCGCGCGAGCACCTGCAGCACGCCTGGCTGCCGTGGCGCGAGGCGGCCGACCGCTGCTTCTCGCCCAGCAACGCCGAGGCCATCCTGCAACTGTCCCGCCACCTGCGCGCATGAGGTCCGTGTCGCCCACGATGCCGATGACGCTGCCCGGCGGGCTGGACGGCCCGCGCCTGAAGGTGGCGACCTACAACATCCACAAGGGCGTGCGCGGCGTCGGTCCCCGCAAGCGGCTGGAGATCCACAACCTCGGCCTGGGCATCGAGGCACTGGACGCCGATCTGGTGTTCCTGCAGGAAGTGCGGCTGTTCCACCATGGAGATGCGCAGCACTTCGACCGCACCTGGTTCGGCTGGCCCGAGCAGGGGCAGGCCGATTTTCTGGCGCCCGAGGGCTACAGCTCGGCCTACCGCACCAACGCCACCACCCGCGATGGCGAGCACGGCAACGCGCTGCTGTCGCGCTGGCCGCTGGGCGATGTCGAGCACCACGATGTCTCGGACCACCGCTTCGAGCAGCGCGGGCTGCTGCACGTCAAGGTGACGTGGCGCGGGGTGGACATCCACGCCATCGTCGCCCACTTCGGCCTGATCCACGCCAGCCGGGTGCGACAGGCGCAGCGGCTGGGCGCCTACATCCGCAGCGAGATTCCGCCCCACCTGCCGCTGGTCGTGGCCGGGGATTTCAACGACTGGGGCGAGCGGCTGGATCCCGTGTTCCACCTCGCCGGCCTCGTGCGCGCCCAGCCGCCGGGGCCGCACAGCCGCACGCCGCGCACCTTCCCCTCGCGGATGCCGCTGCTGTCGCTGGACCGGGTCTACACGCGCGGGCTGCGCTGCCACAGCATGCAGGTGCCGCGCGGTCCGGCCTGGGCGCGCATGTCCGATCACCTGCCGCTGCTGGTGGAGCTGGGGCTGCCGTGAAGCCCGGCGCGCCCGTCCCCGTCGACCCGGTGAGCGCGCTGGGGCCGGATGCCCACGGCGAGCCGATGGCCTGGTATCTCGTGCCGCGGCCGGTGTTCCGGGGCGGCAACGAGGTGGAGCTGCTGCGTGGGGGCGAGGCGCTGTTCCCGGCCATGATCAGCGCGATCCGCAGCGCCCGGCACGACATCTGGCTGGCCACCTACATCTTCCACGACGACGCGGCGGCGATGGCGGTGGCGGTGGCGCTGGAGCGGGCGGCGCGGCGCGGGGTGCGCGTGCGCGTGGTGATCGATGGCTTCGGGGCCCATGACGATCTGCCGGTGATCGAGCCACGCCTGCGGGCCGCCGGCATCGCGGTCACGGTGTTCCGGCCGCTCGAACGCTGGACCCACTGGCTGCAGCCGGGCCAGCTGCGGCGGCTGCACATGAAGCTGTGCGTGGTCGACGGCGAGGTGGGCTTTGTCGGCGGCATCAACATCCTCGACGACCACATCGACCTGCACCACGGCCGCACCGAGCTGCCGCGGCTGGATTTCGCCGTGCGGGCCACCGGGCCAGTGGTGGCGCCGATGGAGCAGGCGGTGCGGGCGATGTGGTCGCGCTCCTGGTTCGGGCGCGACTGGCAGCAGGAGATGCGTGCGCTGCTGCAGACCGAGCGCCCCGTGCAGCGCCTGCGCGGTCTCATGCGCCAGATGCGGCTGACCCGCCGTGGCCACCGGGTGGCGCTGCTGGACGAGGCGCTGCCGCCGATGCAGGCGGCCTTCGTCGTGCGCGACAACCTGCGCCAGCGCCGCACCATCGAGCGGACCTACATCGACGCCATCCACGCGGCGCGGCAACGCATCTGGCTGATCTGCCCCTACTTCTACCCTGGGCAGGAGTTCCGGCGGGCGCTGGGACAGGCGGCGCGGCGTGGCGTGCAAGTGCGCTTGCTGATGCAGGGCAAGCCTGACTACCGCATCGCCGCGATGGCCGCCCGCGTGCTCTACGACGAGCTGATGCGCCAGGGCGTCGAGGTCTACGAATACCTGCCGGCTTTCCTGCACGCCAAGGTGATGCTGGTGGACGAGCACTGGGCGACGGTGGGCAGCTCCAACATCGACCCCATCTCGCTGCTGCTCAACCTGGAGGCCAACATGGTGGTGCGCGACGCCACCTTCGCCCGCGATCTGGCGGTGGAGATCGGCCGTGCGCTGGCGCAGTCCGAGGCGATCACCCACCAGCGCGTGCGCTCGCAGGGCTGGGCGGGCCTGGCGCCACGGGTGCTGATCGAGTGGGCGGCGTATGTCTACCTGCGCGTGGCAGGCGTGACGGGCCGCTACTGAGACGGCTGCCGAGGCCGCAGCCGCTCCCGCACCGGCTGCTCGAACCACTTGAACGACGCCCACGCCACCGCGATCAGCACCGCGACCGCTGCCGCGATGCCCAGCACGGGCGGTCCCCCCAGCCGCACGATGGCGTTGTGGACCGGATGCACGACGAAGGGGTGGTAGAGGTACATGCCGTAGGAGATCTGGCCGATCAGCACCAGCACCGGTGCATTGAGGAAGGCGGCCAGCGCCCCTCGCCCCCGTGCCTCGATCAGCACCAGCGGCACCAGCGCGCACAGCAGCACCGTCTCCAGCGCGAAGGCGTAGAGCTGCTGGTCGGCCACTGAACCCGTCTCGCGCAGCAGCGAAGTCGACAGCACCACCCCCGCCACCAGCGCCGGCAGCGGCCAGCGCCAGCGGGCGAGCTGCTCGACGTGGCGCCGCCAGCGTGGGGTCTTCAGCAGCACCGCCAGCAGGCAGCCCGCGCAGAGCTGGTCCATGCGCGTCTCCAGCGCCCGGTAGAGGTAGACCTCGCCCACGCCGAAGCCGAAGATCAGCACCGCCTTGTAGAGCCACACCAGCGGGATCGACGCCGCGAGCGCCTGCCGCGGCGGGTGGCCCCGGTGCAGCAGCGCGGCCAGCAGGAAGGGCCAGACGAGGTAGAACTGCTCCTCCACCGCCAGCGACCAGCAGTGCGAGAGGTAGTGCGACGCCGCGCCGGTGAACGCCTGGTAGTAATTGGTGCCGTAGAGCAGTGTCGAGACCACCGCGCCCCAGGGGATCTCCTGTCCCCGCAGCGCCAGCAGTCCCATGCCGACCAGCACATAAGCCAGCGATGCCGGCAGCAGCCGGGCGACACGGCGCTGGTAGAAGGCGCCCAGCGCGATGCGGCCATGGCGCTCGTGCTCGCCAAGCAGCAGCCAGGTGATCAGGAAACCGCTGAGGATGAAGAACAGCTCGACCCCGACCGAGCCGTCGAACACCATCACCGGCCCGATCCGGTCCGGGCCGAGGTGGTTGACGATGACCAGCAGCACCGCGATGGCCCGCAGGGCGTCCAGGCCCGCCAGGCGGGGTTGCTGCAGAGCGGTGAGCAGCAGTGGCGCACGCTGCCCGGGCGGTGACGCTTCGCGCAGCCACGGCCCACGCAGCGGCGTGTCGATGACGGACTTCATGGCCCTCCCCTCGGGTGTGTGACACCCAGCGTCGTCGTGATGTAACTTTTGGTTACATTGATTTTCCCGGAGGGCGGTCCGGTTTTCCTGAAGGCCGGCTTGGCAGCCGGGCCCCGGAAGGGTCAGCGCAGGACCGGGCGGCTCACGGCGCGTTCTGGAGCGCGCGGATGCGGTCCTCGATCGGCGGGTGGCTGGAAAACAGCGCCATCAGCCCGTTCGGCCGACCCGAGATGCCCAGGGCCGCCATGGTCTTCGGCAGTTCGCCCGGCGCCAGCCCACCGAGGCGGGCCAGTGCATGCACCATCGGTCGGCGGTCGCCCATCAGTCGTGCGGCTCCGGCGTCGGCGCGGAATTCCCGCTGGCGCGAGAACCAGGCAACGACCATCGCCGCGACCACACCCAGCAGCATGTCCATCACGATGGTGGTGGCCAGGTAGCCGATGCCGGGCGCATCCTTGTCGTTCTTCAGGATGATGCGGTCCACGACGTAGCCCACCACCCGCGAGATGAAGACGACGAAGGTGTTCATCACGCCCTGGATGAGCGTCATCGTCACCATGTCGCCGTTGGCGACGTGCGCGACCTCGTGGCCGATGACGGCTTCGACCTCCTCGCGGTTCATGCTCTGCAGCAAGCCGGTGGACACCGCCACCAGCGCCGAGTTCTTGAACGCTCCCGTGGCGAAGGCGTTCGGTTCGGCGTCGTAGATGGCGACTTCGGGCATGTCGATCCCGGCCTTCTCGGCGAAGCGCGCCACGGTGCCGACCAGCCAGCGGTGCATGGGATCGGTCGAGTCGTTGATGACCTGCGCGCCGGTGCTCCACTTGGCCATGGGCTTGCTCATCAGCAGCGAGATGATCGCCCCGGTGAAGCCCATGAACAGCGAGAACACCAGCAGCGTGCCGAGGTTCAGTCCCTGGGCATCGAGGTAGCGGTTGATGCCGAGCACGCTGGAGGCGATGCCCAGCACCAGCATGACCGCCAGGTTGGTGACGAGGAACAGGAAGATGCGTTTCATGGCGCCGGATCCTTGGTGACAGGGGTAGAGCGTATCTGAGGGTTCGTCTCCAGTGCGTCAAGAGGGCGTTCCTTCAGACAATCCACAGCCTGGCCAACGCATTGACCCATGAAACCGGTTCCATTCATGCACTCTGGACTTTCCCGCGCCCGCTGGGCGGTGGCGCTGCTGTTCATCGCCAACGGCCTCGGCTTCGCAAGCTGGGTGTCGCGTATCCCGGCCGTGCGGGAACCACTGGGGCTGAGCGAGGGTGAACTCGGCTCGGCGCTGCTGTGCATGGCGATTGGCGCGCTGTTCGCCTTCGGGCCGACGGGGCATGGCGTGCAGCGGTGGGGTGCGCGGCGGGTGACGCTGGCCGTGTCGCTGGTGTATGGGCTGCTGCTGGCGCTGCCGACGCTGGCGCCCAATGGCTGGTGGCTCGGTCTGGCGCTGGCGCTGTTTGGCGCGGCCAACGGGGCGATGGACGTGGCGATGAACGCGCTGGCGGTCGAGGTGGAGCAGCGGGTCGGGCGGCCGATCATGTCGTCGCTGCACGGGCTGTGGAGCGCGGGCGGGCTGGCGGGCGCCTTGCTGGGCGGCTGGCTGGCGCACCAGGACGTCTGGCCGGGCTGGCACCTGGCGGGGGTGGGCGTGGCGGCGGTCGGGGCGGTGTTGCTGGCGCGTGGCGGGCTGGGCGCGCATGTGGGCGAGGTCCACGCTGCAGAGGAAGAGGCGCCGCGCTGGGCCACGCCGGAACCCGCGCTGGCGGGCCTGGGCGCCACCATCTTCGCCGCCTTCCTGATCGAAGGGGCGATGGCCGACTGGAGCGCCGTCTACCTCAACGGCGCACTCGGCACGACACAGGCCGAAGCCGCTCTGGGCTACAGCGTGTTCGCGATGGCGATGATGGTGATGCGCTTCGCGGGCGATCGGCTGGTGGTGCGCTGGGGGGCGGTGCCGATGCTGCGCACGCTGAACGCGCTGGCGGTGGTCGCGCTGGTGGCGGCGCTGGTCAGCGGCAGTCTGCTGGTGACGCTGCCGGCGTTTGCGCTGACCGGACTGGCGATCGGCACCGTCGCACCGCTGGTGTTCAGCGCGGCGGCGCAGCGGTCAAGGCGCGGGCCGGGGCAGGGCATCGCGGCGATGGCGACGCTGGGCTACGGCGGCTTTCTGCTGGGACCGCCCGTGATCGGCTGGCTGGCGCAGGCGACTTCGCTGCAGGTCGCGCTGGGCGTGCTGGTGTTGCTGGCCGGGGTGATCGCTGCGCTGGCGGGGCATCTCGCGCCGAGCGCCGTGTCAGTCGATGAGTCGCCAGTTCAGCGTCTCTGAGCCACCCAGTGGCTTGAGTTCCGCGTCGCCGTAGGGCAGCGACTCGGGCAGCGTCCACGGCTCGCGGCGCAGCGTGACCGTGCCGGTGTTGCGCGGCAGGCCGTAGAAGTCCGGACCGTGGTGGCTGGCGAAACCTTCCAGCCGATCCAGGTGGCCGGCGCGTTCGAAGGCTTCGGCGTACAGCTCGATTGCCGACAGCGCCGTGTAGCAGCCGGCGCAGGCGGCGGCGTGTTCCTTGAGGTGGGCGGCGTGGGGTGCGCTGTCGGTGCCGAGGAAGAACCGTGGGTTGCCCGAGGTGGCCGAGGCGACGAGGGCACGGCGGTGCTCCTCGCGCTTGAGCACGGGCAGGCAGTAGTAGTGCGGACGCAGCCCACCCGTGAAGATCGCGTTGCGGTTGTAGAGCAGGTGGTGCGCGGTGACCGTCGCGGCGGTGTGCGGGCCGGCTTCGGCGACGTACTGGGCGGCCTCGCGGGTGGTGATGTGCTCGAAGACGATCTTCAGCTCGGGGAAGGCATCGCGCAGCGGCTCCATCACCTCGTCGATGAAACGCGCCTCGCGGTCGAACACGTCCACCGTCGGGTCGGTGACTTCGCCGTGGACCAGCAGCAGCAGGCCCTCGCGCTGCATCATCTCCAGCGTCGCATGGGTCTTGCGGATGTCGGTCACGCCCGCGTCGCTGTTGGTGGTGGCCCCGGCCGGGTAGAGCTTGAGCGCGACGACACCGGCTTCCTTGGCGCGGCGGATCTCGTCGGGCGGGGTGTTGTCGGTCAGGTAGAGCGTCATCAGCGGCGTGAAGTCCACCCCGTCCGGCACGCACGCCTGGATGCGCGCCCGGTAGGCCAGCGCCTGCTCGGCCGTTGTCACGGGCGGGCGCAGGTTGGGCATGATGATGGCGCGGCCGAACTGGCGCGCCGTGTGGGGCACGACCGCTGCCATCGCCGCGCCGTCGCGCACATGCAGATGCCAGTCGTCGGGGCGGGTGAGGCGGAGGGTGGGGGCGGTGGCGGTCGTCATAGCCCGCGATTCTCGCCCAGCTTGGTGACACGCAGGAATTCCCACAGCGCCTGCGCCACCGGCTTGTTGTGGCGCGAGACCTCGGGCCGCTCGCGGTAGACCCGCACCTCGATCGTCACCTCGAATGCCGAGCCCGACTGCCGCGGTCCCGCGGGAACCAGCCGGCGCGCGCTGACCTCCTTGCGCACCGAGCTGGCGGGCAGGAACGCGAGGCCATGGCCTTCCAGCGCCATCGCCTTCAAGCCTTCGGCCATGTCGGTTTCGTAGAGGGGGTCGAGGTAGATCGCCTCGCTCGACTGCTTGAGCAGCAGATCCACCATCCGCCCGAGGTAAGCCCCGGTCGCATAGCCGAGGTAGGGCACCTTGTCGTGCGGCCGACCCGGCAGGCGGAACAGCGGATCACCGTCGGCATTGGCCCGTGCATAGGGCGCCAGCGTCTCGGTGCCCAGGCTCAGGTATTCGTAACGTTCCGGGTTGAGCTGCAGCGGCTGCGAGGCGTGGTGGTAGGCCAGCAGCAGGTCGCACGAGCCTTCGGTCAACTGCATCACCGCGTCATGCACGTTCATGCCGACCAGCCGGCTCTTGAACGCGCCGAACCGCTGGCGCAGCTCCATCACCCAGTGCGGGAAGAAGGTGAACGCGAGCGAGTGCGGCACGGCGAACTCGATCATGTCCTGGCTGGAGGTCTGGTGGCCGCGCATCAGGTTGCGTGCGGCCTGCAGGTTGCCCAGGATCTCCAGCGCCTGTGGCAGCAGCGTCCGCCCGGCCGAGGTCAGCCGCGTCGGGTAGGAGGAGCGGTCGACGAGGTCAATGCCGGCCCATGCCTCCAGCGCCTGGATGCGGCGCGAGAACGCCGGCTGCGTCACATGCCGCAACTGGGCCGAGCGCGAAAAGCTGCGCGTCTCGGCCAGACTGACGAAATCTTCGAGCCATTTGGTTTCCACCGGGACAGTGTAGAGCGTGGAGCGATCCACCGTCACGTCGGTTCGGTACACTGCGCCGCGTTCCATAACTGAAAAAAATCATCAGGCCAACCAGCCTGGGTCCAGGTGACAGTGCTTATTTCACCAGCAGTCCGAAGTGTGAATCCATGCGCGCAGCCATGAACCCCAACGCCTCCACCCATCCACCTGAACACTCCCAGTTCTTCGACCCCAACGCGCCTGACGCCGTTCCTCCGCCCGGTGCATCGACCGGCCCCCTCGTGCTGCAGATGCGCCATCCCGCCACGGGCCAGCGCCAGGACGTGACGGTGGGGTTTTCCCTGCTGGTGGCGCTGCTGGGGCCGATCGAGCTGGCGCGTCGCCACGACTGGTCCTCGCTGGCGATCAGCCTGGTGCTGCCGGTGCTGGGTCAGCTGCTGGTGGCGCCTTCGGCGAACCGCACGTATCTGAAGCTGCTGCTGCAGCGGGGTTTCCGTGCCGTGAGCACCACGCCCGGCCACGTCAGCCGCATCGAGTGGCAGCTCGGCATGCAACTGCCACGCTACAGCCCCCGCAGCAGCAGATCGGCGGGTTGAGGCTCGGCGCGCCCGTCCTGCTGCAGGCGCCACATGTGCGCATAGACGCCATCGCGCGCCAGCAGCTCGGCGTGGCTGCCTTGCTCGGCGATGCGCCCGTGCTGCAGCACGACGATGGTGTGCGCGTCCACGACCGTGCTGAGGCGGTGGGCGATCACCAGTGCGGTCTTGCCCTTCGCCGCACTGGCGAGTTCGGTCTGGATGGCACGCTCGTTGGCCGAATCCAGCGCCGAGGTGGCTTCGTCGAAGATCAGGATCGGCGGGTTCTTCAGCAGCGTGCGGGCAATGGCGACGCGCTGTTTTTCACCACCTGACAGCTTCAATCCCCGCTCGCCGACCATCGTCTCGTATCCCTTGGGCTGCGCGGCGATGAACTCGTGGATGTGCGCGGCGCGGGCGGCGGCCTCGATCTCGGTCTGCGACGCGCCAGGCCGGCCGTAGCCGATGTTGTAGCCCACGGTGTCGTTGAACAGCACGGTGTCCTGCGGCACGATGCCGATGCTGCGGCGCACGCTGTCCTGCGTCACGTCGCGCAGGTCCTGGCCGTCGATGGTGATGCGCCCGCCGCCATGTCCTGGGGTGGTCGCGTCCACGTCGTAGAAGCGGTAGAGCAGCCGCGCCAGCGTGCTCTTGCCCGAACCGGACGGGCCGACCACCGCCACCGTCTTGCCGCCCGGGATCTCGAAACTCACCCCGTGCAGGATCGGCCGCTCCGGGTGGTAGGCGAAGTTCACCGCCTCGAAGCGCACGGTGGCCGACCCGATCGCCAGCGGCTGCGCGCCCGGCCGGTCGGCGATCTCGCGCTCGCGCTCCATCAGGCGGAACATCTTGTCCAGGTCGGTCAGGCTCTGCTTGATCTCGCGGTAGAGCACGCCGAGGAAGTTCAGCGGGATGTAGAGCTGGATCAGCAGCGCGTTCACCATCACCAGATCACCCAGCGTCAGCCGCTGCTCCACGACACCCGCCGTCGCACGCCACAGCATCGCCACGAGGCTGGTGGCGATGACGAGCTGCTGCCCGGCGTTGAGCAGCGACAGCGTGCCCTGCGACTTGATCTGGGCGCGGCGGTAGGCGTCCAGGCCCTCGTCGTAGCGGCGGGATTCGAAGTCCTCGTTGTTGAAGTACTTGACGGTCTCGTAGTTCAGCAGCGCGTCGATGGCGCGGCTGTGGGCTTTCGAGTCCAGCTCGTTCATCTCGCGGCGGAACCGTGTGCGCCATTCGGTGATGCTGATCGTCAGCGTGCCATAGACGACGAGCGCCACCAGCGTGATCCAGACAAACCCCATGTCGAAGCGCGAGCCCAGCAGCGTCAGCACCAGCCCGAGTTCCACCAGCGTCGGCACGATGGTGTAGAGCGAGTAGCTCACCAGCGACTGCAGCGCCCGTGTGCCGCGCTCGATGTCGCGGGTCATGCCGCCGGTCTGGCGTTCCAGGTGGAAACGCAGGCTGAGCGCGTGCAGGTGGCGGAACGTTTCCAGCGCGATGCGGCGGGTGGCGCCGTGCGTGGCCTTGGCGAAGACGAGTTCGCGCAGCTCCGTGAACAGCGTCGTCGAGAAACGCAGTCCCGCATACGCCAGCAGCAGCCCCAGCGGCACGACCACCAGCGCCCGTGGATCGCCGACCGGAATGGCCAGATCGTCCACCAGCGTCTTCAGCAGCACCGGCACGCCGACGTTGGCCACCTTGGCCGCCACCAGGAACAGCAGCGCCAGCACCATGCGGACGCGGTATTCCCACAGGTAGGGGCCCAGGCGCTTGAGCGTGGTCCAGTCGCTGCGGGGTGTACCGGCAGGATCGACCGGGGCGGGTTCATTCGGAGCAAAGCGGCGCATGGGTGGGGGCTTGGTGGAAGAATGGCGCCTGTAACCGAGGTGCCAACCCATGAGTGTGAACGAAGCGAACGCCCCGCGTTTTTCCAGCCCCCCGCCCGTCCACGGTGGTGAACCCGGCTCGCACCAGCGTGAACTCGTGCTGCGCATGATGCCGATGCCGGCGGACGCCAACGGCAACGGCGACATCTTCGGCGGCTGGATCATGGCGCAGGTGGACATCGCCGGCGCGGTGCTGCCGGCGCGCATCGCCAAGGGCCGCATCGCCACGGTGGCGGTGAACCAGTTCATCTTCAAGCAGGCGGTGTCGGTGAGCGACCTGCTGAGCTTCTACGCGACGGTCGAGCGCATCGGCAACACGTCGGTCACGGTGCATGTCGAGGTCTACGCCGAGCGCAACCCAGCCGATCCGCAGACGGTGAAGGTGACGGAGGCGAACCTGACGTATGTGGCGATCGACCGGGAAGGGCGGCCGAGGCCGATTCCCCGGGCGCCGCTCACACCGGCCGCATGAGCGGCCGATAGTCCGCCGCAATCTGCAAGGCCAGTGCCTCGCCCCAGCGGCGGTAGAGCGCCGAGCTGGGGTGGAAGCCATCGCTGGCCATGAGTTCACGCACGTCGTCGCGGGCGGGATCGAAGGGCATTTCGAAGTATGCCCGCGTGCCGGCGTCAGCGGTCCACTGCACCAGCGCCGCGTCCAGCGCCTCGGCCGAGCGGCCCAGCACCCAGCGCAGCGGCTGCGGCAGCAAGGGAAACTGGTGCATCGGCGGGACCGCCGTGGCCACCACCTGGTGCACGCCCGCCAGCTCGCACGCGCAGGCTTCCAGCGCATCGAGCTGCGCGGTCCAGCGGCGCGGGCTGGTCTGCTGCACGGCGTCGTTCACCCCGAGCGCAGTCACCATCACGTCCGCCGGCGGCAGCCGCCCCTGCGCCGAGAGTTCACGCAGCGCGGCGGTGGCGTCGGCGGTGGTCCAGCCAGTGCGGGCCACGAGCTGCCACGCGATCGGTGCCTTCAGCCGCCGCGCCAACGCCTGGCTCAGCCGACCGGCGAGTGCCTCGTCCTGCGTCGCTGCCCCGACACCGGCACCGGACGAATCCCCCACGATCAGCAGCCGCAGCCGCGGCATTGCCCCGCTGTACGACTCCTGCCCGGTCAGGCCCAGACGTGGCCCGCTGGCTTCAGGCAGGCGCGGCGCTTCCCGGCGAACTTGTCGTCCCTGCCAGAGCAGCAGGGGCGACAGGGCAACTTTGGCAGCGGTGAAGGCGGGCATTGGCAGTGACGTGCGCTCGGGCGGGCGCTCAGGTGAACGACGAAAAATCGGGCTTGCGCTTCTGGAAGAACGCCTGGAAGGCCTCCTGTGCCTCGGGGCTGCGCAGTCGCTCGGAGAAGATCGCGGCTTCGCTGGCGATGACCTCGCGCACCTTGTCGCGCTGGTGGGCGCGCATCAGCCGCTTGGTGTCGCGCACCGCACCGGGTGGCAGCGCGTTGAAGCGTTCGGCCACGCGGCGCGCGTGGTTGACGACTTCGCCCGTCGGCAGCACCGCATTGGCAATGCCGCATTCGACCGCCTCCGCCCCCGTGAACGGATCGCCCAGCAGCAGCTTCTCGGCCGCCTTGGCGTGGCCCATCACCTGCGACACGAGCAGGCTGGAGCCGTATTCGGGCACGAGACCCAGCCCGACAAACGGCATCGCCAGCCGCGCCTCGTCGCTGACATAGGCGAAGTCGCAGTGCAGCAGCATCGTCGTGCCGATGCCGATCGCCGCGCCCGTGACCGCCGCGATCACCGGCTTCTCGCACTCCAGCAGCGCCAGCATGAACTGGAACACCGGCGAGTCCATGCCCTGCGGCGGGCGCTGCATGAAGTCCTCCAGGTCATTGCCGGAGGTGAACACGCCCGGCTGCCCGGTGATGAGGATCGAACGCACGGCGCCGTCCGCCTGCGCGGTGCGCAGCGCCTCGGCCATGGCGGTGTACATCGCCATGGTCAGCGCGTTCTTCTTCTCGGGGCGGGCGATCTCGATCGTGGCCACGCCGTTCAGGGTGGCGGTCTTGATGCTGGTGCTCATGGGATCTCCTCGGGCAACTTGAAATGGTAAATGCGCCACAGCGGTCAATCACGACGGCTTGTTGCGTGTGAAACAAAAAAGCCGCAGCACCGGACGGTGAAGCGGCTGGATTCGACAGGACAGCGCCGGTGGCGTTCAGACGCGCTCGAAGATCCCGGCCGCACCCTGTCCGGTGCCGACGCACATCGTCAGCATGCCGTACTTCAGGTCATGGCGGCGCAGCGCGTGGATCAGCGTCGCGGCGCGGATGGCGCCGGTCGCGCCCAGCGGATGGCCAAGTGCGATCGCGCCGCCCATGCGATTGACCTTGCTGGGGTCGAGACCCGTGGTATTGATCACGGCCAGCGCCTGGGCCGCGAAGGCTTCGTTCAGCTCGATCCAGTCCAGGTCGCTCTGCTGCAGACCGGCGCTGCGCAGCGCCGCCGGGATCGCCTCGATCGGGCCGATGCCCATGATCTCCGGCGGCACGCCCTTGCTGGCGTAGCTGACGAAGCGCGCCAGCGGCGTCAGACCGTGCTGGCGGATCGCCTTCTCGCTGGCCAGGATCAGGCAGCCGGCGCCGTCGCTGGTCTGCGAGCTGTTACCCGCGGTGACACTGCCCTTGGCGGCGAACACCGTCTTGAGCTTGCCCAGTCCTTCGAGCGAGGTGTCGGGGCGGGCGCCTTCGTCGCGGTTGACCGTGCGGGTGCGGGTGCGGATCTCGCCGGTCGCGAGGTCGGGCGTGCGCTCGGCGATCTCGACGGCGGTGGTCTCGGCATCAAACTCGCCGGCGGCCTGCGCGGCCAAGGCTTTCTGGTGCGAGGCCAGCGCAAAGGCGTCTTGCGCGTCGCGGCTCACCTTCCACTGGTTGGCCACCTTCTCGGCGGTCAGGCCCATGCCGTAGGCGATGCCGACGTTCTCGTCGCGCTCGAAGATGCTCGGGTTGAAGCTGGGCGTGTTGCCGCTCATCGGCACCATGCTCATGCTCTCGGCGCCGCCGGCGATCATCACGTCGGCCTCACCGACGCGGATGCGGTCGGCGGCCATCTGGATCGCGCTCAGGCCCGAGGCGCAGAAGCGGTTGACGGTGATGCCGCCCACCGTGTTCGGCAGCCCCGCCAGCAGCGCGGCGACGCGGGCCATGTTCAGCCCTTGCGGACCTTCGGGCATGGCGCAGCCGATGATGGCGTCCTCGATGGCCTTCGGGTCCAGCGTCGGCACTTGCGCCAGCGCGCCGCGCATGGCGGCCACCAGCAGGTCGTCCGGCCGGGTGTTGCGGAAGAAGCCGCGGTGCGACTTGCCGATCGGCGTGCGGGTGGCGGCGACGATGTAGGCGTCTTGCAGTTGCTTGCTCATGGAATGTGCTCCGTTGGCGTCGTCGGCCGGTTCAGTTGCGCACCGGCTTGCCGGTCTGCAGCATGCCCATGATGCGTTCCTGGGACTTGGGGTGTTCGAGCAGCGCGCAGAAGTGCTTG
>JAAFKB010000039.1 GCA_013299055.1 Sphaerotilus sp.
CGCCACCCCGTCTGCAGGCTGGGGCGCTCGGCAGACGGGGTGGCGGGTGCGGCGGCGGTGGCGGGCGCGGCGGGGCGGTCGACACGGCCGATGAACTCGCCGAGGGCGTCGTCCACGTCGGAGGCGGCACGGGCGGAAGCGTCGGCGGTGCTGGTGGCGGGGGGGGGCACGCCGGGCGCGGGCGGCTGGGGCAGCGGGGTGGGGGCGGCTTCGCGCTCCTTGACCAGCGCCAGCAGCGGATCGGGGGCCTGTGCCGGGTAGAGGTCGAACACCAGCCGGTGGCGGTAGGGGGCGATCGGCGACAGCGTGAAGACCTGCGGCGTGGCGGCGCGCTTGAGGTCGAACACCATGCGCACCTGCCGCGGCTGGCTTTGTCCCAGGCGCACGCCGGCGATGTGCGGATCGTTGGTGCCGATCTTGGCGACCAGCTCGCGCAGTTGCGGGCTGAGTTCGAGGCCGTCGATGTCGATCACCAGCCGTGCCGGACCCGCGGTGACGAAGTGGCGGGCTTCGAGCGCGGTGTCGGATTCGAGCGTCACCCGCGTGTAATCCGCCGCCGGCCAGACCCGTACGGCCACCAGCGTGGCGCCATGCACCAGATCCCCGGCACCGAGCACCAGCACCAGCGCGCCAGCCTGGCGGAACCAGCCACGGCGGTTCACCGCCGGCAGGGCATCGCCAGCGCCCTGGGTCGCCGCAGGATCGGGAAGATGGGGGTGTGTCATGGCAGGGTCTCGTTCAACAGCAACGTGCCCCGTGGCGTGCAGGCTTGCCACTGCACCGCACGGCCGCCGTCGTCCAGGGGCTGCAGCGTCATGGACAGGTCCGGCATCGGCAGCAGGCCGGCAGCCTTCTCGGGCCACTCGACCAGTTTCAGGCCGGGGCTGGCGAACAGGTCGCGGAAGCCGGCATCCTCCCACTCGCGGGGGTCGCCGAATCGGTAGAAATCGAAGTGCCAGATGCCCGACATGGCCCGTTCGTCGTCCGATGGACCGTCGGGCACGCTGTGCGGCTCGACGATGGCGTAGCTCGGGCTCTTGATCCGCCCCGTCACGCCCAGCGCGCGCAGCAGGTGGCGGGCGAAGGTGGTCTTGCCGGCGCCGAGGGGCCCGTGCAGTTCGAGGCAGGCCAGGCGCAGCGCCGGATGGCGGGCCAGGGCGCGGGCCGTGGCCTCGCAGGCGGCTTCGTCGGGCCAATGCTGCTGGCGAGTTTCTAGAATCACCGGATGGACAACCTTGGTCATGCGTCTGTTGCGGCGTCTGTTGCGCCCGATCCTGAGCGGCTCGTCGGACAGGTCCGGGCGTGGGCCTTGGAGCTGGGATTCTCACAGATCGGCGTGGCCGGTGTACATCTGGCGACAGCCGAGCCGGGTCTTGTGGCGTGGCTGGACGCCGGCTTCCACGGCGGCATGGGCTACATGGCGGCGCATGGCCTGAAGCGCGCCCGCCCTGATGCGCTGGTGCCGGGCACGGTGCGGGTCATCACGGCGCGCATGGACTACCTGCCCCGCGACACGCCCGTCGACTGGCGCGAACAAGAAGCCAACCGCGCCGCGCAGCCGGGCGAGGCGGTGGTGTCGGTCTATGCACGGGGCCGGGATTACCACAAGGTCTTGCGCAACCGGCTGCAGCGGCTGGCCGAGCGCATCGCTGCCGAGATCGGCCCCTTCGGCCACCGGGTCTTCTGCGACTCGGCGCCGGTGCTGGAGGTCGAACTCGCCGGCCGCAGCGGGCTGGGCTGGCGCGGCAAGCACACGCTGCTGCTGGACCGCTCGGCGGGGTCGATGTTCTTCCTCGGCGAGATCTACGTGGATGCTGCCCTGCCGCTGTCCGCGTCGCCACCGGTCGAGGAGCACTGCGGACGCTGCACCGCGTGTCTCGACGCCTGCCCGACGGCGGCCATCGTCGCGCCCTACCGGGTGGACGCGCGGCGCTGCATCAGCTACCTGACGATCGAGCACGACGGACCGATCCCGGTCGAGTTCCGGGCCGCGATCGGCAACCGGGTCTACGGCTGCGACGACTGCCAGCGCGTGTGCCCGTGGAACAAGTACGCGCAGCGCAGCGTGCTGCCCGACTTCGACGCCCGCGAGCCGCTGCGGGCGCCGACGCTGCTGGCGCTGTGGGCATGGGACGAGACGGCTTTCCTGCAGCACACCGAGGGCAGCCCGATCCGCCGCATCGGCCACGCCCGCTGGCAGCGCAACGTGGCGGTGGCGCTGGGCAATGCGTGGCGCGAGACGGGGGATCCGGCGATTGCGGAGGCGCTGGCCGCACGGCGACCCAGTGCCAGTGACCTGCTGGCCGAGCACATCGACTGGGCGCTGGCGCAGCGGCAGCGGCCCGGTGCGGGTTCAGCCGCCGTGCAGCCGTGAGAACAGCGTCAGCGCCACCGGCACGCTGACCATCCCCAGCAGCGTGGACGCCGTGACCAGCCCCGCCACGTAGACGCCATCCCCGCCCATGCGCGCCGCCAGCACGTAGCAGCTCGACGCGGTGGGCATCGCAGCGAAGGCGACGAGGATCTGCGCCTGTCCCAGCGGCAAGGCCAGCAGCACGCCCAGCCCCAGCCCGACCAGCGGCAGCACGGCATGGCGGATCCCCAGCAGTGCCACCGCCAGCCCTGGTGCCTTGCGCAAACCACCGAGCTCCAGCCCTGCCCCCACAGCCATCAGCCCGAGCGGCAAGGCGGCGGCACCGATGCGGCCGAAGGTGATGTCGACCACCTGCGGCAGCTTCAGCCCCGCCAGATTGCCGATCAAGCCCGCCACCGTCGCCAGGATCAGCGGGTTGCGCAGCAGCTCGCGCCCGGTGCTGTGGCCGCCGTGGCGGGCCAGGCTCCACACCGCGCCGATGTTGCACAGCGGCACGCACAGCGCGATCAGCAGCGCCACCCAGGCCACCGACGCCGACCCGCCCAGCCGCTCCGCCAGTGCGAGTGCCACATACGAGTTGAAGCGAAAGGCGACCTGCGCGCCGGACGCCTGCAGGTGCGTGTCGACCTTCGGCACCGAGCGCAGCAGCGTGGCCAGCACGAGTCCCGTCCCCACCGTCAGCACGCCACCGAGCGCCAGCCCCAGCGTGGCCGCCGGCTGCAGCGGGCTGCGCACGATGGACGTGAACAGCAGCACCGGGAACAGCAGCCAGTACACCAGCCGCTCGACGCCGTTCCACACCGGCCGGTCCAGCGCCGTCCAGCGGCAAATGGCAAAGCCCGCGACGATCAGCAGGAAATCGGGTAGCAGGAGCAGGGCAACGGACAGCATGGTGCGAGCCTAGCGCAGGCGTCTGGTTTTCCCCTACGCAGCATCCACAACGCGCACAACGGCCCCCTGCTGGGTAGCATGCGCACCGGTACACACCCAGGAGCACTCCGCATGAAACGTCGCCAGATTCTCGCCACCGTCGCCACGGCTCTGCTGGTGGCTCCACTGGCCGTGCAGGCCCAGGGCTTCCCGAACAAGCCGGTCAAGGTGATCGTGCCCTTCGCCCCCGGTGGCACCACGGACATCATCGCCCGCATCATGGGCGAGAAGATCGGCCCGGCACTCGGCCAGACGCTGATCGTCGAGAACAAGGCAGGGGGCGGCGGCATCATCGGCGCCCACGAGATGGTCAAGTCCGCTCCCGACGGCTACACGCTCGGCATGGCCACGGTCTCGACCACGGCGGCGAACCCGGCCATCAACCCCAAGACTCCCTACAACCCGCTGACCGACTTCGCGCCGATCATCAACATCGCCGCCACGCCGAACGTGATCGCCGTGCATCCGAGCTTCCCGGCGCGCGACTACAAGACCTTCGTCGAGGTGCTGAAGAAGAATCCGGGTCGCTACAGCTACGCCAGCTCCGGCACCGGCGGCATCGGCCACCTGCAGATGGAGCTGTACAAGAACCTGGCCGGCGTCTTCATCGCCCACATCCCCTACCGCGGCGCGGGTCCGGCGCTGAACGACACGGTGGCGGGACAGGTGCCGGTGATCTTCGACAACATGCCCTCGGCGCTGCCCTTCATCAAGGACGGACGGCTGATCCCGATCGTCGTGGCGGCGCCGGACCGGCTGGCCGCACTGCCGAACGTGCCGACCTTCAAGGAGGTGGGACTGGAGCCCGTCAACCGGATGGCCTACTACGGTTTCCTGGCGCCCAAGGGCACGCCGCGCGAGGTGATCGACAAGGTCAGTGCCGCCACGCGCAAGACGCTGGAGGATCCGTCCGTGCGCAAGCGCATCGAGGACACCGGCTCGGTCATCGTGGCCAACACGCCCGAGCAGTTCGCCGCGCAGATCAAGGCCGAGTTCGAGGTCTACAAGAAGGTGGTCGAGGCCCAGAAGCTCAAGCTGGACTGATTGGACTGATCGACCACCCGCCCGTCACTCAGCGCCCGCGCAGGTGGGCGGGCGCTTCGAGCCGCTTGGCCAGCGTGGACAGCACCAGTGTCAGCACCAGGTAGATCGCCGAGATCGCCAGATACGGCTCCCAGTAGCGCGAATACGCCCCTGCCACCGTGCGGGCGGCCAGCGCGAGTTCGGCCAGCCCGATGGCCGAGACCAGCGACGAGTCCTTGATCAGCGTGATGCCTTCGTTGACCAGCGCGGGCACCATCCGGCGGAAGGCTTGCGGCAGGATGACGAAGCGCATGCTCTGCGCGTGGGTGAGGCCCAGCGAGTAGCCAGCCTGGGTCTGGCCGAGGTGGATGCTCTGGATGCCGGCGCGGAAGATCTCGGAGATGTAGGCGCCGGCGTTCAGGCTCAAGGCGAGGCAGCCCGAGAAGAACGCGCCGTGCTCCTGGCGGAAGGTGCGGGCCAGGTCGCCACTGAGCAGCAGGCCGTTGTCCGGGTGGATCAGGGCGGGCATCAGCGCGAAATGCACCAGCAGGATCTGCACGAACAGCGGGGTGCCGCGGAAGAAGGTGACGTAGGCGGTGGTGACCGCCCGCAGCGCCTGCATGGCCAGCCGTGCCACCGCCGAGCGGGGCGGTGGCGCGTTCACCGAGCTGCTGACCAGCCCGAAGGCGATGCCCAGCACCATGCCGGCGACGATGGCCACCAGGGTCAGCTCGATCGTGGTGAGCACGCCTTCGAGGAAGAGCGGCCCGTAGCCCGCCAGGATGTTCCAGCGCAAGTCCATGTGTTGCAGTGTCCGATTCGGGAGAGGGGCGGCGGTCGCCGTGGCGTGCGAGTTTACGCGGGCCGTCCCGGTGCGCCCATGGTGGCTTGCCCGCGGAGCGGGCCGGTCGGCGCAGAATGCAGATCCACCACCGCCGAGCCTGCCAGCCGATGTCGCTTCCTTGTCTGCCCAGCGTGCCGGACGTTGCGCTGTTCGACCATTTGCCCGATCCCGCCTGGCTGGAGAACGCCGCCGGTCAGGTGCTGGCCTGCAACCAGGCCTTCGTGGCCTGGACGGGTGGCGGTATCGGGCAGCCAGTACCGGCCCGGTTGCAGTGGCTCGGTGGCGCGGCGACCTCGGCGACGCAAGAGGCGGAGCTGCTGCGTGCCGACACCGGCCAGGCGGTCTGCGTCGAGGTGGTGCGCACTGCGCTGCCGGTGCTGGGGACACTGGCCGTGGCCCGTGACATCACGCTGCGCCAGGCCACCGCGACCCGCCTGCGCGAACGCGAAGCCTTGTTCCGCACCGTCAGCGAGGCTTGTCGTGCCTTTGCCTGGGAAATCTTGGTCAGTCCGGCGGGCGAGCCTCTGCGCTTCGTGTCCGTCGACGGTGCGGTGGAGGACGTGCTGGGCTTGCCGACGGCGGAGGTATTGCGCCTGGCTCCGATGACGGGCATTCCGTCGTCCTGCCTGCCGCGGATGTACGAGCAGATGCGCACCACGGTGCGCGATCGGCGGGCACTGCTGGGGGTCGAATACCCCGTGTGCCTGCGGGACCGGCAGCTGCGCTGGTTGCTGTGCGACTGGGTGCCGGTGGTGGACGAGGACGGCCAGGTGCGCCGCGTGCGGGGCGCCACCCGCGACATCACTACCCGCAAGGCGCTGGCCGACGCGCTGCAGGAACGCTCGCTCCAGCTCGATGCCCGCCTGCGCGAGGCCCAGGTGCTGTTCGAGGTCAGCACGTCGCTGGGTGACTTCACGCTCACCCCGGCGCAGGCTGCGCGCGTGGTGGCGGTGTGCCTGCCGATGGCCTTCGACCAGGCGGACGCGGTGCAGGTGGCGGTGATGCTCGGGCTGGACCGCGTGGGCGACGACACCCCGGCCGCTGGCTGGCCGCACTGGCAGGGCATCGACCTCGACGGCCAGCCCATCGGCCACATCGGGGTGGCCTGCCAGGATGGGACGGTACCACCCGACCCCGTGCTGCTCCAGGCCGTGGCACGGGAGCTGACCCGCTGGTACCAGCGCCGCAACGCCGCCGAGCAGCTGCGCCACAGCGAAGCCCGCCTGCGCAGCGCCCAGCGTGCGGCGGGGCTGGGAAGCTGGTGGTCCGACCCGGTCGGTGACCGCATCGTGCTGAGCGAGTCGGCCTGTGCCATGTTCAGGCTGCCGGCGGGCAGCACGCTCGATGTCGAGGCGCTGGTGGCCTGCGTGGCCGAGCGTGACCGCGCCCGCCTGCGCCGGCACTGGCGCGCCGCACTGAGCTTCGGCACGCTCGACATCGAGCTGCGCCTGCACCGCCCCAGCGAGGCCGCAGGCACCTGGCTGCACCTGTGCGCGGAAATGGCCCGCGACCCCCAGGGCGGCGCACTGGAGATCAACGGCACCGTGCGCGACATCAGCGAGCGCAAGCGCGACGAGGAGCGCATGCGCCTGTCGGCCCGCATCTTCGACTCCGCCAGCGAGTCCATCGTCGTCACCAATCCACGCAACGAGATCGTGGCCGTCAACGCCGCCTTCACGCGCATCAGTGGCTACGAAGCCCACGAAGTGCTCGGGCGCAATCCGGCGCTGCTGGGCGAGGGGCGGCTGAGCGCGGCCTTCTACCAGCGCATGTGGCGCCTGCTGGACCAGGACAGCAGCTTCCAGGGCGAATTCTGGAACCGTGCCAAGGACGGCCATGTCTACCCCCTGCTGCAGACCATCACCGTGCTGCGCGACAGCGACCGGCAGATCACGCACTACGTGGGCATCGGCGCCGACCTCTCGCGGCTGCGCCAGGCCGAAGCGCGCACCGACTACCTCAGCAGCCACGATGCGCTCACCGACCTGCCCAACCGCCCGGCCATCGGCGCACGGCTGCAGCAGGCCATCAGCGTGCGCCCCTCGCCGCAGGTGCCCACGGTGCAGGCGGGCGTGCTGGTCATCGGGCTGGACGGCTTCAAGTCCATCAACGACTCCATGGGCCACGCCGCCGGCGACGCCGTGCTGACCGAGATGGCCAACCGCCTGCGCACGCTGGTCGCCCAGGGGATGTTCGTCGGGCGGCTCGGGGGGGACGAGTTCGTCGTGCTGCTGGAGCGCAGCGGGCGGGACCGCTGCGCCGAGGTCGTGCCTGCGCTGCTGCGGCTGCTGTCGGGGCCGCTGTCGATCCAGGGCCACGACCTGACCGTCACGGCCTCCGCCGGCATCAGCCTCTATCCAGGTGATGGCCAGGCCAGCGACGTGCTGCTGCGCAACGCCGAGAGCGCGCTCAACGGTGCCAAGGACGACGGCCGCAACACCTGGCGCTTCTATGACCCGCAGATGAACCAGGCGTCGCTGGAGCGGCTGATCCTGGTGTCGGCGCTGCGGCGCGGGGTGGCGGCGGGCGAGCTGCGGGCGTGGTACCAGCCCAAGCTCGACCTGCAGACCCGCGAAGTGGTCGGCGCCGAGGCCCTGGTGCGCTGGAAACATCCCGACCAGGGGTGGATCCAGCCGGCGCGCTTCATCCCGGTGGCCGAGCAGAGCGACCTGATCGTCGTCATCGGCGAGTGGATGCTGCGCGAAGTCGCCACGCAGATCGCGCACTGGCATGCGCAAGGACTGGGCTGGCTGCCCGTGGCGGTCAACCTGGGGGCGCGGCACTTCGGCGATCCGGTGCTGCCCACGCTGCTGCGGCAGTTGCGCGCCGAGCATGGCCTGCCCGCGAACGTGCTGGAGCTGGAGATCACCGAGTCCACCCTGATGGATGCGGGCAGCGAACCGAGCCAGCTGCTGGGCGAGCTGCGCCGGGCGGGCATGGCGCTGGCGATCGACGACTTCGGTACCGGCTACTCCAGCCTGTCGTACCTGAAGCACCTGCCTGTGGACGTGCTCAAGATCGACCGCAGCTTCGTCAGCAGCATCGAGCGCGACGGGCGTGACCTGAGCATCGCCGGCACCATCATCGCGCTGGCGCACGGTCTGGGACTGAAGGTGGTCGCCGAAGGCGTGGAGACCGAAGGCCAGCGGGTGCTGCTGGAGTCGCTGGGCTGCGACCAGGGGCAGGGGTGGCTGTTCGCGCGCCCGATGCCTGCCGCCGAGTTCGACGTGTGGCGGCAGGTCTGGGGCGCGCCGCAGCTTACTTGACGACGGCCGCGGCCGGGGCCGTGCCGAAGTACTGGGCGTAGAGCTTGTCGTAGGTGCCGTCGGCCTTGATGTCGGCCAGTCCCTTGTTGATCTTCTCCAGCAGCTCGGCGTTGCCCTTCTTCACGGCGATGCCGTACTGCTCCGGCACGAACGAGGCGGTGTCGGCGACGGTCTTGAACTTGGCGCCTGCGTTGTTGGCGACGTAATGGATCACCACGCCGTTGTCGGCCACGACCGCATCCACGCCGCTGGCTTCCAGCTCCTTCAGCGCCAGCGGGGTCGACTCGAACCGCTTGATCGCCGTGCTGGTCTTGCCCAGCAGCTTGGTGACGACCTCATCCCCCGTGGTGCCGGTCTGCACGCCGACCTTGAGCTTCTTCAGGTCGTCGAACTTGGCGACCTTCGAGTCGGCCTTGACGGCGATGAGCTGCTGCGCGTCGAAGTAGGGTGCCGAGAAGTCCATCGTCTGCTTGCGCTCGTCGGTGATGGTGATGGACGAGATCAGCAGGTCGCGATCGCCTTGCTGCAGGCTGTTGAAGATGCCTTCCCAGGGGGTGTTGACGTACTTCACCTGGAGGCCGGCCTTGGCGGCGATGGCGTTCAGGACATCCATCGACAGGCCGACGATCTCGCCCTTCTCGTTCTGGGACTCGAAGGGCGCGTAGGCGGCGTCGGTGCCGACGACGTAGACCTTGGCTGGCGGCGGCGCGGCGGCAGCCGAAGCGGCGGGGGCGGCCGGTGCAGCAGCTTCCTGCTTGCCGCAGGCGGCCAGCACGAGGCCGGCGACCAGCAAGCTGGAGGTCTTGAGGAAGCGGCGGGTGGTCCAGGAGGTCTTCATGGCAGTCCGAATTGAAAAAACATGCAGGGGTGGATGACGGAAATGTCAATGGCAGCATTGCCAGAAAAATCAGCCGGCCAGTGTACGGCGGCGCAAACGCTACAGTCTGGTGGTCAACCCGACCCCCCTGGCCCACCGCTCTCAACCCTGTCGCCGAGGTGACGATGCTGCTCGACCCCCAAGCCCGTGCCCTGATGGACTTCATCAGCTCAAGAGGCATTCCACCCACGCACCAGATGACCCCGGAGGACGCCCGCCGCTTCTACCGCGAGCGCCGCTTCTTCACGCAACCGGAGCCACCCGCCGTGTCGCGGGTGCAGGAGCTGGTGGCACACGGGCCGCACGGCGACATTCCGTTGCGGCTGATTCGGCCGGCGGGTGCGGCACCGGACGCCGTGCTGCCGGTGCTGGTGTACTACCACGGCGGAGGCTGGACCATCGGCGACTGCGACACGCATGACACGCTGTGCCGGCAGCTGGCCAATGGCGCGGGCTGTGCGGTGGTGTCGGTCGATTACCGCATGGGGCCGGAGCACCGTTTCCCCGCCGCGGTGGACGACACGCTGGCCGCCACGCGCTGGGTCCGCGACCACGCGGCCGAGCTGGCGCTGGATGCGGCACGGCTGGCCGTGGGTGGCGACAGCGCGGGGGGGAATCTGGCGGCGGTGGTGGCGATCGCCGCGCGGGAGACGGGCGATCTGCCGATCTGCTTCCAGCTGCTGGTCTACCCGGCCACCGACATGCGCGCCGTCGCCCCGTCGCACACGGCCTGCGGGCAAGGCTACATGCTGACTGCCGACTCGATCGCCTACTACCGCGGCCACTACATCCCGGACGCCGCGCAGTGGAGCGACTGGCGCGCCTCGCCACTGTTGCGCGAAGACCTGCAGGGCCTGCCGCCGGCGCTGGTGCTCACCGCCGGCTTCGACCCGTTGCGCGACGAGGGCCGCCAGTACGCGGATCGCCTGAGTGCGGCCGGCAATGCCGCCCAGTACGTCTGCTTCGAGCGCCAGATCCACGGCTTCATCACCATGGGCCGCGTGCTCGACGAAGCGAACACGGCAGTGGATCTGTGCGCGGCGGCGCTGCACCGTGCTTTCCGGGGGTGAGCCCAGGCACGCCCTGTCACTGCATGGTCGGGCTGCCCGGAACGTGCGCGGCGGCCGACAGGAACAGCTCTGCCGCATCGACCGGATCGAAGTGCTGGCGCTGGCCGCAGAACTCGCACGTCACCTCCACCCGACCCTGCTCGGCCAGCACGCTCTCCACCTCGTCCCGGCCCAGGCTCACCAGCATCCGCCCGACCCGTTCGCGCGAGCACGAACAGCCGAAGCGCGGCGTCTGCGGCTCGAACAGGCGCAGCTCTTCCTCCCAGAACAGGCGGTGCAGGATGCTGTGGGTGTCCAGCGTCAGCAGCTCTTGCTGGGTCAGCGAGGCGGCGAAATGGGCGATGCGGTTGAAGGACTCGTTCAGGCCGATCTCGTCTTCGTTGCTGCGCCCGCCCAGGTTGCCCTCGCCCTCGATGGGCAGGCGCTGGATCAGCAGCCCCGCGGCCACCTGGTCGTTGGCCGCCAGCACCAGCCGGGTGTCGAGCTGCTCGGACTGCAGCATGTAGTGCTCCAGCACTTCGGAGAGCTGCTGCAGCGGCTCGCCGTGGTCCCCATGCAGCGGCACCACGCCCTGGTAGGGCTGCTGGCCCGGCTGGCGGTCCTTCGGGTCGAGCGTGATGGCGCAGCGCCCGCGACCGTGGACGTTCAGCAGGGCTTCGAGGCGGGCGTGTTCCGGGATGTCGCCCGAGAGCTGGGCGGTGGCGCGCACGGTGAGGTCCGGCTGCGCTTCGGCCACGGCCAGCGCCACCGGGCCATCGCCTTGCATCTGCAGGATCAGCGCGCCGTTGAACTTGATGCCCGCCTGCATCAGCGCCGCGGCGGCCGTCATCTCGCCCAGCAACTGCCGCACCGGCGCCGGATACCCGCCTGATTCGGCGCGCCGGGCCAGGATGTCGGTCCACGCGCCAGTCAGCCGCACCAGCGCGCCACGCACCGGCAGTCCCTCGAAGAGGAACTTGTGGAGTTCACCGCCTTGCACGCTGCCCTGGCTCATCGTGCGATCTCCTTCAGGTTGGCCTGGTAGTGGCGGGCGTTGTCCACGTAGTGCCCCGCGCCGAACGCGATGCGCTCGGCCTGCTCGGGCGTGAGCGTCCTGACCACCTTGGCGGGGCTGCCGAGGATCATCGAGTAGTCGGGGAATTCCTTGCCCTCGGTGACGAGCGCGCCTGCGCCGACGATGCTGTGGCGGCCGATCTTCGCGCCGTTGAGCACGATGGCACCGATGCCGATCAGCGAGTGGTCGCCGATGGTGCAGCCGTGCAGCATGCACTGGTGGCCGATGGTGACGTTCTCGCCGATGACCAGCGCGATGCCCTCGTCGGTGTGCAGCACGGTGTTGTCCTGCACGTTGCTGCCGCGGCCGATGCGGATGTCGTCGGTGTCGCCGCGCACGACGACGCCGAACCAGACGCTGCTGTCCTGGGCCATCTGCACGCGGCCGATGACCTGGGCGTTGTCGGCGATGTAGGCCGTGGGGTGGAGTTGCGGCGCGTGTTCGCCGAGCTGATAGATGGCCATGGCCACTCCTTGCTGAAACCGGGGCTGAAACCGGGGAAAATTCCGAAGATGGACTTACGACAACAAGCACTGGAGGCGCTGCGCATCGCCGATCCGGTGCGCAAAGCATACGCGGTGCAGGCGCTCTGGGCGCAGGCACCCGACTTGGCCCTCGACCCGGATGCCGTGCTGACGGAGCCGCTGGACGTACCGGGGCGGCCTGCGCGGCCGGTGCTGGTGCGGGCCGATGCGGTGCCTACGCGCTCGCCGTTCACGCCCGAGGGCCGCGCCGCACTGCTGCATGCGATCGCCCACATCGAATTCAACGCGATCAACCTGGCACTTGATGCGTGCTGGCGCTTTGCCGGTCTGCCGCACGCCTACTACCTCGACTGGCTGCGCGTGGCCGCCGAA
Organism: Sphaerotilus sp.; assembly: GCA_013299055.1. Classification (GTDB taxonomy): domain Bacteria; phylum Pseudomonadota; class Gammaproteobacteria; order Burkholderiales; family Burkholderiaceae_C; genus Sphaerotilus. The sequence goes on from JAAFKB010000039.1 coordinate 12,296, forward strand.
GAAGCCACCCACCACCTGCTTGTCGTCGAACACCTCGCCACCCTCGGCCACACCTACGGCGACTTCGAGGCCCACGACGGCCTGTGGACCATGACCTGGAAGACCCGCGGCGACTTCGTGGCGCGCATGGCCCTGGTGCCGCGCACGCTGGAAGCCCGCGGACTCGACGCCACGCCGCAGATCCAGGCCAAGCTGCGCAAGGCGGGCGATCTGCAGGCGGTGGCGATCCTCGATGTCATCCTGCGCGACGAGATCGGGCATGTGGCGATCGGCAACCACTGGTACCGCTGGGCCTGCGCCCGTGAAGGGCTGGATCCCGTGGCGCACTACCGCGTGCTGGTGGCGCAGTACGAGGCGCCGCGGCTGCGTCCGCCCTTCAACCGTGCAGCGCGGCTGGCCGCGGGCTTCAGCGACGAGGAGCTGGCTTTCCTCGAAGGGCCGCCCGCAGCGCGACCTTCGGGGGCTTGAAGTGGCGGCGCTGGGCGGCCGTGACCGTGCCGCGGATGGCATGGCGGGTCGGCCTGGCGGCATGGGTGGTGGGGGAGGCGGTGGACAGCCGGTCCTTCAGCGCCATGAAGTGCCGCTCGAACAGGTGCCACGACAGCCAGCCCAGGCCGAAGGTGGCGGTGGTGGCCGCGACAAAGTAGAGCCACGCCGTGCCCACGTCGGCGGTGTGCGTCTGGCCGGTCCACTGTGCCAGCAGCGGCACGCCCACCAGGTCGTGCAGCGGCTTGTGGAAGACGTAGATCGCGTAGCTGTATTGCCCGAACTGGCGCAGCACCGACCAGCGCAGCACCGCGCTCCAGCGGCTGACACTGGCGCCACGGCTGCGCGCCTGGTCCGCCAGCAGCGCCCAGCCCGTGACCGCTGCGCAGCCCAGCGCAAGCAGGCTGTAGCCCACCACCTGCGGCACCACGCCGACGCGCCGGAACCCGTGCGACGCCACTGCTGCTGCCGCCAGCAGCACCAGCGCCAGCAGCTGCAGGTGCCACGCCCGCCAGCGCGTGGCACCGTGCAGCGCCTGGCCGTGGTCCCACGCAGCCAGCGCGGCGCCGGCGGTCAGCGCGTCCATGCGGCTGAAGGTGAACTCGTAGAGCGCCTCGTCCGGAAACCCCTGCTGCACCATCGCCAGCCGCAGCAGCGGACTCAGCGCCGTCAGCCCGAGGCAGAGCCACCTGATGTGCCGCAGCCGCAGCTTCCACAGCAACAGCGGCCAGACCAGGTAGAACTGCTCCTCCACCGCCAGCGACCAGAAGTGTGGCAGCGGGCCCCCCGTCGGCTCGTAGGGGGTGGTCCAGTTGGACAGGTAGGTCCACAGCCAGAGACTGCTGTACTGCATGGCCCGCTGCTCCACCCAGCCCGTGGCGGGCAGCAGCACCAGGAACACCAGCAGCGCCAGGTAGTACAGCGGGAAGATCCGCAGCACGCGCTTGAGGAAAAACCGCTGGAAATAGTCCGGCTGGTGCTGCGTGACCAGCAGGCCGCGCGTGATGAGGAAGCCGCTCAGCACGAAGAAGAGCTGCACCCCGATCCAGCCGACGTAGAAGAACTCCTTGACCAGCACCGACCCCAGGGCGCGGGCGCCGCCGAGGTCGAGCACGTCGAAGTTGTGCAGCAGCACCAGCAGGATGGCGATGCCGCGCAGGCCGTCGAGCGCGGGCAGGTGGGGCAGGTGGGCCAGGTGGCCAGGGGCGAGCGTGGGGGAGAGGGGTCGCGCATTCACGGCGGCGATGCTGCCACGTGCGGTTACGTCCTGTTTCGAGAACGGTGAAATACGCCACGGCTCCGCGTGAATTCAGCGTGAAAACAGATGCTGCTCGCAGAGCGGGTCGCCACAGCGCCCGCAGTGGTGGCGCCAGCCGCCGGGTTGTGGCGGGCGTGGCGTGGCACGGCGCAGCGAGGCGGCCCAGGCGGCACGGGCGTTGGCCAGCCGCTGAGGCCCCGATCCACCCACCACCGAAAACCCGATCCCCGCGCCCAGCAGCGCCCCGCGCAGCAGCGCATCCACTGGCTGCTGCACCTGCGGCCCGTCGCGCTGCAGGCCGTCGGCCACCCAGGGCAGGTCGAGTGCCATCAGCAGCGTCAGGTCCGCCTGCCGGTGGTCATCCAGCGCCTGCTGGTAGAGCGCCGTGTCGCCGAACACGAGTTCGCTGTAGACCGCCGTCATCAGCGCCGTCGTGTCCGCCACCACCACGTCCACCGGCAGCCGCCGGGCGTCACGCGCTGCGGCGATGCGGCGGGTCTGCTCGGCGGCGATGGCGGCCTGCTCGTCCTGCCGGGGCGTGCGGCCATGGACGGTGCAGAAGGTGCGCAGGTACTCGTCGAGGTGGGCGACGACCAGCCCGTCCGCGGCCAGCGCATCGGCCAGCGCACGCGCCAGCGTGGACTTGCCGGTGCTTTCTGCGCCGACGATGGCGATGACGCGGGCCGCCGGCATCAGGGGTGGCTGACCTGCTGGCGCCACGCCTTCCAGCCCACCACCGACAGCACGATGAAGATCGTGTACAGCAGCACCGTCAGGTAGTAGCCCTTGTAGGCGAACAGCGCCACGCTGACGACGTTGACCACGATCCAGGTCGGCCAGTTCTCGACGTACTTGCGGCCCAGCAGCCACTGGCCGATCAGGCTGAAGGCGGTCGGGAAGGCGTCCCAGTAGGGCACGTCCGTGTCGGTGTAGGTGTCCAGGAACCAGCCGATCGCCGGCCACAGCACGAGGCCGGTGCCGAGCAGGGTCAGCCGCTGTGATCCCGGCAGGTGGCGCACCCGCAGCGGGCCGCCGTCGTCCTGACCCCGCACCCACTGCCACCAGCCCCACGCGCCGACGACGGCAAAGAAGATCTGCAGCGACGCATCGCCGTAGAGCTTGCCACTCCAGAACAGCCCGAAGTACAGCACCGATGCCACGATCGCCAGCGGCCAGGCGACGGGCATCACGCGCATGTTGGCGAACACCATCGCGATCGACAGCACGAAGGCGATCAGCTCCAGCCAGGTGAAAGGCGCATCCCAGAGCGTGAAGGCGGGGATGAGGATGGGTTGCAGGGCGGTGGTGATGGCGTCCATCGGCAGGGTCTTTCGCAGTGTTCCGGGTGGCCGGGGGTGTCAGAGTGTGACAAATCGACGATCATGACACGCCATGCACCCCGATGCCATCCGGCGAATTCCGCCGATCCACTGTCTGGCCGCCTTCGAGTCGCTCGCGCGGCTGCGCAGCGTCACCCGCGCTGCCCACGAACTCAGCGTCACGCCCAGCGCCGTCAGCCACCGCCTGCGCCAGCTTGAAACCCAGCTCGGCGTGAAACTCTTCGCCCGTGCCGATTTCAGCCTGACGCCGGAGGGTGCGGCCTACCTGGCCCGGGTGCGCGAGGGGCTGCTGGCGTTGAAGCAGGTGCCGGGTGCAGCGGCCGAGCAGCGCAGCACGCCCTTGCGCGTGGCGGTGACGCCGACGTTCTCGCGCGAACTCCTGCTGCCGCGGCTGGCGCTGTTCCGCCAGGCGTGGCCGGAGATCGAGCTGGTGCTGCAGGTGGTGATTCCGTTCACCAACGTCACGTCGGAAGAGGCCGATCTGGAGATCCGCTACGGCCCCGGCCCCTACGCGGATGTCGAGCAGGTGCGCTTGCTGAGCGACGAGGTCTTCCCGGCCTGCAGCCCGCAGTACCTGCACGAGGTCGGTCCGCTCGGCCACTTCGACACCGCCGCCGACATCGCCCGCGTGCGCCTGATCCGCAGTCCGCTGGAGCCGTGGAGCACCTGGTTCCGCGCCTGCGGGCTGGCGCTGCCGGAGCCGCGGGAGGGCGCGCAGTTCAACGATGTCGGGCTGATGCTGGACGCGGCGGCGTGCGGGTTCGGGGTGACGCTGCTGCGGCGGCGGCTGGGCGCGGCGTGGCTGGAGAGCGGGCGGCTGGTGCGGCTGTCGCCACGCGCCGTGGCCTCGCCGCAGCACCACCACCTGTGCTGGCGGCCGGGGGCGATGGCGCGCTGGGAGTGCGCGGCGTTTGCTGACTGGCTGCGGCAGTCGCTTGGCTCGGTCAACCCGACCACCTGAAAAACATTCACGCTGTCACGCAAGAACTCTCACGTCGGCGCTGCGCGCGGTTCGCCAAGATCCGCGGCAGTTCACCCGCCTCGGGTGAGGAGACAACGCCGTGTCGATCCAGACCCTTGAAGCCCGCCAGACCGAGGTGCTGGCCCGCCTGCGCACCGTGCTGCCCGCGCACGCGCTGCTGTCGCGCCGCGCCGACGTCACGCCCTACGAGTGCGACGGCCTGACTGCCTACCGCGAGCGCCCGCTGCTGGTGGCGCTGCCCGAAACCGACGCGCAGGTGGCCGACATCCTGCGGATCTGCCACGCGATGGGCGTGCCGGTCGTCGCACGCGGCGCTGGCACCGGCCTGTCGGGTGGCGCGATGCCACACCGCGAGGGCGTCACGCTGTCGCTGGCGAAGTTCAACAAGATCCTGCGACTGGACGCCGAAGCGGGCCTTGCGGTCGTGCAATGCGGCGTGCGCAACCTCGCGATCAGCGAGGCGGCGGCGAAGTTCGGCCTCTACTACGCGCCGGACCCGTCCAGCCAGATCGCCTGCACCATCGGCGGCAACGTGGCGGAGAACTCGGGCGGCGTGCATTGCCTGAAGTACGGCCTGACGCTGCACAACGTGCTCGCCGTCAAGGGCTACACCGCGGAGGGCGATGCGGTGACCTTTGGTGGCGAGGCGTTCGATGCGCCGGGGCTGGACCTGCTGAGCGTGGTCGTCGGCAGCGAAGGCATGCTGGCCGTGACCACCGAAGTCACCGTGAAGCTGGTGCCGAAACCGAAGCTCGCCCGCTGCATCATGGCCAGCTTCGACACGGTGGAAGCGGCGGGCGACGCGGTGGCCGCCGTGATCGCCGCCGGCATCATCCCGGCCGGGCTGGAGATGATGGACAAGCGCATGACGGCGGCGGTGGAGGACTATGTCCGCGCCGGCTACGACCTCGACGCTGCGGCGATCCTGCTCTGCGAGAGCGACGGCACGCCCGAGGAAGTCGAGGAGGAAATCGGCCGCATGACCGCCGTGCTGCAACGCTGCGGCGCGAGCCGGCTGGCGGTGAGCCGGGACGAGGCGCAGCGGCTGCGGTTCTGGTCGGGCCGCAAGAATGCGTTTCCGGCATCCGGCCGCATCAGCCCGGACTACATGTGCATGGACTCGACCATCCCGCGCAAGCGGCTGGCCGAGATCCTGCGCGCCATCGAGGCGATGGAGCAGAAATACGGCCTGGGCTGCTGCAACGTCTTCCACGCGGGCGACGGCAACCTGCACCCGCTGATCCTGTTCGACGCCAACGACCCGGACCAGCTCCGCCGCTGCGAGCTGTTCGGCGCCGACATCCTGGAGACCAGCGTGCGCCTGGGCGGCACGGTCACGGGTGAACACGGCGTCGGCGTGGAGAAGCTGAACTCGATGTGCGTGCAGTTCTCGCCGGAGGAGCGGGCGCAGATGCTGGCCTTGAAAGCGGCGTTCGACCCGGCTGGCCTGCTCAACCCCGGCAAGGTGATCCCGACGCTGCACCGCTGCGCCGAGTACGGAAAACTGCACGTCAGCCGCGGCCTGCTGCCATTCCCCGAACTGGAGCGTTTCTGATGGTGATGGACATGGACATGGACATGGACAGGGACGATGCCCTGCAATCCCTGCGCGCGCAGATCCTCGACGCTGCCGCCACCCGCACGCCGCTCGACATTCGCGGCCATGGCAGCAAGGCCGCGTGGCGCCCTGAGCCGGTTCGCGCCGACGCCCGGGTGCTGGACGTGACGCCGCTGGCCGGCATCAGCGCCTACGAGCCGACCGAGCTGGTCGTGACCGTGCGCGCCGGCACGCCGCTGGTCGAACTGGAGGCGGCGCTGGCGGCACAAGGCCAGTGCCTCGCTTTCGAGCCGCCGAGGCTGGCCGGGCGCGGCACGGTCGGCGGCATGGTCGCCTCCGGGCTGGCCGGGCCGTCGCGGGCGTCGGTGGGCAGCGTGCGCGACTTCGTGCTGGGCGCGACGATGCTCAACGGCCGTGGCGAGCTGCTCAGCTTCGGCGGGCAGGTGATGAAAAACGTTGCCGGCTACGACGTGTCGCGGCTGCTGGCGGGGTCGTGGGGGACGCTGGGCGTGCTGTGCGACGTGTCGCTGAAGGTGCTGCCGCGGCCGGTGGCGAAGGCGACGCTGCGGTTTGCGTTGAGCGTGCCGGACGCGCTGGCGAAGCTCACCGCGTGGTCGCGCCAGCCGTTGCCCCTGAACGCGAGCATGTGGCACGAGGGCGTGCTGCTGCTGCGCCTGAGCGGTGCGCAGGCGGCGGTGGATGCCGCGCGCCACAGCCTGGGCGGCGAGTGGCTGGACAACGCCGTGGCCGAGCCGCTGTGGGACCGCCTGCGCGACCGCACGCATGCGCTGTGGGCGTTCGCCGCGCAGGGCCTGCCGGCGGGCCAGCGGCTGTGGCGCCTGTCGGTGGCGCCGCACGCGCCGATGCTGCGGCTGCGCGGCGAGGGGCTGATCGAGTGGCATGGCGGCCAGCGCTGGCTGCTGAGCGACGAGCCGGTGGACGCCGTGCGCGCGGCGGCGGCGCAGGCGGGTGGCCACGCCGAGTGCCACGCCGGTGCCGCGTCTGGCGCGCCACGCAGTGCGCCGCTGCCTTCGGTGCTGGCGCGCTTGAACCAGCAGGTCCGCGCGTCCTTCGATCCCCACGGGCTGTTCCACCATGCACACTGAACTCTCCCCCGAATTCGCCGGCACCGCCGATGGCATGGCCGCGCAGGCGATCCTGCGCAAGTGCGTGCACTGCGGCTTCTGCACCGCGACCTGCCCGACCTACCAGCTCCTCGGCGACGAGCTGGACGGGCCGCGTGGCCGGATCTACCTGATGAAAGCCTTCCTCGAAGGCGAGCCGGCCACACGCGAGACGCAGTTGCACCTGGACCGCTGCCTGACCTGCCGCAACTGCGAATCGACCTGTCCGTCGGGCGTGCCGTATGGCGAGCTGGTGGACATCGGGCGGCGGCTCGTGGACGAGCGCGTCGAGCGCCCGCCGCTGGAGCGTGCGACCCGCTGGCTGCTCAAGGAGGGACTGACTTCGCCGCTGTTCGCGCCCGCGATGGCGCTCGGGCAGACGGTGCGGCCACTGTTGCCGGCGGCGCTGAAGGCGAAGGTGCCCGAGCGGGTTGCAACTGACCCGCGTGGCACGCCGAGGCGGTCACACACGCGGCGGATGCTGATGCTGGCGGGGTGCGTGCAGCCGGCGATGAGCCCGAACATCAACGCGGCGACCGCGCGCGTGCTCGACGCGGCGGGCATTGAAGCCGTGACGGCGCCGGGCGCGGGCTGCTGCGGCGCGATCCGGGCGCACCTGGGGGACCAGGGCGGCGGGCTGGCGGACATGCGGCGCAACATCGAGGCGTGGTGGCCGCTGGTCGAGCGCGGCGAGGTCGAGGCGATCGTGATGAACGCCTCTGGCTGCGGCGTCACGGTGAAGGAGTACGGCCACCACCTCGCAGGCGACCCCGCCTACGCCGACAAGGCCGCCCGCATCAGCGCACTGACCCGCGATCTGAGCGAGCTGCTGCCGATGCTGGTGCCGATCCTGAAACCGAAGCTGGCCGCCGCGGCGCAGGCCGGCCAGCTGGCGCTGCACCCGCCGTGCACGCTGCAGCACGGTCAGCAGCTCAAGGGCGGGCTGGAAGCGGGCCTGCGCGACCTGGGGTTCACGGTGGCGCTGCCGGAGGAAAGCCACCTGTGCTGCGGCTCGGCGGGCACGTACTCGGTGCTGCAGCCTGTGCTGTCGCGGCAGTTGCGCGAGCGCAAGCTGGCGCACCTGTCGGCGCTGCAGCCGGACACGATCGTCTCGGCCAACATCGGCTGCCTCACGCACCTGCAGGACGGCTGCGCGACACCGGTGCGGCACTGGGTGGAGGTGGTGGACGCGGCGCTCGGGGCAAGCCCAGGCTGAGCACCGCGGCAGGACAGACGGTCGGCCGATCAGTTCGCCCGCAGTGCCTGCGGATACTGCACCAGGATCTCGTCGGGCTTGACCATGCCCAGCTCGTGGCGGGCGGTCTCCTCGATGATGTCCAGACCGTCCTTGAGGTCTTTGAGTTCGGCCTGCAACTGGTTGTTGCGCACGCGGGCCGCGGCGTTGCGGGCTTGCTGGTCGGTGACTTGCGCCGACAGCTCCCGCACGCGCGGCATGCCGCTGCTGCCGAACCACAACGCCGCATGCACCAGCCCGAGCAGGGCCAGCAGCAGCACGGTGATGACGCGCGAGGTCGTCATGCCCAGCCCTGTCTGCCAGATCAGCGCAGGTTGTAGAACGCGGCGCGGCCCGGGTAGACGGCGATCTCGCCCAGGTCTTCTTCGATGCGCAGCAGCTGGTTGTACTTGGCGATGCGGTCCGAGCGGCTCATCGAACCGGTCTTGATCTGGCCCGCGTTCAGGCCGACGGCGATGTCGGCGATCGTCGAGTCTTCGGTCTCGCCCGAACGGTGCGAGATCACGGCCGTGTAGCCGGCGCGCTTGGCCATCTCGATGGCGGCAAACGTTTCCGACAGCGTGCCGATCTGGTTGATCTTGATCAGGATCGAGTTGGCGATGCCCTTGTCGATGCCTTCCTTCAGGATCTTGGTGTTGGTCACGAACAGGTCGTCACCGACGATCTGCACGTTCTTGCCCAGGCGGTCGGTCAGCACCTTCCAGCCGGCCCAGTCGCCTTCGGCCATGCCGTCCTCGATCGAGATGATCGGGTACTTGTCGCACCAGGTGGCCAGGATGTCGGTCCAGGCTTCGGCCGTCAGCACGAGACCTTCGCCTTCGAGGTGGTACTGGCCGTCCTTGTAGAACTCGCTGGCGGCGCAGTCCAGGCCCAGCGCGATCTGTTCACCCGCGCGGTAGCCGGCCTTCTCGATGGCGTCCAGGATCATCTGGATCGCGGCTTCGTGGTTCGGCACGCTCGGGGCGAAACCACCTTCGTCGCCCACGGCGGTGCTCATGCCCTTGTCGTGGAGGATCTTCTTCAGCGCGTGGAACACCTCGGCGCCCCAGCGGACGGCTTCGCGGAAGGTGGGGGCACCGACCGGGATGATCATCAGCTCTTGCAGGTCGAGGTTGTTGTTGGCGTGGGCGCCGCCGTTGATGACGTTCATCATCGGCACCGGCAGTTGCACGCCGCCCATGCCGCCGAAGTAGCGGTACAGCGGCAGGCCGGACTCTTCCGCGGCGGCGCGCGCCACGGCCATCGAGACGGCCAGCATCGCGTTCGCACCCAGGCGGCTCTTGTTGTCGGTGCCGTCGAGGTCGATCAGGGTCTTGTCGAGGAAGGCTTGTTCCGCGGCGTCCAGGCCCAGCACGGCTTCCGAGATCTCGGTGTTGATGTTCTGGACCGCGTTCAGCACGCCCTTGCCCAGGTAGCGGCTCTTGTCGCCGTCGCGCAGCTCGATGGCTTCACGCGAGCCGGTGGACGCGCCGCTCGGCACGGCCGCACGGCCCATCACGCCGCTTTCCAGCAGCACGTCGCATTCGACGGTGGGGTTGCCGCGGCTGTCGAGGATCTCGCGGCCGACGATGTCTACGATGGCACTCATGGGTGTTCTCCTGTTTCAACTATCGAATTCTGGGATTCTGAAATTCTGGGGCGGGGCGCAACGGCGTGCATGGTGCCTGCCGACCGTTACCCGCGCTGAACAATCCGGCCGAGGCTCAGCAGGAAAAATCGTTTTCGAGCAAAGGTTGCGCCTTGACCACGCGGTCGAGCGCCACCAGTTGCGCCAGCAAGGCGCGCATGTGCTTCAGCGGCACGGCGTTCGGGCCGTCGCTCCACGCCTTGGCCGGGTCCGGGTGCGTTTCCATGAACAGACCCGCCACACCGACGCCGACGCCGGCCCGCGCCAGCACCGGTACCATCTCGCGGGCACCGCCACTGACGCTGCCCAGCCCGCCCGGCTTCTGCACCGAGTGGGTCACGTCGAACACCACCGGCGCGCCCGTGTTGCGCATCTCGGCGAGGCTGGTCATGTCGGCCACGAGGTTGTTGTAGCCGAAGCTCACGCCGCGCTCGCAGGCCATGAAGCTGTCTTCCGACAAGCCGGCTTCCTTCGCGGCAGCGCGGGCCTTGTCGATGACGTTCTTCATGTCCCAGGGCGCGAGGAACTGGCCCTTCTTGATGTTCACCGGTTTGCCCGATTGGGCAACAGCGCGGATGAAATCGGTCTGGCGGCACAGGAACGCGGGCGTCTGCAACACGTCCACCACGCTGGCAACTTCGGCGATCTGCGCCGCGTCATGCACGTCGGTGAGCACCGGAAGGCCCGTCTGCCGGCGCACCTCGTCGAGGATCTTCAGGCCCGCGTCCATCCCCACGCCACGCTGGCTGGTGCCGGACGAGCGGTTGGCCTTGTCGAACGAGCCTTTGTAGATCAGCGGGATGCCCAGCGCGGTGCAGGCTTCCTGGAGCCGGCCGGCCACGTCGATGGACATCTCCAGCCCCTCGATCGAGCAGGTGCCGGCGATCAGGAAAAACGGTCGGTCCAGGCCAACCTCGAAGCCGCAGAGCTGCATTTACTGACCTGCCTTTGTCGTGTCGGCTGCCGCCTTGTGCTGGAGGGCCGCGTCGATGTAGCCGATGAACAGCGGGTGGCCGTCCCAGGGCGTCGACTTGAACTCTGGGTGGAACTGCACGCCCACGTACCACGGGTGCACCGCCTGCGGCAGCTCGACCATCTCGGTGAGCTTTTCGCGCTGGGTGATCGCCGAGATGACGAGGCCGGCGTTCTGCAGCGTGCCGAGGTACTTCTCGTTGGCCTCGTAGCGGTGGCGGTGGCGCTCGGTGACGACATCGCCGTAGATGCCGTGCGCGATGGTGCCGGGCTTGACGTCCGAACTCTGCGCGCCCAGGCGCATCGTGCCGCCGAGGTCGGAGTTGGCGTCGCGCTTCTGGATCGAGCCGTCGGCGTCCTGCCATTCGTCGATCAGGGCGATGACCGGGTGCCTGGTGTCCGGCTCGAACTCGGTGGAGTTGGCGTCGGTCAGGCCGGCCATGTGGCGGGCATATTCGATGGTGGCGACCTGCATGCCCAGGCAGATGCCGAGGTAGGGGATGCCGTGCTCGCGGGCGTACTGCGCCGCGACGATCTTGCCCTCGATGCCACGCTTGCCGAAGCCACCGGGAACCAGGATCGCGTCGTACTTCGCCAGTTGATCCGCAGAGCCCGGCGTCAGCGTCTCGGAGTCCACATACTCGATGTTGACCTTGACATGGTGGTGCATGCCGGCGTGGCGCAGCGCCTCGTTGAGCGACTTGTACGAGTCCGACAGCTCGGTGTACTTGCCGGCCATCGCGATCGTGACCTCGCCCTTGGGGCTGGCGACTTCCTTGACCAGCCGGTCCCAGCGCGAAAGATTGGCCGGGCGGGTCAGGAGCTGGAACTTCATGCAGATCATCTCGTCCAGGCCCTGCTCGTGGAGCATGCGTGGCACCTTGTAGATCGTGTCCGCGTCCCAGACCGAGATCACGCCGTGCAGCGCGACGTTGGTGAAGAGCGAAATCTTCTCGCGCTCCTCGTCGGGGATCGGGCGGTCGGCGCGGCAGAGCAGGGCGTCGGGCTGGATGCCGATCTCGCGCATCTTCTGCACCGTGTGCTGCGTCGGCTTGGTCTTCAGCTCGCCGGCGGCCGCGATCCAGGGCACGTAGGTCAGGTGGACAAACGCCGAGTTGGTCGGGCCGAGCTTGAGGGCCATCTGGCGCACGGCTTCGAGGAAGGGCAGCGATTCGATGTCACCCACCGTGCCGCCGATTTCCACGATTGCCACGTCCACCGCCTCGGGTGTACCGAAGCCGGCGCCGCGGCGCACATAGTCCTGGATCTCGTTGGTGACGTGCGGGATGACCTGCACGGTCTTGCCGAGGTAGTCGCCGCGGCGTTCCTTCTCCAGCACCGAGGTGTAGATCTGGCCGCTGGTGAAGTTGTTGGACTTGCGCATGCGGGTCGTGATGAACCGCTCGTAGTGGCCGAGGTCGAGGTCGGTCTCGGCGCCGTCGTCGGTGACGAAGACCTCGCCGTGCTGGAACGGCGACATCGTGCCCGGATCGACGTTGAGGTACGGATCCAGCTTGATGAGGGTGACTTTCAGACCGCGCGATTCGAGGATGGCGGCCAGAGAAGCGGCGGCGATGCCTTTGCCCAGGGAGGACACGACACCGCCGGTGACGAAGACGAACTTGGTCATGTGGAGCGGCCCTCCCTTGACGGTGCTGCGGGCGGATGGGCGCCGAGCGAGCAACTTTCAGGAGGGCCGTGGTGGTAAAACGAGATTATAGGTCGGCGACGGATGGGGGGCGGGTGCCACAACCGTGGCCGCCTTCACTTGCCTATCCTCGCCAACTGGGGACACGCCATGGGACTGTCGAGACCAAGGACTTCGCCGGCACCTGGACCTACACCGCCCCGGCCGCAACCCGGTAACCAGTACGCCGTCAGCGTGGACGGCGCCCAGCACACACCGGCCGCCCGGCCAGGCTGGTGCGGCAGTAGATCGGCCCGCTCAGCGCACCACTGCCGGACTCCCCGGCAGCGCCTTGGCGCCCGCTTGCGCCACGCCCGCGAACTGCGCCCCGGTGATGTCCTCGGCCGACCAGCCCCGGTTGAGGTCCAGCCCGGTGAGCTGCCAGTCGCGCAGCGGCAGCAGCGGGATCGGCTTGCGCATGCGCTCGTGGAAGCGCGTCGGCCACTCCACGCCCTGGATGTTCTGGAAGCCGGAGACATCCACCTCGGTCACGGTGCCGCGGGTCGAGGCCAGTCCGGCGTGGCTGAAACGCACGCGCCGCATCAGCCGCGTGCGCCGGTCGATGCACAGCACCAGCTGCTCCGCGGCCGCAAACCCCAGCCCCGGCGTCAGCCGCACCATCAGCCGCTCGCAGGCGTGGTCGCCCACCTGCTCCAGCCCGGCCAGCTTCAGCACCCCCGGTCGGTCGATCAAGGCCAGCGGCCCGAGCAGCGCCAGCCGGCTGGCGTCGGCGACCATGGCGGCGGCCTGTCGCTGCGGCGCTTCGCGGCTGGGGCTGCCGTCGACCCAGACCTGCACATCACCCTGCGAGGGGCCTTGCTGCCCCAGCCGGCGCACCACCTGCTTGTGACCGCCTGCACCGATGAGCGTCTGCGCGATCAGGCCCTCGGCGGGCAGCAGCCGCTCCTGTGCGGTGTCGCGGTAGCGGATGTCGGAGAGTTCTGGGTGGATGCGCCCGACCAGCGCCCGCCACTCGACGCGGTAGCCCACGTTCAGATCCCGCACACGGCGCCACGCTGGCAGGCCGTGGGCGGCGGCACATTCCTGCAGGACGGCCAGCGCGGCCGGGTCCGTGCGCTCCGACGCTTCGATGGGTGACAGCGGTGCCGATGCACAGCCGCCCAGTGACCCGAGCGCCGGCAGCAGCGGGGTCAGCGCAGCGGCGGACAGCAGTCGGCGGCGGGTGGGATCGGCGGGGTGTCGGGACATGCGGTGGTCTCCTGCGGGTAGGCCGCGAGTTTGCCCATTGCCGGGCGTGCTGCCTAGCAGGGGTTTTCAAAGATGCCGCTGTTACATCTCGACAGCGTACCGATTCCCCGCGATCCGGTGCCCCCCACTGTCACAGCCGCTGGCGCACCTGCTGCACCACCGCCGCCGGCGTGATGCCGAACTTCTCGTACAGCGCATCGGCCGGCCCGGACGCACCGAACCCTGCCATGCCGACGAAACCGCCATCCTCTCCGAGGTAGCGGTCCCAGCCGAAGCGCACTGCCGCCTCGATGGCTACCCGCACCGTCCCGCGACCGCCCAGCACGTTGCGGCGGTAATCCGCGTCCTGCGCGTCGAAGCGTTCGCAGCAGGGCATCGACACCACGGCCGTCGGCACACCTTCGGCTTGCAGCAGGTCGCGGGCCTTCAAGGCGATGGCGACTTCGGAGCCAGTGGCCAGCAGCGTGGCAGCGCGTGGCCCGCCCTGGGCTTCGGCCAGCACGTAGCCTCCGCGGCGGCTGCGGTTGTCGCTGTCGTCGCCATCGACAGAAGGGCGGCGCACCGTGGGCAGCGCCTGCCGGGCGAACACCAGGCTGACCGGGCCGCTGCGGTGCGCCAGCGCGACCTCCCAGCACTCGGCGGCTTCCACCGCGTCGGCCGGGCGCAGCACCAGCATGTTGGGCATCGACCGCAGCGATGCCAGGATCTCCACTGGCTGGTGTGTCGGGCCGTTCTTGCCCACGCCGATCGAGTCGTGGCTGAAGACGAACTTCACCGGCAGGCCCATCAGCGCCGCCATGCGCATCGCCGGCCGCTCGTAGTCCGCAAACGCCAGATACGTGACGGCCAGCGGGATGACGCCACCGTGGGCCGCCATGCCATTGGCCATCGCCGCCATCAGGTGTTCGCGCACGCCGCAGTGGACGTAGGCACCCGTCGGGTCGTCGGCGGTGAAGGCGTGCAGGCGCCGCTTGTGGCTGGTCGGGGCTTCCAGGTCCGCGCAGCCGACCATGCGCTCGGGCAGCACGTCGGTCAGCCGGTCGTTGATGTCGGCGGAGATGAGGATGCCGCCCGGCGCGTCCTGCACCCGCTGGGCGGCGAGGGCTTCGCGCTTGTACGTGTGCAGCGTTTCGCGCCAGCCTGCGGGCAGCTCGCCGGTCAGGACGCGGTCGAATTCAGTGCGCTCGGCGGCGGGCAAGGCTTCGCGTCGGGCGGTCCAGTCGGCGTGCGCGGGTTGGTTGCGGGTGCCGGCGGTGCGCCATGCCTGCAACACTGGCTCGGGTGTCTCGAACGGCGGGTACGGCCAGTCCAGCATCTGGCGGGCCGCGTCGGCATCCTCGGGAAACAGCCGCGCACTGTGGCCGCCGCGCTGGCCCTGCAAGCGCGCCAGCCCGCGGGCGATCACGGTGCGGCAGGCGAGCAGCGACGGGCGGGGATCGTGCCGCGCCGCATCGAGGGCGACGGACACGGCCTCGATGTCGTGCCCGTCCACCTCGGCGACATGCCAGCCGGCGACGCGGAAGCGTTCGGCCACGTCCTCGCTGATTGACAGGGCGGTGCTGCCGTCGTCGGTGATCTGGTTGTCGTCCCAGAGCAGCACCAGCCGGCCCAGCCGCAGGTGACCCGCCAGCGAAATCATCTCCTGCCCGATGCCTTCCTGCAGGCAGCCATCGCCGACGAAGGCATAGGTGAAGTGATCGACCAGCCCGGCACCGAAGCGGGCGCGCTGCGAGGCTTCGGCGATCGCCATGCCGAAGGCGTTGGCGATGCCCTGCCCGAGCGGGCCGGTGGTGACCTCGACGCCCTTGCTCGGGTCGAACTCCGGGTGGCCTTCGCAGTGCGCGCCCAGTTCCCGGAAACGCCGGATCTCGTCGAGCGAAATCTTCTCGTAGCCGGTCAGGTAGTTCAGCGCCCACAGCAGCATCGAGCCGTGGCCGTTGGAGAGCACGACGCGGTCGCGGTCGGGCCAGGTCGGGTCGGCGGGGTTGAACTTCAGGTGCCGGGTGTAGAGGGCGGTGGCGATTTCCGCCATGCCCAGCGGCACCCCCTGGTGGCCTTCGGTGGCCCGCACGATGGCGTCGATGGCCAGGAAGCGGATGGCGTGGGCGAGGGCGGTCGGGGTCGGAGCGGTCATGTCGTGCGGGCGGTCGTCGGGTCGGATCAGGTCAACGCAGCCAGGTCTTGATGCGGGTGCCCAGCACTTCGCGGCTGATGCCGTAGCGGTCGTGCAGCGTGGGCAGCGCGCCGGCGTCGAGGAAGGCGTCCGGCAGGCCCGCGAGCTGGAAGCCGGCCGGCTGCACGCGGTGGCGCAGCAGCGTGCTCGCCACCGCTTCGCCCAGGCCGCCGATGACCGAGTGGTTCTCCGCCACCACCACCAGCCGGTGCTGGTAGCGCACGGCCTCGACGATCGCGGCTTCGTCCAGCGGCTTGATGGTCGGGCAGTGCAGCACGGCCACGCCGATGTTGTCCGCCGCCAGATCCTGCGCCACCTCCAGCGCCCGCATCGTCAGCAGGCCACTGGAGATGACCAGCACGTCCGCGCCGTCGCGCAGCAGCTTGGCCTTGCCGAGTTCGAAGCGGTAGCCCTCGATCTCGTCGAGCACCCGCGGCACCTGGCCCCGCAGCAGGCGCATGTAGACGGGGCCCTTGTGCGCGGCGATCTGCGGCACGGCCTGTTCGATGTCGAGCGCGTCGCAGGGATCGACGATGGTCAGCCCCGGAATGCCGCGCATCATCGCCAGGTCTTCGGTCGCCTGGTGGCTGGGGCCGTAGCCGGTGGTCAGGCCGGGCAGGGCGCAGCAGATCTTGACGTTGAGGTTTTCCTCGGCGATCACCTGGTGGATGAAGTCGTAGGCCCGGCGCGTGCCGAACACCGCATACGTCGTGGCAAACGGCACCAGCCCTTCCTTGGCCATGCCGCCGGCCGCGCCCATGAGCAACTGCTCGGCCATGCCCATCTGGTAGAAGCGGTCGGGGTAGGCTTGGGCGAACAGGTGCAGGTCGGTGTACTTGGCGAGATCGGCCGTCAGGCCGACGATCTCGGGCCGCTGCGCCGCGAGTTCGACCAGCGCCTTGCCGAACGGGGCGGCGGTGACGCGCTGCCCCTCGGAGGCGATCGAGGCGATCATGGCCGAGGTGGTCAGGCGGGGTTTCTTGGCCGGCGTGGTGGCCGATGCAGCAGGGTTCACGGGGGCGTTCATGCGGCGGCTCCTTGCGGCGCGGTGGCGTCGAGGTGGTCGAGGGCGAGCTGCCACTCGGGCGGATCGACGCGGATGAAGTGGTTCTTGTCGCGGGTTTCCAGGAAGGGCACGCCCTTGCCCATCAGCGTGTCGAACAGGATCACGCGGGGCTTCGGCTCGGTGAGTACACGCGCCGTGTCGAAGGCTTGCAGCACGGTGGCGAGGTCGTTGCCATCCACCCGCTGCACATGCCAGCCGAACGCCGCCCACTTGTCCGCCAGCGGCTCGAAGCCCATGACCTTGCTGGAAGGGCCGTCCGCCTGCTGGTTGTTGATGTCGATCAGGCAGATCAGGTTGTCGAGCCGGTGGTGGGCGGCGCCCATCGCGGCTTCCCAGGTCGAGCCTTCGTCGAGTTCGCCGTCGGACATCGAGTTGTAGACGAAGGCCGGGTTCTTCTTCTGCTTCAGTCCGAGCGCCATGCCGACGCCGATGACCAGCCCCTGGCCGAGCGAGCCGCCGGACATCTCCATGCCGGGCGTGTAGGTCGCCATGCCCGACATCGGCAGGCGGCTGTCGTCGCTGCCGTAGGTTTCCAGCTCGCTTTCGGGCAGGACGCCGGCTTCGATCAGGGCGGCGTAGTGCGCGATGGCGTAGTGGCCGTGCGAGAGCAGGAAGCGGTCGCGGCCTTCCCACTGCGGGTCGTGGGGTTGGAGGTGCAGCGCGTGCCGGTAGGCGACGGCCAGCACGTCGGCCCAGCCGAGGGCCTGGCCCACATAGCCTTGGCCCTGCACCTCGCCCATGCGCAGCGCGTAGCGGCGGATGCGGTGGGCGGCGGCGGCGAGCGCGTCCAGGGCGTCCAGTCGGGCGGACGTGTCGGTCATGGAAAGTCCTTCGGATCGAGAGAGAAACGGTTCAGCGCAGGATGCTGGCCGGCACGTAGGACACGAGCACCAGCACGAAGAACGCGACGAGGTAGAACGGCCCGAGTTCGCGCACCGTCTGGCCCACCTTGACCTTGGCCAGCGCGCTGGTGATGAACAGCGTCGTGCCGACCGGCGGGGTGTAGAGGCCGATGGCGAGGTTGACGACCATCATGATCCCGAGCTGCGTCATGTCCATGCCGATGCTGTTGGCCAGCGGCACGAACACGGGCGTCAGCAGCAGCACGGCGGCCGGCAGGTCGATGAACATGCCCAGGAACAGCATCAGCAGGTTCATCAGCAGGATGACGAGCCACTTCGTTTCCACGTTGGCCTGCACCCACTGCGCCACACCCTGCGGCATCTGGTCGAAGGTGAGCAGCCAGCCGATCGCGGCCGAGGCCATGATCACCAGCAGCACCACGCCCGTGGCCAGACCCGCCTCGACGACGGCGGCGTTCAGGCGCTTCCAGCCCAGGTCGCGGTAGATGACGGCCGAGACCAGCCCGGCGTAGAGCGTGGACAGGACGGCGACTTCGGTCGGCGTGGCGATGCCGAAGCGCAGGAAGATGATGATCAGCACCGGCAGCACCACCGCCGGCGAGGCGTAGGCCAGGTGCCGCAGGAAGGCCGGGCGGTCGAAGGGCGTGGTGTCACGCGGAAAATTGCGCCGCTTGCCCACCCACCAGCACGCCGCCATGAACCCGCCGCACATCAGCAGTCCCGGCAGCACCCCTGCCACGAACAGCGAGGCGATCGAGGCGTTCGAGGTCAGGGCGAACAGGATCATCGGGATCGACGGCGGGATCAGGATGTCGATCGTGGCCGCCGCCGCCAGCGTGGCCGCCGAGAACGCCGGCGGATAGCCCAGCCGCTTGTGCCACGGGATGAGCAGCGAGCCAATGGCCGAGGCATCGGCCACCGCCGAGCCGGACACCCCGCCGAACAGCGTCGAGGACAGCACGCCCACCTGCGCTGGGCCGCCGTGGAAGCGGCCGATCAGGGCCGACAGCACGCCGACGAGCGCCTCGCCCAGCTTGCCGCCCATCATCAGCGTGCCGGTCAGCATGAAGAACGGGATGGCGATCAGCGGGAAGCTCTGCACCTGGGCCACCATCTGCTGCACCAGCAGGTCGAGCGGCACCCGGTCGGAGGTGGCTGCTGCCGCCATGGCGGCGACCAGCAGGGCGTGGGCAATGGGCATGGCGGCGACAGCGGCCACCATGAACACGGCGAGGATGAGGGCGCTCATGTCTGGGTCTCGGTCGAGAAGGGTGAAGCGGGGGCCAGGTCCGCGGGAATCACGGACCGGCGGGGATCACCAGTGCGCGGTGGGCACGGCGGGTTCGGCAGCAGGGTCTGCCGGGGTGAGGGGCGCGTGCCAGACGCGCCAGGCCGACTGCAGCGCCAGCAGCGCCAGCAGCCCCATCCCGACCATCACGCAGGCATAGGTGATCGAGCCGGGCAGGTGCAGGATCGGCGACTTTTCGTCATGCACGATCTCCAGCATCCGCCAGGTCGAGACCGCCAGCGTCGCGTACAGCCCTGCCACCACCGTCCAGCTCAGCACGGCGACGAGCCGCCCGACCGCCGGGGACACGGCCTCCATCAGGAAGGTGGTGGCGATGTGCGCGCCCTGCAGCGCGGCCAGCACCACCCCGGCCATCACCAGCCACGGGAACAGCAGCTCGGGCACCTCGTTGGCCCATTGCAGGCTGGCGCCCGTGGCATAGCGCAGCACCGTGTTGGCCACCAGGATCACGAAGATCACCGAGGTGGACAGCCACAGGATCACCCGGCACAGGCCGGCGATACCGCGTTCGAGTGGACCCATGCCGGGTGCCGTGGACTGCATCGCAAGCTCCTTCCAGGTGGCGTGGCGGGATCAGTTGGCGCGGGCGCCGGCGATGACCTTCTTGACGTAGGCACCGATCGGGCTGGCCATCCACTTGTCATCGACGGCCGACGTGCCCTTCTCGAACGCGGCCTTGTCCACGTTGTCGATGCGCACGCCCTTGGCCTTCAGGTCGGCGATGAGCTTGTCATCGGACTCCTGCGAGAGCTTGCGCTGCAGCGCCGTGGCCTCGGTGGCCGATTCCTGCACAGCCTTCTTGTCGGCGTCCGAGAGCTTGTCCCAGGTGCGCTTGCTCATCAGGAACGGCGTCATCTCGTACTTGTGGCCCGTCAGCGAGATGAACTTCTGCACTTCGTAGAGCTTGCTGGCGTGGATGTTCACCAGCGGGTTCTCCTGCCCGTCCACCACGCCCTGCTGCAGCGCGACGTACAGCTCGGAGAACTTGATCTGCTGCGCCTCGGCCCCCAGCGCCTGCATGATGTCCACCGTCACCGCGTCCGGCGGGGTGCGCATCTTCATCCCCTTCAGGTCTTCCGGCTTGAGCAGCGGACGCTTGCTGTTGCTCATGTGGCGGATGCCGTTGTCCCAGTAGCCCAGCACGACCATGCCCTTCTCGGCGCTCTTGTCGGCCAGCTCCTTGCCCAGCGGGCCATCGAGCAGCTTCCAGGCTTGCGACAGGCTGCCGAACAGGAAGGGCATGCCGAAGGCGGCGTACTCCGGCACCGCGTTGGACACCGCGCCCTGCGAGTTGGCCGACATGTCGAGCGCGCCGGTGCGCAGTGCCGTCACCATCGCGGCGTCGTCGCCGAGCTGCGCGGACGGGGCGACCTGCACCTCGATGCGCCCGCCCGACCTGGCCTTGAGCGTGTCGGCGAACTTGACGGCGGCTTCATGGCGCGGATTGCCCGGCGCGGCGCCGTGGCCCAGCGTCAGCTTGGT
The DNA here is from genome assembly GCA_013299055.1 of Sphaerotilus sp. Lineage (GTDB taxonomy): Bacteria > Pseudomonadota > Gammaproteobacteria > Burkholderiales > Burkholderiaceae_C > Sphaerotilus. The sequence continues at coordinate 32,687 of JAAFKB010000039.1, forward strand.
CTGGGCGTGGGCGGACAGCGGCACCAGGGCGCTGATGGCCAGGGCGAACAGGGTACGGGTGAAGGTGTTGCGGTCGATCATGTCTTGTCTCCTGTGGATCTTGGTCTGGGTTGCGGGGGGGATCAGTGGATCAACATGCCGCCGTTGACATCGAGCGTCACGCCGGTCAGGTACTTGGACAGGTCGCTGGCCAGGAAGACCAGGCAGCCGGCCACGTCGTCGGGCTCGCCGATGCGGTTCAGCGGGATGCCCTCCAAGATGGTCTTCATCTTGTCCTCGGGGATCAGGCCCTTGTTGATGTCGGTGGCGATCAGGCCCGGCGTCACGCAGTTGACGCGGATGCCGTCGATGCCGAATTCCCGTGCCATCGCACGCGCCAGACCCAGCACGCCCGCCTTGGCCGCCGAGTAGTGCGGGCCACCGAGGATGCCGCCGCCGCGCTGCGCGGACACCGAGGACACGCAGCAGATCGCGCCGGACTTCTGGGCGCGCATGCTGGGGATGACCGCCTGCGACATGTAGAGCGTGCCGCGCAGGCTGACATCGAGGATGCGGTCATAGTCGGCGCCGGTGATGTCCAGCGTCTTCACGGGCTGGGTGATGCCGGCGTTGTTGACCAGGATGTCGATGCGGCCCATCTGCTGCAGGATGGCGGCGGCGGCGGCGTCGCATGAAGCCTTGTCCGTCACGTCGGCGACGATGCCCATGTGGCCCTCGCCCAGGTCGGCGGCTGCCGCCGCCGGTTCAGCGCGGGCCAGGTCGAGGATCACGACGCGGGCGCCCTGTGCGGCCATCATCCGGGCGGTGGCGTAACCGAGGCCGTTGCGACCGGCACCGCCGGTGATGAGGGCGACTTTGTCCTTGAGCAGCATGTGGTCAGTCTCCTGAGTGCAGGGGTGTTCGGGGATGGAATGCCGCGCATGTTCGTGTCTGCCTTGCATGATGACAAGCGAAGAGTCATCAGCCTAAGATGACGGATCTTCATTCAACGACAGGGAAGACCCGATGGCCAACCTACCGCCCGTGGCCAATCTGATGGCCTTCGAAGCCGTGGCACGCCGACGCAGCTTTGCGCTGGCGGCGGCGGAGCTGCACCTCACGGCGTCGGCAGTCAGTCACCAGATCGCCCGGCTGGAGGCGGACCTCGGCGTGCGCCTGCTGGAGCGCAGCGCGCATGGGGTGCGGCTGAGCACGGCGGGCGAGCAGTACCTGGGGCGCATCGGCGGCGCGCTGTCGGCCATCGCGGCGGCGACCGACGACCTGAAGCAGGGCGTCGGCACCAGCCTGTACGTCCACTCTTCGCCGAGCATCGCCAGCCTGTGGCTCATGCCGCGCCTCAAGGGGTTTGCGCAGGCGTGCCCGGACATCTCGCTGAACCTGTCGGCGGCGCACACGCACAGCGACTTCGCCTTGGGACAGGCGGACCTCGACATCCGCTACGGCGTGCCGCGCTGGCCGAATGTCGTGATCGAGCCGCTGTTCGAGGAGCGCATCGTGCCGCTGGCCAGTCCGGCGTTCATCCGCGAGCACCGGCTCAAGCAGGTCGAGCAGTTGCCACAGGTGCCGCTGATCCAGAGCAACGTGAACCTGGTGCAATGGTCCGACTGGTTCGCTGAATACGCCGGCCAGCGTGCGCCAGAGCGATTCTCGCTGCGCTTTGACCGGGCGCTCATGGCGGTCGATGCGGCGATCCAGGGGCTTGGCGTCGCGCTGGAAAGTGCGACGCTGGCGGGTCGGCACATCGCCGAGGGGCGGCTACGGCCCGTGTTCGGGCTGGAGAAAGCCGTTCGGGTGAAGGCGCATTTCGCGGTCTATCCGGCGCGCCACGCCAAGAGGCCGACCGTCGAGGCGTTCCTGACCTGGCTGCATGGCGAGGCAGCGGGCGCATGAGGCATGTCTACACCGTGAGGTTGTAGACATGGAACTGTGTCTCTCGCTCCCACCCTGCTGCCGCGTAGACGGCTTGTGCTGTCGCGTTGGTCGTGGCGGTGGAGAGCGTCAGCCGCACCGCGCCGGCTGACCGGGCGTGGTCGGCCGCTGCAGTCAGCAAGCGGGTGCCGACGCCTTGCTGTCGCGCGGATGCACAGACGAACAGGTCGTTGAGCACGAAGATCCGGGCCATCGCGGTGGACGAGAAACTCGGATAGAGCTGGGTGAAACCGACCGCTTCCCCGCCCGCATCGAAGGCCAGAAAGACCACCGATTCGCCATGGTGGAGACGCTCGCCCAGGAAGGCGCAGGCGCCGCTCAGGTCGCTGGCGCGGCCGTAGAACTGGCGGTAGGCGTCGAAGAGCGGGGCGAGGGTGTCGAGGTCGGCGAGGACGGCCTGGCGGGTGGTGATGGGCATGTTGGGCGAGGTCATCGGGCATGAAGGAAATGAGCCGCCGCTGGTGCTGGTGCAACGGCTCAAGGTGCTGGATCGGCACCCGGAGTTGCTGAGCGAGGTTAGGGCGGGGTGAGTCGGCAGGTCTCAGTGCCGCGCTCCGACTTCCAGCAAGATCTCGGGATGTGTCCTTGCAATCGTCAGCAGTGTTCGCGCTGCGCCGCTGGGCTGTTTGCGGCCTTGTTCCCAACCTTGCAGCGTGCGCACCGACACACCAAGCAGTGCGGCAAACCGGGCCTGCGACAGACCGGTTTTCTGGCGGGCCTCGATGGCGGGGGAGTGGACAACCTGCGTCTGACCGGCCTTCATCTCCTGGATCGATTGCAGCAGATCGGCCGCCAGATCGCGTCCGGCCTCGTAGGTTTCGAGTTCCTGGTCGGACAGGGGGTGCTTAGGATTCGAGGGCACGGCGGATCTCCTTGAGTTTCGGGCCAGTGAGGTTGTCAGTCTTGGATTTTGCGTAAAGCGTCAGCAGCACG
>JAAFKB010000004.1 GCA_013299055.1 Sphaerotilus sp.
GACGAGCTGAAGAACTTCGCGACCTACAAGGCCAAGGTCGATCCGGAAGGCCGCTTCAACAAGGGCAAGCTGCTGCGCCAGAAGGACCGCCTCACGGACCTCGGCGCCGACACCCGGTTGGGCGACCTGAGCGACGCCTACACGCCGAGCTTCGGGCTGATGACGCACGAGTCGCTGATCATGCAGCAGAGCGACATCGGCGACATCGCCGCGTCGATCAAGGACTGCCTGCGCTGCGGCAAGTGCAAGCCGGTGTGCGCCACGCATGTGCCGCGGGCAAATCTGCTCTATTCGCCGCGCAACAAGATCCTGGCCACGTCGCTGCTGATCGAGGCGTTTCTCTATGAAGAGCAGACGCGCCGCGGCATCAGCCTGAAGCACTGGGAGGAGTTCGAAGACGTGGCCGACCACTGCACGGTCTGCCACAAGTGCCTCTCGCCCTGCCCGGTGAAGATCGACTTCGGCGACGTGTCGATGAACATGCGCAACCTGCTGCGCAAGATGGGCCAGAAGAGCTTCCGCCCGGGCAACGCCGCGGCGATGCTGATGCTCAACGCCACCAACCCCGAGACGATCAAGCTCGCCCGCGGTGCGCTGGTCGGCGTGGGGATGAAGGCGCAGCGGTTCGCCCACGACCTGCTGAAGTCGGTGGCCAAGAAGCAGACGTCGGCGCCGCCGTCCTCGGTCGGTACTGCGCCGATCAAGGAACAGGTGATCCACTTCATCAACAAGAAGCTGCCGGGCGGCCTGCCGAAGAAGACGGCGCGCGCGCTGCTGGACATCGAGGACAAGGACTACGTCCCGATCATCCGCAACCCGAAGGCGACGACGGCCGAGACCGAGGCGGTGTTCTATTTCCCGGGCTGCGGCTCGGAGCGGCTGTTCTCGCAGGTCGGCTTGGCGACGCAGGCGATGCTCTGGCACGCGGGAGTGCAGACGGTGCTGCCGCCGGGTTACCTCTGCTGCGGCTATCCCCAGCGCGGCTCGGGCCAGTTCGACAAGGCCGAGAAGATCATCACCGACAACCGGGTGCTGTTCCACCGGGTCGCCAACACGCTGAACTACCTCGACATCAAGACGGTGGTGGTCTCGTGCGGCACCTGCTACGACCAGCTCCAGGGCTACGAGTTCGACAAGATCTTCCCGGGCTGCCGGATCATCGACATCCACGAGTACCTGCTGGAAAAGGGCATCACGCTGCAAGGGCAGGGCGGTTTCCTCTACCACGACCCCTGCCACACGCCGATGAAGCTGCAGGAGCCGATGAAGACGGTCAAGGCGCTGCTGGGCGACAACGTCATCGAGAGCAAGCGTTGCTGCGGCGAGTCCGGGACGCTGGGCGTGTCGCGGCCGGACATCTCGACCCAGATCCGCTTCCGCAAGGAAGAGGAGATCCTGAAGGGCGAGGCGCAGCTGCGGGCGGCTGGTCACCAGGGCGACGTGAAGATCCTGACTTCCTGCCCGAGCTGCCTGCAGGGCCTGTCGCGCTACGGCGATGACCTGCAGAACGGTCTGCTGGAGGCGGACTACATCGTCGTGGAGATGGCCCGCCAGATCCTTGGCGAGCAGTGGATGCCCGACTACGTGCAGCGTGCCAACGCAGGGGGCATCGAGCGGGTGCTGGTCTGATCGGCCGCTGCACGCAAGTTCCTGTCACCAGGTGTCGGCCGGTGTATCTGTTCATGAAAAAGAACGGGACGCAACGGTCGATACCGTCATAATTTCACACAAGTTTACGGACTCTTCACGGTTCACCACGGTATGGCGCCGCAATGCGCTGTCCTTGGCGATGCTGAGCGCCCGTTTCAGTCAAGGATCGTTCCTATGTCGCGCCCTTCCATCCCTCAGCCGACTGCGCTGACCCTGCACCAGCAGTCCCGTGTGCTGGAAATCGGTTTCAGCGACGGCGCCGTGTTTCGGCTGCCCTATGAGCTGTTGCGTGTGTACTCGCCGTCGGCTGAAGTGCGCGGCCACGGCCCTGGTCAGGAAGTGCTGCAGACGGGCAAGCGCCTGGTCGAGATCACCGACATCGAGCCGGTGGGCCACTACGCTGTGCAGCCTTCCTTCAGCGATGGGCACAACACTGGCCTGTACACCTGGGAAATGCTCTACGACCTGGGGGCCAACCAGGACGCCTGCTGGCAGGACTACCTCGCGCGCGTCAGCGCCGCCGGGGTGGACCGCGACGCGCCGATGCCGCAGGCTGCGGGTAGCGCCTGCGCCAGCCACTGAGTGCGGGCTGGCCATGCGCGATACCCATTTCGGTTTCAAGACTGTCGAGGAAGGCCAGAAAGCCAGGCTGGTGCGTGGCGTGTTCGACTCGGTCGCGTCGCGCTACGACGTGATGAACGACCTCATGTCGATGGGGCTGCACCGCGTCTGGAAGGCGTACACGCTGGCGGTGTCCGGTGTCCGCGAAGGCCACCAGGTGCTCGACATCGCCGGTGGCACTGGCGACCTCAGCCGCGCCTTCGCCCGCAAGGTCGGCGCGACGGGCAACGTGGTCCACACCGACATCAATGAGGCCATGCTCCACACCGGACGTGACCGGTTGGTGGACGAGGGGCTGGTGCTGCCGACGGTGATCTGCGACGCCGAGAAGCTGCCCTTCTCGTCCGAGCGTTTCGACATCGTCAGCGTCGCCTTCGGCCTGCGCAACATGACGCACAAGGACGTGGCGCTGGCGGAGATGTGCCGCGTGCTCAAGCCGGGTGGCAAGCTGCTGGTGCTGGAGTTCTCGCAGGTCGCCCAGCCGCTGCGCAAGCCCTACGACTGGTATTCCTTCCATGTGCTGCCTCGTCTGGGTCAACTCGTGACAGGAAATGCCGATAGCTACCGGTATCTGGCTGAGTCGATCCGCATGCACCCGCCGCAGGCCGAACTCAAGACGATGATGAAAACTGCGGGTTTCGGCCATGTCGATGTCCATAACCTGACTGCCGGTGTCGTTGCCTTGCATGTTGGCCTGAAGTGCTAATTGTGATAGATCGACGACCAGGTCGAGGATATTTTTTTCATCTTTGTTTTCGGTATTGCTATATATCGCATCTTCGGCAGGAGCTGCCAGAATCCAGTGTCGTTGCCTGTGAGGCAATTTATTAAAGAGTTGGTGTCAGCCTTCACTTGACCGTTATTACGTCACACAACTGTGGTGAGATGGCCCCTGATCAAGGGATCGACGACTGTGCTGGTCTTGATCACCCCTTTCTTGGGGCGAGAATCGCGCAGTCGACCCAAGCGGTTCGTGACGCGAAAGACGTGTGAGGCGGTGTCTCGCCTGTTTGCCTAGGGGGCCAGAGGATGTTCAGAGTTTTTCAGCACCGTACGTCGGGAACGCACTTCGTGGAGTTGTTCGCGGATGGAGTGCTTTGTTTTGTTGCGGCGCTGCTGTCGGCGGCCACCTTGGCCCATCCAGTGCCGGGAGTGAGTCCATTGCTGCAGGTGATCAGCCCGGCGGTGCTGCTGTCGGCGCTGTCCTTCGCCTTGGTGATGGCGCTGCTGTACTCGTTTGTCGGATTGTACCGGCACCGCAATCTGGGCTTGTTCCCGATGTTCCTGCGCATCGGTTTTGCGTTCGTGGTGGGTGGCTATATTACCTACCTGACGATCAAATATATCCGCTATGACGGCTATGCCAGTAGTTTGGTGGGCTATGCACTGGTGTACCTGATGGGGGGACTCATGATTTATCGAGGCTCCGCGTGGGGCATTCGGCATCTCGTGGGAATCCGCCGTGTGATGATTGTCGGCACAGGCCCGGATGCGCACCAGGTCTACACTGACTTGCGGGCTGGCGGGCATTGGGCAGGGTATGACGTGGTGGGTTTCTTCCCGACGGCTGAACAAACTGACCCGGTGGCGTTGCGGGGTGCTGCGCACATTTTCGATGCCCGTTTGCGCATGGTCGATCTGGTGCGAGAGCACAAGATCAGCGAAATCATTGTCGCGGTTCGCGAGCAGCGCGGCGGTGGCGTGCCGATGGAGCAATTGCTGGAATGCCGCATTGGTGGCGTGCCCATCATGGACCTGGCGTATTTCTACGAGCGCACCAAGGCCGAGGTACCGGTTGACAGCCTCAAGGCCAGCTGGCTCGTCTACGGCGACGGCTTCGTGCAGGGACGGGCGCGTGAGTTCACCAAGCGCGTGTTCGACATTGTCAGCTCCTCGCTGCTGCTGCTGCTGGGCGCGCCCATCATGGTGCTGACCGCACTCGCCATCCGGCTGGACAGTGCAGGCCCCATTCTCTACCGCCAGGAGCGTGTCGGGCTGGGCGGGCAGGGCTTCATGTGCATCAAGTTCCGCAGCATGCGCACCGATGCCGAGAAGGATGGTGTGGCGCGCTGGGCGTCCAAGAATGATTCGCGCATCACCCGTGTCGGTGCCTTCATCCGCAAGACCCGCATCGACGAGCTGCCCCAGCTCTTCAGTGTGCTCAAGGGCGAGATGAGCATGGTGGGGCCACGTCCGGAGCGCCCGTCGTTCGTCGCCCAGCTGCGCGAACAGATTCCGTTCTACGACCTGCGCCACACCGTCAAGCCCGGTCTGACCGGCTGGGCACAGGTGCGCTACGCCTACGGGGCATCACTGGAAGATGCCCGCAAAAAACACCAGTTCGACCTGTATTACGTCAAGAACAACTCGCTGCTGCTGGATTTGCAGGTGCTGATCGAAACCGTCAGCGTGGTGCTGTTCCGGGAAGGCGCGCATTGAGCGTGCAGTGTGCTGTAATTTGTAAGGGTTGACCGCCGTCCCGCGGTACCATTCGGGACTATTGTTGTTGCGTGTCACGCTGGATGGCGTGCGCCGGCAGACCAAACAGAGGAATTCGCATGAGGATCGAAATGAGCCGTTTCTCGCGGGCAGCGGCCCTGGCCTTGGCGTGTGTCACCGGTGCGGTGGCGCTGTCGGGGTGTGGTTTGATGCGCAGCACGGCCTACCCGCCGGCGCCACGGACCGCCCAGACGCTCGACCACCGCTACAAGATCGGCCCTCTCGATACCTTGAACGTCGTGGTGTGGCGCAATGCGGAGCTGTCCTCGGCCGTGACCGTGCGTCCGGACGGGCGCATCTCGACGCCGCTGGTCGATGACGTCCTCGCCGCAGGCAAGAACCCCGCGGACCTGGCGCGCGAGATCGAGACACTGCTGGCGCGCGTGATCCGCGATCCGGTGGTCACCGTGGTGGTGTCTTCCTTCCAGGGTGTCTACACGGAGCAGATCCGCATCGTCGGCGAAGCCACCAAGCCCCAGAGCGTGGCCTTCCGGCAGAACATGACGCTGCTGGACGTGATGATCCAGGCGGGCGGTCTCACCGACTTCGCTGATGGCAACGCGGCCGTGCTCGTGCGCGGTGCCGAAGCCGGCAAGCAGTACAGCGTGCGCCTGAAGGATCTGCTCAAGCGCGGTGACATCTCGGCCAACGTCGACGTCAAGCCTGGCGACATCATCATCGTCCCGCAAAGCTGGTTCTGACTTTTTTCCTCTGATACGCCGCTGTCCGGTCGCTCAGAGCCGGCCAGCCTTGACACCAAGCATGACAGGTAGACGGCCGGTATGAACGAATTCACCCGACAGGCTGCGATTTTGGCCGGCAGCGTCTGGCAGCATCGCTGGCTGGCAGTGGCAGTGGCCTGGATCATCGCCCTCGTGGGCGCGCTGGTCGTGTGGGTCGTTCCGGAACGGCACGAGGCGCGCGCACGCGTCTATGTCGACACCCAGACCGTGCTGCGTCCCATGATGGTCGGTCTGGCCTTCCAGCCGGACATCGACCAGCAGGTGCGCATGCTCGGGCGCACGCTGATCTCCCGGCCCAACGTCGAGCGTCTGGTGAACAACCCAGCCATCGGGCTGGAAAAGATGGAGCCTGGCCAGGCCGACGCGCAGATCGAGTCGCTCATGAAGTCGATCAAGGTCGAGCTGACGGGAGGCAACAACCTCTACGCCATCAGCTACCGCGACCAGGATCCGATCCGTGCGCGCAAGCTGGTCGAGGTGCTGGTGGGCATGTTCATGGAGTCCGGGCTGGACACCAAGCGCAAGGACTCCGCCGAGGCCAGCCGCTTCATCGACGAGCAGATCCAGCAGTACGAAGGCAAGCTGACCGAGGCCGAGAACCGCCTGAAGGACTTCAAGCTCAAGAACATGAGCGTGGCGGCCACGACCAACCAGGATTTCTTCGCCCGCATCCAGGTGCTGACGGACGACGTCAACCGCCTGCGGGTGCAGCTCGGCGCCGCCGAGCAGTCGCGTGACGCCACGCGCCGCGAGCTGGCCAACGAGGAGCCCAACCTGCCGGTGGCCGCCGCGTCGGCCGTGTCGCTGACACCGGACCTCGACAGCCGCATCGAGACCCAGAAGCGCCAGCTCGACGAGATGCTGCGCCGCTTCACGGAAGAGCATCCGGACGTGCTCACGACGCGCCGCATCGTCAGCCAGCTGGAAGACCAGCGCCGCCGCGAACTCGACGCGCTCAAGAGCACCAACACCGCAGTGCGCCGCGCTGCTGCGGCCACCAATCCCGTGTTCCAGCGCCTGCGCCTGAACCTGGCCGAGGCCGAGGCGAACGTGGCGTCGCTGCGTTCGCAGCTGGGCACGCAGCAGACTCGCCTGGAAGAGATCCGCGCCCAGTCGAACAAGGTGCCGCAGGCCGAAGCGGAGCTGGTCCAGCTCAACCGCGACTACGAGATCATGCGCCGCAACTACGACCAGCTGGTGCAGCGCCGCGAGGCCGCTTCGCTGGGCGTGAAGATCGACCAGACCTCGTCGATGGCCGACTTCCGCCTGATCGAGCCGCCGCGGGTGCTGCCGGCGCCAGTGTTCCCCAGCCGCATCCAGCTGGCCCTTGGCGTGATGCTGCTGGCCGTGGCCTCCGGCATCGCCGCTGCCTATGCCCAGACGCTGCTGAACCCGGTGTTCTCCAGCGAGCGCGAGCTGCGCGAGTTCACCAAGCGTCCGGTGCTGGGCAGCCTGCTGAAGGTGGAAGATCCGCGGGACCGTGATCTGGATCGCCAGGACCGGCTCAAGCTCGCGGGCGTGATGGGTCTGTTCGTTCTCGCGAATGTGGGATGGGTGGCCTGGATCTCCTTGCGTTCTGCCGTTTAAGCCACAGCCACAGCCAGATTAGGAAACAGGTGCCCTGATGAACACCATCGAGCAGGCCGCCAAGCGGCTGGCAGAACTCAAACGTGCCGGTTTCGAGGTTCCGGCGCCCGATATGCCGGGGCATGCCGCGACACCAGTCCCGTCCCCGGCTCCTGCCCCGGCTGCGCCAGTGGTCGCTGCGGTGCCGGTGGCGGTCCCCGCCGAACCGGTGCCCGCGCCTGTCGCGGTCGAGCCGGTCGCCATTCGCCCGGTCACGTCGGCGGTGTCGGTCGCCCGCACGGCGGCGGTCGAGACGCTGCCCTCTTCGGGTCGGCGCTCGCGCGAGGTGGCGCTGGACCTGCCGCGGCTGGAGCGCGAGGGCTACCTCGTGCCAGCCCAGGCCCGCTCCCAGCTGGCCGAGCAGATGCGCATCATCAAGCGTCCGCTGCTGGCCAACGCCCGCGGCGAGTCCGCTCAGGCCATCAGCCGGCCCAACCTGATCCAGGTGGTCAGCGCCATGCCGGGTGAAGGCAAGACCTTCTTTGCCATCAACCTGGCGATGAGCCTGGCGATGGAGGTGGACCTCTCGGTGCTGCTGGTGGATGCCGATGTGCTGCGACCGTCGGTGCTGGCGCGCTGCGGCATCGAGCCGGCGCGCGGGCTGATGGACGTGCTGCAGTCGCCCACCATCGAGCTGCACGACGTGATGCTGCGCACCAACGTGCCCAAGCTCAGCATCCTGCCGGCCGGCACTGCCAACGCGCAGTCCACCGAGCTGCTCGCCAGCGGTGCCATGGAATCGCTGCTGGATGAGCTGGCCTCCAAGTTCTCGGACCGCATCGTCGTCTTCGATGCCCCGCCACTGATCCCGACCACCGAGTCCCGTGTGCTGGCCACGCGGGTCGGGCAGGTGGTCATGGTGGTCGAGGCAGGCAAGACGACCCACGCCCAGGTGTCGCAAGCCTATGCCGCCGTGGAGCAGTGTCCGGTCGTGCTGTCCGTGCTCAACCGTGCGCGTGGCAAATCTGGCGAGGCTTATGGCTATTACTACGCCACGTGACGTCCGCAGGCCCGGCCCGGCCCGGCTGGCGACTGCCACCGGGCTGGTGCTGACCAGCCTGCTCTGGAGCGCCTCGGTGCAGGCACAAGCCTGGCGGATCGCTCCTGCCCTGAAGGCCACCGCCACCGCGACCAGCAACGTCGGTCTGCAGTCCAGCAGCAACACCAGCATGGACACGGTCGTCACCGTCACGCCACAGGTGCAGCTGCAGGGCACCGGCCCCGACTACCGCCTCACCGGCACGCTGGCGGCCGACATGGTGACGTACCTGGGCCGCTCCCGCGCCGACCGGATCCTGCCGCGTGGTCAGCTCGTGCTCAACGGACGGGTGGTGGACCGGCTGCTGTTCGTGGACGCGGAACTCGGTGCCGACACCACGTCCTCCACCCCCTTCGACCTGCTGAGCGACGGCGCCACCGCCTACAACGTCGGCACCTCCACCCGTCAGCGGTTCAGCCCCTACCTCGACCGGGAACTCTCGCCCTCGTCGCGACTGACTGCCCGCACTGACCATGTGCTGACCCAGGGCCGCGGCGTGGGCACGCTGCCCAACGTCGCCAACAACGCCGACGCCTACGTGCAGACGCACACCGCCCGCTACGACCTGCGCCCCGAGCCGGCCGGCCTGCGTGCGGAGTTCAACCGCCAGCACACCCAGTACAACGACAGCACCGCCGGGGGCCTGATGCTGCAGACGGCCCGCCTGTCTGCGCTGTATGCACCAGACCCGTCGCTGACCCTCGGCCTGACGGGTGGACGTGACGCCGCCAGCTTCACCACCAACCAGTTCAACGAGACCCTGCGCGGCCTGTCGCTGCGCTGGGCGCCCACCGAGCGCACCACGCTGGACGCCCTGGTCGAAAAGCGGTTCTTCGGCAATGGCTGGACGGTCAACTTCGCCCACCGCTCGCCTTTTCTGGCGGTGTCGGCCGGGGTGGTGCGTCAGGCGACGACCTTCGCGTCCCGCCTGGGCGTGCTGCAGGCGGGTGGTGATGTCGCGACCCTGGTGGACTCGATCCTGCAGACCCGCATCCAGGATGCGGCGCTGCGCCAGGTGGCGGTGCAGGACTTGATCGCCAAGCGTGGTCTGCCCAACACGCTGACCGGGCCGGTCGACCTGTTTTCCCGCACCGTGCAGCTGCAGCAGGGCGGCAACGTGACGCTGGCCCTGATCGGCGTGCGCCACACGGTCACGCTGCGCCTGTTCCAGACCCGCACCGAAGACCTGCGGGGTCCGACCGAGGACAGCGTCATCGGCCTGGCCAGCGACGCCACGCAGCGCGGTGCCACGCTGGGTCTGTCGCGTCGCCTGACGCCGGAGACGACGGCCGATCTGACCTTCACCCACACCAGGACCGAAGGTCTGGGTCCGAACCTGGGGCTGCAGTCGAACAACTCGGTCGTGCGCCTCGGGGCCACGCACAGCCTGTCGCCCCGCACCACCCTGAGCGGCGCCGTGCGCCACCAGACGGGATCTTCCTCGCTCATCGGTGTCAACGCGACGGAGTCTGCACTCTCGGTCGGCATGTTGCACCGGTTCTGACGCTCACACGGCCACACGCACACGATGTACGAATCAGCCTTCGGTTTCAGCGGTCCCCCGTTCCAGCTCAATCCTGATCCGGCGTTCTACTTCAACAGCCGCGGTCACGGCCGGGCGCTGGCCTACCTGCAGTACGGGGTGGCGCAGGCCGAGGGCTTCATCGTCATCACCGGCGAGATCGGGGCCGGCAAGACCACGCTGGTGCGCATGCTGCTCGACGGGCTGGACCGGCAGAAGGTGCTGCCTGCGCAGATCGTCAGCACGCAGCTGGAGTCGGGCGAGCTGCTGCAGTCGATCATCACGGCCTTCGGCATTCCCTCGCAGAGCAACAACTCCAAGGCGCACCTGATCGCCACGCTGGAAGCCTTCCTGACCGCGCTGGCCGCACAAGGTCGGCACGCGCTGCTGGTGGTGGACGAGGCGCAGAACCTGCCGCCCAAGGCGGTGGAAGAGCTGCGGATGCTGTCGAACTTCCAGCTCGGCAACCACTCGCTGCTGCAGAGTTTCCTGGTGGGCCAGCCGGAGCTGCGCCGCCTGCTGGAGTCGCCGTCGATGGAGCAGCTGCGCCAGCGGGTGACGGCGTCGTGTCACCTCGGGCCGCTGAGCCTGGAGGAGACCCAGGCGTATGTGGAGCACCGACTGCGGCGCGTCGGCTGGACTCTGCACCCCGCTTTCGGGCCTGGTGCCTTCGAAAGCCTGTTCCAGTGGTCGGGTGGCGTGCCGCGCCGGCTGAACCGGCTGGCGAATCGGGTATTGCTGGCGGCGTTCCTGGACGGCGCCGAGTCGGTGTCGGCCGAGCTGATCGAGCGCACGGCCGGCGAGCTGCGCGCGGAGATCGGCGAGGGCGGCATCGAGGCACCAGCGCCTGTCCCCGCGCCCTCCGCACCGCCGGTCTCCCCGGCACCAGCGCCTTCCCCTTCCCCTTCCCCCGTTGAGCCGCCAGTGCTCAGCTTCAGCGCACCCGCGCCCGCACCCGTTCCTGCGCCTGCGCCTGCGCCACCACCTGAGCCCGAGCCCGAGATCCACGACCTGCCGGACAGCGAGATTGCCGCTGCCACGCAGGACATCGAACTCGATGCCCAGTCCCAGGCCGCGCTGATGGCCCCCCGGCTGCGCTCCGTCTCGGACGAGGCCGTCAAGGCAGCACGGGTCCATGCCGCCGGCCGTCTGGCGCGCCGCGACAGCCGCGACAAGGTGTTCTGCCTGGCCGCGACGACCAGCGATGCCCTGAAGTTCGCTGCGCTGGCCCAGGCCATGGCCGAGCAGGGCCGCTTCCCCCGGATGATGCTGGTCAGCCTCGGGCCGTTGCCCAGGGTGTGGCCGTGGACGGGCATGGGCCGCATGCTGCCCGCGCTGGAAATCGGGCTCGATCTCGAATGGACGGACACCGATCTGCCCGCCTCCACCGCCAAGGTGGCGGAAGGCTTCGGCCACTTCGTGCAGGACTACCAGCCGCTGGCCGTGCTCAGCCTTGGGTCGAGCGACGCGGTCGTGGCCTGCTGCCTGGCGGCACGTGAGCGCGGGCTGCCCTTGGTGCGGCTGGAAGCGGGTGAACGCAGCCCGGCCGGTGCGTCCACGCAGGGCTGGAATGCCACCCTGATCGAGCAGATGTCCGACCTGCTGTGCGTGGCCAGCGCGCCGTCCCCGATGCGCCTGCTCGCCCGCCAGGGCACGCTGCCCGAGCGCATCGCCTGCGTGCCTGCGCACCTGCAGCAGGACGCGGTGGCGGCGGTGTGGCCCGAGGTGATGACCCCGGACCGCGCCTTCCTGCGCAACGGCCTGCCGATGTACCTGGGCCCGACCTGGTCGGTCAATGGCGTCAAGGGCACGCCCTACGTGCTGGCGGCGTGTTCGCTGATCGGCCTGTCGGTCGAGCCGGCGCTGGCGGTCGTGCGGGCGCTGGCGCAGGTGCGTGGGGGCGGGCAGGTGGTCTGGGTGGTCGATGCGCCGACGCAGGCCATGCTGGTCGAGCTGCTCGCGGTGCAGCCCGCGTTGGCCGAGCAGGTGGTGGTGGTGCAGGGCGACGGTCTGCGCCGTGCCGACGTGCGGGCGCGGATGGATGCGGCGGCGGTGCTGTGCCGCGAAGTCGCTTCGCTGCCGGAGCAGATCAGCCTGTTGCACGGGGCGGATGGTGCGGTGCTGGATGCTGGCCACGCGCTGGTCGATGTCGCGGGCTTGCTGCAGGTGCCGTGCGTGGTGCTGGACGCTGCGCAAGGCCAGGTGGTGCGACGCAATGCGCACGGTGCGGTGCTCGCGCAGCAACCGCTGTCCGATGCGGTGCTGGAGGCCGAACTGGTGGTGGCGCGCGCGGCTGCCGCCGTGACGCCTGTGCTGGCTGCGCCGGCGCTGGTCACGGGTGCGGCGGCGGGTGTAGCCGAACACTTGCTGGCCTGGATCGACGCCCGCACCCAGGCGGCAATGGTCAGCTGAGCAATGCCTGCGCGAACTCGCGGGCGCTGAAGGTCTGCAGGTCTTCGAGCTTCTCGCCCACGCCGATGAAGTAGACCGGCACCACCGGCTTGCCCTTGGCGACCCGCTCGCGGCCCCATAGCGCGATCGCGGCCAGCACGCCACCCTTGGCCGTCCCGTCCAGCTTCGTGACCACCAGCCCGGTGAGCTGGATCGCCTCGTCGAAGGCCTTGACCTGGGTGAGCGCGTTCTGGCCGGTGTTGCCATCGACGACCAGGATCACCTCGTGTGGCGCCCCGTCCATGGCCCGTCCGAGTGCGCGGCGGATCTTGCGCAGTTCTTCCATCAGGTGCAGCTGCGTGGCCAGACGCCCGGCGGTGTCGGCGATCACCACGTCACAGCCGCGCGCCTTGCCCGCGGTCACGGCGTCGAAGCACACCGCCGCGGGATCGCCCCCTTCCTGGCTGACGATCTCGACCCGGTTGCGGTCAGCCCAGACCGAGAGCTGCTCGCGCGCGGCGGCGCGGAAGGTGTCGGCCGCTGCCAGCAGCACCTTGCACTGCTGTTCGGCGAGGTGGCGGGTGAGCTTGCCGATGCTGGTGGTCTTGCCCGCGCCGTTGACGCCCGCGACCATCATCACCGTCGGCTGCGTGGCGCCGATCTGCAGCGGGGCTTCCAGCGGCAGCAGCAGCTCGGTCAGCGCCTCCATCAGCAGTGCCTTGACGCCGGCCGGGTCGGTGCAGCGGGTATCCTTGACGCGGCGCTTGAGGTCGTCCAGCAGGTGCTGCGTGGCGCTCACGCCGGCATCGGCCATCAGCAGGGCGGCTTCCAGCTCCTCGTAGAGGGCGTCGTCGATCTTCGTGCCGGTGAAGACCTGCGCGATGCTGGAGCCGGTGCGGGCGAGGCCCGACTTGAGCTTGTGCAGCCATGACGTGCGCGTGGGGGCCGGCGTGGCGACGACAGCCACGGCGGGCACGGGTACCGGCGGCGCAGCGGTGGCCACCGGGGTCGGGGTGTCGGTCGGCGCAGGCGCGGGGGCAGGAGCGGGCGATGAAAAAAGCTTGCGGCGAAGGAAACTGAACATGCGGCGCGTGGAGGAGGGCTTGAACGACCGGCTGGTCGGCCTTCGATTGTAGGCAGCGGGCCTGACGCTGCCGGGCCCCTGGTACTGTGCTGTCTGCATCGCGCCACTGAATGGCAGAATCCCGCTGTGCCTACCACCCCCACCCGAAGCGCCCCTCCGCGCAACCCCCCCGTCCACCGCGCTGCCGCCACCCCCCCAGGCGAAATCCGCCTCATCGGTGGGCGCTGGAAACGCAGCAAGCTGCCCGTGGCCGACCACCCCGGTTTGCGCCCGACACCGGACCGCGTGCGCGAGACGCTGTTCAACTGGCTGGGGCAGGATCTCGCGGGCTGGCGTGTGCTCGATGCCTTTGCAGGCACCGGCGCGCTGGGGTTCGAGGCGGCCTCGCGTGGTGCGGCCGAGGTGCTGCTGCTGGAACACGACCAGCGACTCGCCCTGCACCTGCAAGCCACCAGCCACCGCCTGGGTGCGACCACGGTGCAAGTGCTGCGGGCCGATGCGCTGGCCTGGATGGCGCGCCGCGAGGTGGCGGACCTGGATCTCGTGCTGCTGGATCCACCGTTTGGCGCGGATGTGTTCGAGCAGGCTGTGCGGACTGCGCTGCCGCTGCTGACGGGGGACGGCTGGTTGTACCTGGAGGCAGACCGGCCCTTCGATGCCGCCGCTTGCACCGCCTGGGGTTGCCGTCTGCACCGGCAAGGGCGCGCCGGGCTGGTGCATTTCCATCTGCTGCAGCGCAGCAGCGGCGGTGTGCCGGTCTACACTGGTGCATGACCTCGGCGGACACCTTGTTCGCCCCCACGCTCTGGAGCCAGCCTTGAACCCCGTGACCCAGGATCTCACCGCGATCTATCCCGGCACCTTCGACCCGATGACCCTCGGCCACCAGGACTTGATGCGCCGCGGCAGCCGCCTGTTCAGCCGACTCATTCTGGCGGTCGCGGCCGGCCACCACAAGCGCACCATGTTCAGCGTCGAGGAGCGGCTGGAGATCGCGCAGGAACTCGCCGCTCCGTATCCGAACGTCGAGGTGATCGCCTTCCGCGGCCTGCTGCGCAACTTCGTGATGGAGCACGACGGCAAGGTGGTCGTGCGCGGCCTGCGGGCGGTGAGCGACTTCGAGTACGAGTTCCAGATGGCCGGCATGAACCGCCAGCTCATGCCCGAGGTCGAGACGCTGTTCCTCACGCCCAGCGACCAGTACCAGTTCATCAGCGGCACCTTCGTGCGCGAGATCGCGGTGCTGGGCGGGGACGTGTCGAAGTTCGTGGCACCGACCGTGCTCAAGCGGCTGCAGCAGCGCGTCGCGCAAAGTTGAAGACGCAACAGGAAGAGGGAAGAGGCAGCACACATGGCCCTGCTCATCACCAGCGAGTGCATCAACTGCGATGTCTGCGAGCCCGAGTGCCCGAACCAGGCGATCTCGATGGGCGAGGAGTTCTACGTCATCGACCCCGCCCGCTGCACCGAATGCGTCGGCCACTTCGGCGAGCCGCAGTGCGTGCAGGTCTGCCCGGTCGAGTGCATCCCGGTGAACCCGGACCACGTCGAGTCGCCCGAGCAGCTGATGGCCAAGTACGAGCGGCTGCAGCAGTCGGTCTTGCCGCGTCTGGCGATCGGTTAGACCGACTCGATCGGCTTGGGCGGTCGCGGAGGCTTGGGGCGCTGCGGACCCGCGTGCAGCTGCATCATGGCCTGCGTCATGTCGCCTGCCAGCAGCGTCTCCAGCGACTGCATCGACCGGTCGATGCAGCCCTCGATTGCCTCGCGCTCCGCTGCGGGCGGCTTGCGCAGCACGAAGTCCGCCACCTCGGCGCGCACCCCTGGATGCCCGATGCCCAGCCGCAGCCGCCAGAACGCGGGCGAGCCGAGCTGTGCCTGGATGTCCTTGAGCCCGTTGTGGCCGGCCGCACTCCCACCTTGCTTGAGCTTCATCTGGCCCGGCAGCAGGTCGAGTTCGTCGTGGACCACCAGGATTTCCTCGGGCGCGATCTTGAAGAAGCGCGCCAGCGGGGCCACCGACTTGCCTGACAGGTTCATGTAGGTCATCGGCGTGATGAGCCAGATGGGACCATCCGGCCGGTTCACGCGTGCCACCAGTCCATGGTAAGCGCGGTCGGCCTGCAGATGGGCGCCGAGCTGGCGGGCCACGCTGTCGATCCACCAGAAGCCGGCGTTGTGGCGGGTGGACTCGTATTCGGGGCCCGGATTGCCGAGGCCGACCAGCAGACGGATCTTGTGCGTCGTCGTCATGTGCGACTCCTGAAACGAGAAAACCCCGCCGGGGCGGGGTTTGCGGGACGAAGCAGCGCGCGCTTACTTCTTGCCCTTCTTGCCCTTGACCGGAGCCGGAGCGGCCGCGACCACGATGACTTCTTCCACGATCGGCACGGCGGTGGCGATCAGCGGGTTCTTGAAGCCGCGGGTCAGCACCTTGACGCCATTCGGCAGCGTCAGGTCATTGACATGCAGCGTCTTGCCCGTGCTCAGGCCGCCCAGATCGACGGTCAGGAACTCTGGCACTTGCTCGGCCAGGCACTCGACCTGCAGCTCGGTGACGGCGCGCTCGATGGTGCACTTTTCCAGCTTGACGGCAGGCGACTCGGCTTCGTTGATGAACTTCAGCGCGACCTTCTTGCGCAGGCGGGTGGTGGCGTCCACGCGCTGGAAGTCCGCGTGCAGCACCAGCGGCTTGAACGGGTGCAGCTGCAGGGCACGCAGCACGACCTTGGAGGTCTCGCCAGCCAGTTCCATCTCCAGCACGGAGGTGTGGAACGCTTCCTTCTTCAGGGCGTGGAACATGGCGTTGTGGTCCAGCTCGATCTGGACCGGGGCAGCCGAGGCACCGTAGACGATGGCGGGAACCTTGCCGGCGATGCGCAGGCGGCGGCTCGCTCCGGTCCCCTGCAGCTCGCGCGTGAATGCGACGAATTTCATGTGTTTCTCCAACAAGAGGAAGGTGCCCGCGACCAGGCACCTGGGGTGGTGCAGCTCAGAAGTTGTTGTTCTGTTCTGCGAAAAGCGATGTGACCGACTCGCCGTCCGAGATGCGGCGGATGGTCTCGGCGAACAGGAAGGCCACCGACAGCTGGCGGATCTTCTTGGTGGCCTTGGCGGGGCCGCTCAGCGGGATCGTGTTGGTGATCACCACCTCGTCCAGCTGGGAGTTGGCGATGCGCTCGACGGCCGGGCCGGACAGGATGGGGTGGGTGCAGTAGGCGAACACGCTCTTGGCGCCGCGCTCCTTGAGCACCTCGGCGGCCTTCACCAGCGTGCCGGCGGTGTCGATCATGTCGTCCATGATCACGCAGTTGCGCTTGTCGATCTCGCCGATGACGTGCATCACTTCCGAGACGTTCGCTTTCGGGCGGCGCTTGTCGATGATGGCCAGATCGCAGCCAAGCTGCTTGGCCAGCGCACGCGCACGCACCACACCGCCCACGTCCGGCGACACGACCACCAGATCGTCGTAACGCTTGCTCTTGAGGTCGGTCAGCAGCACGGGCGACGCGTAGATGTTGTCCACCGGGATGTCGAAGAAGCCCTGGATCTGGTCGGCGTGCAGATCCATCGTGAGCACGCGGTTGACACCGGCGGCTTCGAGCATGTTGGCCACGACCTTGGCGCTGATCGGCACCCGGGTCGAGCGCGGGCGGCGGTCCTGGCGGGCATAGCCGTAGTAAGGGATGACGGCGGTGATGCGGCGCGCGGACGCACGCTTGAGCGCATCGACCATCAGCAGCAGCTCCATCAGGTGCTCGTTGGTCGGGGCGCAGGTCGGCTGCACCACGAACACGTCACGCGCACGCACGTTCTGCTGGATCTCGACGGTCACTTCGCCGTCGGAGAAGTGGCCTACGGACGCCCGGCCCATCTCGATGCCCAGATCGGTGGCGATCTCGCGGGCGAGAAGGGGGTTGGCGTTGCCGGTGAAAATGACTGTGTTGGAGAGCATGCTCGGTGCCCGCTGGGGACTTTGACGTGCCATCAAGAAACAAGCGCCTCACCGGAGGCCGGCGGGCGCTTGATGGATGGTTTGGCAGGGGAGGAAGGACTCGAACCCTCGCATGTCGGAATCAAAATCCGATGCCTTGACCAACTTGGCGACTCCCCTACACAGGACGTTCCGCAGATTGAACTGAGGAACCCCCGAAATCTGTTGCTTCAATCGGCACACCACGCGAGTAGCGGATGGAACGCCAGACTGTTGCAGTGCCTCGCAACCCAACTTGCATCCGGCGTCACCAAACTCCGGACCAGATCGACGTGTTGCCTTGCATTACAGGCTGCAAATACTGCACTGCCTGATCCGCTCATTCTGCTGAGCCCGAAATTCTGCCTGAGAATTTCAAGTCCGTCAACAATTTGTGGGCTGTACGCTTCTGCGCTGGCTTGCAAATCGTTTTTGCCGAAGGACTTTGGCTGTGCAAGAAAGACCGCCATTGTGGTGCGCGGTGTGTCGCGTGTCAACAGAGGACTCGAAAATATTGCAGCTGTCGGCACCGCGACCGGGGGTTTGAGGACCACATAGCCAGTTGGTGGTAGCGCGATCGGGGTGAGTTGCTCTCCGATGCCTTCGACCCAGGCGTTGCGGCCAGCGATGAAAAAGGGGACGTCCGCCCCCAGTTGCAAGCCCAGTTCTAGCAGTCGACTGCGTGACCAGTGCAGCCCCCACAGCCGGTTCAGCGCGAGCAGCGTCGTGGCCGCGTCCGAGCTGCCACCCCCCAGGCCCGCACCCCACGGCACCTGCTTGTCGATGGCAATGTGGGCGCCTTGTGCAGTGCCGCTGGCCGACTGCAGCAGACGGGCTGCACGGGTGCAGAGGTCGTCCGCCGGCAGCATGGGTCCGAGGTCTTCGCGGCTGATCTGGCCGTCGGCGCGGCGCTCGATGTGCAGCGTGTCGCACCAGTCGATCAGCGTGAAGACCGACTGCAGCAGGTGGTAGCCATCCGGTCGGCGACCGACGACGTGCAGGAACAGGTTGAGCTTGGCCGGGGCGGGCAGGTCGTACAAGGCGGACAGCGACATGGAAACAGCCGGTGGGGCAGGGGTTCAGGGGGGATCGAGCTTGATGCGTACCGTCAGCGTCGGGGCGGGCAGGCGGCGCTGCGCCACGATCACGCCGTCGGCGACACGGCCGGTCTGCACGTCCCAGCCGAGCTGGCGGAAACCGGTCTCGGTCTGCGCCGAATCGCCTTCTGCGGTGGACAGCGGCCGGCTCGGCAGCCCAGCCCACGGGCGCCCGGCCATCCAGTCGAACAGAGCGGCCAGCGGCACAGCCTCTCCCAGCAGTTCCTCGGCGAGCGCATCGAGGTTGTCGAACTGACGGTCGCCGTCCGCGCTCTGCCACCGGACACTGCCCGGCTGCCAGACGGCGCGGCCTACCTGCGTGCCGATCGGGCTGAGGAGCGCGAGCTGGCCACGGGTGTCGGTGCCCTGCAGGTCGAAGCCGGCGGTGAACGAGCGCGCGTCGTCGCCCTCGACCCGCACGGCCAGCCGACCGGCGTAGCTGCGCGCCAAGGGATCAGGGGCTGCGGAGGGCGGGGCAACGGCGGCGCAGCCTGCGAGCGCCACCACCGCTGCCAGTCCCATGCACAACCCCCGCAGACGCCGTCTCATGGCGCGACCTTCAGCCGCTGCAGCGTCTCGACCAGCACGTCGTTGCTGGCATCGCGTGTCTGGGCTTCGCGCCAGACCTTGCGTGCCTCGTCCTGCCGTCCCATCGACCACAGCACCTCGCCGAGGTGGGCGCCGATCTCCACGTCCGGCCGCTGCCGGTAGGCGTCGCCCAGCAGGCGCACTGCGTCGGGCAGGCGGCCCAGACGGAATTCCACCCAGCCCAGGCTGTCGGTGATGAACGGGTCACCCGGGGTAAAGGACAGTGCCTTCTCGATGAGAGTGCGCGCCTCGGGCAGGCGGACGTTGCGATCGGCCAGGCTGTAGCCGAGGGCGTTGTAGGCATGCTGGTGGTCGGGCTTGAGCTGGATGATGCGGCGCAGCAGCGTCTCCATTTCGTCGAAGCGCAGCAGCCTTTCCGCCAGCAGTGCCTGCTCGTACAGCAGATCGGTGTCGTCGGGCAGCTGTGCGCTGGCCTGTCCGAGCAGGGCGTGGGCGGCGGTCCAGTCCTTGGCGTCGCGCAGGAGCTGGGCCTCGGCCATGTAGCGGGTGCGCTGTTCGTCGGGGGTGGTGGCCGGCATCTGCTGGAGCAGGGCACGCGCCTGCGGCAACTGCCCCTGGCGCATCAGCAGCGAAGCCCTGCGCTGCAGCAGCACGCTGGTGCTGTCGGTCCGATCGGACACGCGGCCCACCTCCGCCAGCTTCTCCAGCCAGACCACGGCACCGGCGTAGTCCTTGCGCTGTTCGGCGGCCTGCGACAGCATCAGATAGGCCTGCGCCCGCTCTTGCTGGCCGTCGCCCGGTGCTGCGTCGTGGAGTGCCAGGAACCGTTCCAGCGACCCCTGCGCCGCGGCGGGCTGGCCCAGCTCGATCTGCAGCGCCCCCTGCATCAGCCAGCCCGAGGCCAGCTCTGGTGCGAGGGTGGTGAGCTGGCGGACCTGCGCCAGGGCTTCGCTGTAGCGTTGCGCGGTGGTCAGCCGGCGCACGTAGGCGGCGCGCACGGCCGCGGTGGGATTCGGCGTGGCAAGGTAGTCGGTGACGAGGGCTTCGGCCTGCGGCGTGTCCTTCATCAGCTCCAGGGCCAGCAGTGCGGTGGGCACGTGGCTGCTGTCTGCGTCGCGTGCGTCGCGCAGCAAGACCAGCGTGCGCTCGCGGCTGCCCGCTGTCAGCCAGGCCGCTGCCGAGGCGGTCAGCGCCGCAAGCCGGGTCGCGGGCTTGGCGCGCCAGGGCTTGAGCACCTCGTCGAGGGTCTGTGCGGCGGCTTCGGGCTTGTCGCCGCTGAGCACCAGGCGAGGCAGGCTGCTGATCGCTTCGGCGCGCTCCGCCGCGGGTGTCAGGTCGAGGAAGGTGGTGAGCGGCTCGCGGGCATCCTGGTGGCGGCCGAGCGCCATGAGCATCTGCGTGTCCAGCTCGGCCGCGCTGCGCGATTTCGGCAGGGCCTGGCGCCACGCCTTCAGCGCCACGAGCGCCTGCTCGCCCGCCCGCCCCTCGATGGCGATGTCCACGGCACGCCGGAACAGGTCTTCTTCGCGGCTGCGCCTGGCGGCTTCGAGCATCACCTGGAAGGCCAGCCCCGCGTCGCCCTGGCGCAGCTCCAGCTCGCTGATGAGCAGCTGGTAGAACAGCACGCCGTCCATCGCCGAACGGGTGATGGAGGCCGCTGGCGGTGCGGGCGTGGCGGGCGTGGCCGGCTGCGCGGCGCCCAGCGCAGGCAGCAGTCCCAGTGCGAGCAGCCATGCGCTCCACCGTCTGGCGGGGGGGCGGTCTGTCCGGCTGCGGAGTGCTCGGGAAGGGCGTGCGGCAGGGGGCAATGGCATCGAGTTGGACTCCGTGGAGCAGCCCATTCTAGGCGGGTGACGTGCGGGCGATGCACCGCTCCGATAATGCCGACATGCCTGAATTGCCTGAAGTCGAAGTCACCCGCCTGAGCCTGATGCACCGCATCGAGGGCGCCCGCGTGCAGGCCGCCCGTCTGGGCAAGCCGCTGCGCTGGCCACTGGGCGTGGCACCGGAGCACCTGGTCGGCGGCGTGGTCGGGCCGCTGCGCCGCCGTGGCAAGTACCTGTGGATGCCCCTGCGGTCGGGGGACCGGGACGGTGGGTTGCTGCTGCACCTGGGCATGTCCGGCTCGCTGCGCTTCGAGGCCACCTTGCCGCCGCCCGGCCCGCACGACCACTTCGAGCTGGAGACCGACCAGGGCACGCTGCGGCTGAACGACCCGCGCCGCTTCGGTGCCGTGGTCTGGTCGGACGGGCTGGACTGCGCACCGGCGGCCACGCGGCTGGCGCGGCTGGGTGTCGAGCCGCTGGAGCGGGGGTTCTCGGCCTCGGTGCTGCACGAGGGCCTGCGCGGGCGGCGCGTGGCGATCAAGCAGGCGCTGCTGGCGGGCGATGTGGTTGTGGGTGTGGGCAACATCTACTGCTCGGAAGCCCTGTTCGAGGCCGGCATCGACCCCGAGACGCCCGCCCAGCAGCTCGACCCCGCCCAATGCGCGCGATTGGTCACGTCGGTGCAGGACGTGCTGCGTCGCGCCTTGAACGCGGGTGGGTCGACGTTGCGCAATTTCCGCGATGCGCATGGCATGGGCGGCGCCTTCCAGTCCATGGCCCGCGTGTACGACCGCGCCGGCCAGCCCTGCCTGCGCTGCACCACACCGATCCGTCGCACCGTGCAAGGACAACGGGCGACCTACTTCTGTCCGTTCTGCCAGCGCCGCTGAGTGCCGCAGACAAGGGGGCTGCGCTACCATGCCCGCTGACCTTTCAGCGGACGCATGCACCGGCACAGCGATGAGCGAGCAATCCCACGATCCCCACGATCTGACCAGCCCCCCGCCGATCCTGGTCGACTGCGTTCTCGCGGAAGCGAGCGGCGCGTCGGTCCAGGAGCCGTTTGTCCGCAGCCTTGACGCGCTGGGCGTCTGGCGTGTCACGCTGGAAGAGCGGGTGCGCGACCTGGTGCGCTTCCTGCGCGAGCAGAGTCTGCTGGACGAAGGGGCGGGCGACCTGCTCGACTCGCTGCGCCAGCGGCTGGCCGGTGAAAAACTGGTCGTGGCCTTCGTCGCCGAGTTCTCGCGTGGCAAGTCCGAGCTGATCAACGCCATCTTCTTCGCCGATGCGGGTCGCCGCATCATGCCCGCCTCGCCGGGGCGCACGACGATGTGTCCGGTCGAGCTGGGCTGGGATCCCGAAGACCCGCCGGGCCTGTCGCTGCTGCCCATCGAGACGCGGCTGGACGGCGCCTCGCTGGCCGAGCTGCGCGCCCAGCCCCGCCTGTGGCAGCGCCAGCCCATCGACGTGTCCGATCCGGCGTCGTTTGCCCACGCGCTCAACGCCGTCAAGGGCGTGCGTGCCGCCACGGTCGAGGAGGCCCGCCAGCTCGGTTTCTGGGACGACGAGCAGCCCGCCGACAACCCGCCCATGCTCGACGACGGGCAGGTCGAGATCCCGCTGTGGCGCCACGCGGTCATCAACGTGCCGCACCCGCTGCTCAAGCGCGGGCTGGTCGTGCTGGACACTCCCGGCCTGAACGCGATCGGCGCCGAGCCGGAGCTGACCGTCGGGCTGCTGCCGAGCGCGCACGTCGTCGTCTTCGTGCTGGGTGCGGACACGGGCGTGACCAAGTCGGACCTGGAGATCTGGCGCGACCACCTCGCTTCGCAGGCGCTGACGCGCTACGTGGTGCTGAACAAGATCGACGCGCTGGTCGATCCGCTGTCGTCCACCGAGGAGAACGAGGCACAGATCGCCCAGCAATGTGTGCAGGTGGCGCGCACGCTGGAGATGCCGGCCGGCCGGGTGTTTCCGCTGTCCGCGCGGCAGGCGCTGGAGGCCCGGGTCGAGGGCAACGCGCAACTGCTCGCCGACAGCCGCCTGCTGGCGCTGGAGCAGGCCCTTGCCCAGCAACTGCTGCCGCAGCGCCGCGCCGTGTTCGAGCAGCTCACGCTGGAGGCGCTGGCGGTGGTCCAGCAGCAGACCTCGCGCAACCTCACCGACCTGCGCCGCCACCTCTCCGAGCAGCTGCACGAGCTGCGTGGCCTGCGCGGGCGCAGCAGCGGCAAGGTGGCGCTGATGCTGCAGCGCGTGGGTGCCGAGACGACCGAATTCGAGCAATGCACCACCCAGATCCAGGCGCTGCGCACGGTGCATTCGCGCACGCTGCGCAATGTGCTGAACAGCCTGTCGGGCGAGCCGCTGCGCACGCTGGTGGATGGGATGATCCGCTCGATCCGCGAATCCTTCCTCAAGCTCGGGGCGCGGCGTTCGTTCGTGCAGCTCTTCGCCGACCTGCGGTTGGCGCTGGACACGGCGCAGAAGGAGGCGCAGGACTTGCGCGACCTGCTCGCCGGCTCGTTCGGCAAGCTCAATTCCGAATACGGCTTCAGCCTGTCCACGCCGTCGGCGCCAGAGCTGTCGCGCTTTCGCGATGACCTGGCGCTGATCGAGCGCAACTACGTGCAGTACCTGGGCCTCAGCCAGGCCATGCGGCTGGCGCAACCGCGGTTTCTGGAGCAGTTCCGTCGCATGCTGATGTCACGGCTGCGCGTGGTGTTCGAGAGTGCCGCCAGCGAGATCGAGCTGTGGAGCCGCACGACCTCCGCGCAGGTCGATGCGCAGCTGCGCGAACGGCGCAAGGGCTTCAAGCGTCGGCGCGAGTCGCTGGAGCGCATCCGCACGGCGGCCAGCGATCTGGAGGCCCGCGTGCTGGAGATCGAGGCGCAGGACCAGCGGCTGGCGTCGATGGAGGTGCGGCTGCACGCGCTGTTCGAGCGTTGCCGCCGCGCCGCCACCCGCCACGAGATGGGCCTGTCGAGCGACTTCAGTCCCTTCCAGGCGGCGGCGTCCAGCACGCTGCCTGGCGCCGTGCTGTCCTCGGCCGCATGAGCCAGCTCGCCGATGCGCTGGTGGCGTGGCAGCGCACCCACGGCCGCCACGCCTTGCCCTGGCAGAACACCCGCGACCCGTACCGCGTCTGGCTGTCGGAGATCATGCTGCAGCAGACACAGGTGGCGGCGGTGCTGCGCTACTACGACCGCTTCCTGGCGCGTTTCCCCGATGTCGCCTCGCTGGCCGCTGCACCGCTGGATGACGTGCTGGCGCTGTGGAGCGGGCTGGGCTACTACAGCCGCGCCCGCAACCTGCACCGCTGCGCGCAGACCGTGGTGGCCCAGCACGGTGGCGTGTTTCCCGCGAGTGCGGCGGTGCTGGCGGAACTGCCCGGCATCGGGCGCTCGACCGCGGCAGCGATCGCATCGTTCTGCCACGACGAGCGTGTGTCCATCCTCGACGGCAACGTCAAGCGGGTGCTGGGCCGTGCGCTGGCATTCGACGGCGATCTGGCCCTGCCGGCGCAGGAACGTGCGCTGTGGCAACGCGCCACGGAACTCCTGCCCACCGACCGCACCGACATGCCCGCCTACACGCAGGGGCTGATGGACCTGGGCGCCACGGTCTGCAGCCGCAGCAAGCCAGACTGCCTGCTCTGCCCGTTGTCGGGGCTGTGCGCGGCGCGTGCGTCGGGCCGGACGGCCGACTACCCGGTGCGCACGCGCAAGCTCAAGCGTACGCGCCGCGAGAACTGGTGCCTGTGGCTGCAGACCCCTGAGGCGGTGTGGCTGCAGCAGCGGCCGGACAGCGGCATCTGGGCGGGCTTGTGGTCGCTGCCGCTGTTCGACAGCGAAGCCGACTTGCAGGTGGTGGTCGCGGGCGCCGATGCGGCCCGCGTGGTGGCGCTGCCCGGCTTTGTCCATGTGCTGACCCACCTCGACTGGACGCTGCACCCGCGCCGCCTGGGGCTGGACCCGTCCGACGCGGACCCACTGGCCGCGCGGCTGGGCAAGGGGCGCTGGTGGCCACTGGACCAGCTCGACCGCATCGGCCTGCCTGCGCCGTTCAGCCGGCTGCTCCTCGGTCGCTGACCGGGCTGCGGGTCAATCGCTGACGATGCCGTGGCGGCGCAGGAAGCCGTCCACCAGCTGGAGCCGTGCATGCGGGTCCGGCAGCAACATCAGCTTGTGGCGTGTAGGCAAGGGAATCGGCAGGATCTCGCACCAGCGGTTGGCCACCCAGCCGGCGTCCTCCAGCGCGTAGGGCGCGAGAAACGGCGCCTGGTCGCGCGCCTGCAGCGTGTCGATGGCCCGCTGCAGCGCCACCACGCTGGCCTGGAACTCCGGGCGTGGTGGCTCGACCAGATCCGCCGCCTGCAGCACGGCGTCGGCGCGCCACAGCCCATCGGGTGCCTGGTGGACCTGTGACACGGTGAACCGTTGCACGCCACGGCAGCGGATCTGCAGGATGCCAGCCTGCGGGCTGTCACAGTCGATCAGCTCGGCCAGGCAGCCGGCATGCTCGAAGCGCACCGACTCGCCGCCTGCCGCCGCCCGCACCTCCGCCCCTTGCTGCAGGGCCACGACGCCGAAGGGCTGGCCGGTGCGCAGGCAGTGGGTCATCAGGTCGAGGTAACGCGCCTCGAAGATCTTCAGCGGCAGCAGTCCGCCAGGGAACAGCACTGTGCCCAGCGGAAACAGCGGCAGGTGGGGCAGCAAGTCGCCGAAGGCACCCCGCACCGCGGGGGCAGGAGCGGGGTGGGGATGGGTCATGGGTGGGCGGCTGCGGCGGCTTCGCGGGCTTCGATCTCGCGGTGGCGGATCAGGGTGGGGATGCGGTCGCGGAAGCGGGCGGCGAGCTGCTCGGCCGAGTACACCGAGCGGTGCTGGCCTCCCGTGCAGCCGATCGCCACCGTCAGGTAGCTGCGCTGGTCCTGCTCGTAGGCGGGCAGCCAGCGGGCGAGGAAGCCCTCGATCTGCGCCAGCATCTCGGCCACCTCGGGTTGGGCGCGCAGGAAGTCGATCACCCCGGCATCGCGGCCGTTGAGCGCCCGCAGCTCCCGCACGTAATGCGGATTCGGCAGCACGCGCAGGTCGAACACCAGATCGGCGTCGCGTGGCACGCCATGCTTGAACGCGAACGACTCGAACACCAGCGTCAGCGACGACTGCGCTGCGCCGACGAGCTGGCGCACCCACGAGCGCAGCTGGGTGGGGCGCAGGTCGCTGGTGTCGATCACGGTGCTGATCTCGCGCAGCAGGCTGAGCATGTCGCGCTCGCGCTCGATCGCCTCGCCCAGCGCCGAGCGGGAATGGCCCTGGTCGTCGTCTTCGGCGGACAGCGGATGGCGCCGGCGCGTCTCGGAGAAGCGCCGCACCAGTGTCTCGGTGCGCGAGTCCAGGAAGATCGGCAGCACGGGCGTGCCTTCGCGGCGCAGGACGTCGATCACCGGCAGCAGCTTGGGCAGCGACGAGGCGGTGCGCACATCCGCCGCGATGGCCAGCCGGCGCGTGGGGAACTTGCGCTCCAGGCGGATGAAGTCGTGCAGCAGCTCGGGGGGCAGGTTGTCGACACAGAAGTAGCCTGCATCCTCCAGCGCGTTGAGCGCCACGGACTTGCCCGAGCCGGAAATGCCCGAGATCAGGACCACGGGCTGGATCTTCTCGGGCGGTGGTGCGGAGTGGCTGTGGTCGGGGTGCATGTTCAGGGAACGCTGTGGGTCTTGGACATCAGGGACGGCGGCGGTGGGGAGTCCACAGCCGCAAGCATGGCACGGGCGTGTGCCAGGCCGGCCTCGGCGTGGGCTTGTCCACCCAGCATGCGGGCAATTTCGCCGATGCGCTCGGGGGCGTCGAGGGTGCGGATGTCACTGCGGGTGCGGCCGTCCTCGCTGGCCTTGCTGACCAGCAGGTGCGCATCGGCACAGGCGGCCACCTGCGGCAGGTGGGTCACGGCCAGCACCTGCCGCTCGCGGCCCAGCCTGCGCATCAGCTGGCCTACCGTGTCCGCCACCGCGCCGCCCACACCCGAATCGACCTCATCGAAGATCAGCGTGGCCGCCCCCGCTCCCCGCGCCTGGCGCTGCTGGCTGGTGGTGACGGCGATCGCCAGCGCGATGCGCGAGAGTTCACCGCCCGACGCGACCTTGCCCAGCGGCCGGGGCGTGCTGCCCGCGTGGCCGGCGACGAGGAACTCGGCCGATTCCAGCCCGTGTGACTGCGGCTCGGCCAGCGGCTCCAGCGCGATCTCGAATCGGCCGCCGCCCATGCCCAGCGCCTGCATCGCCCCGGTCACGGCGGTGGCCAGGGTCGGCGCGGCCTGGTGGCGGGCGGCCGAGACGCGGCTGGCGGCGGCCAGGTAACGCTGCCAGTCGGCCTCGACCTGCTGCTGCAACGCCTCCAGATCGGCCGTGGCGTCGATCTCCTGCAACTGTGCGCGCCACTGCGCCAGTACCCCGGGCAGCTCCTCGGGGGTGCGCCGGTAGCGCCGCGCCAACCCGACCCAGGAGGACAGCCGGGCGTCGAGTTCGCCGAGGCGGTCGGGGTCGAGTTCGGTGCGGCGCAGCAGGGCGTTGAGGCTGTGGGCCGCGTCGGTGAGCTGGGCGTGGGCGCTCTGCAGCACCTCGGCGATGTCCCGCAGCTCGGGCGCGTAGCCGCTGACCGCATGCAGGGTGTCGAGGGTGCGGCCGGTGAGCGATTCGGCGTTGGTCTCGCCCTCGCTGGTCATCTCGATCGCTGACCGCAGTGCATCGAGGATGGCCTGGGCGTGGGCCAGCCGCTGGTGCTCGGTGTTCAGCTCGGCCCATTCGTGTTCGCCGGGCGCGAGCTTGTCCACCTCGCCGATCTGCCACGCCAGCCGCTCGCGCTCCAGCGCCCGCTCCGCTCCCTGCTGGCGGGCGGTGTCGAGCCGGGCCTGCTGGGCGCGCCACTGCTGCCAGGCGTCGGCGAGGTGGCGGGTGTCGATGGCGGCGTAGTCGTCGAGCAGTGCGCGCACCGAGGCCGGGCGGGTCAGGCTCTGCCAGGCGTGCTGGCCGTGGATGTCCACCAGGTGCTCGCCGACCTCCTTGAGCTGGCCAACCGTCGCCGGGCTGCCGTTGATCCAGGCGCGGCTCTTGCCCTGCGCGTCCACGGTGCGGCGCAGCAGCAGGGTGGTCGGCGCATCGTCCTGCGCCTCGAAGCCCGCCTCGTCCAGCCAGCGGGTCAGGGCGACGGGGACCGGCTCGAACTCGGCGCCGATCTCCGCCCGCGTCTCGCCCTCGCGGACCACGCCGGCGTCGCCACGGCCACCGAGGGCCAGCTGCAGTGCGTCAATGAGGATGGACTTGCCGGCACCCGTCTCGCCGGTCAGCACTGCAAAGCCCGGCTGGAACTCCACCTCCAGCCGGGTCACGATCACGAAATGGCGCAGGGACAATCGCCGCAGCATCAGGCGCCCCCGTCCCCGGACACGACCCCTTCGTTCCAGTGCAGCTTGTGGCGCAGCGTGCCGTAGTAGTTCCAGCCACGCGGGTGGAGGAAGCGCACACGGTGTTCCGAGCGTTTGACGACGATGCAGTCCCCGCGCAGCAGGCTGGCCAGGGATTGCATGTCGAAGTTCACCGACGGTTCGCGGGCCGAGACGATCTCGATGCGGATCTCGGCCGCATCCGGCAGCACGATCGGCCGGTTCGAGAGCATGTGCGGCGCGATCGGCACCATCAGGCAGCCGGCCACGCCGGGGTGCAGGATCGGCCCGCCTGCCGACAGGGCATACGCGGTCGAGCCCGTGGGGGAGGCCACGATCAGGCCGTCGGCGCGGAAGTTGGCGACGAACTGGCCGTCCACCTCGACACGCAGCTCCAGCATCGAGCTGGTGCCGCTGCGCAGGACCACGTCGTTCATCGCCACGGCGCTGTAGATCGCTTCACCTTCACGCACGACATGGCCGTCGAGCATGGCACGGTGTTCTTCTTCGTAGTCACCCGCCAGCATCGCCCGCAGGGCCTGCGCCACGCGGGCCACGGGGATGTCGGTGATGAAGCCGAGCCGGCCCTGGTTGACCCCCACCATCGGCACGCCGTAGCGGGCGAGCGTCCGGGCGATGCCGAGCATGGTGCCGTCGCCGCCCACGACGATGGCGAGGTCGCAGTGCTGCCCCAGCTCGTCGGGGCTGAGCATGGGGTAGCCGGTCAGGCCGGTGTTCCGGGCGGTGTCGGCCTCGATCGACACCTCCAGCCCACGCCGGGTGAGCAGGTGGGCGATCTCTTCCAGCAGCGGGCGCATCCCCTGGGCCTGGTACTTGCCGATGAGCGCGGCGTGTCGGAATCGGCTGGTCATGCAGAAATTACACCACAGGCGTTTGGCGACTCCCCGTGGGCCAAACCCGCCGGGGTACGCCTGCGAACTCTACAATCGTTTGCATGATGGATGACCGCGCGAAGATGCTGTTGAAGACGCTTGTCGAGCGGTATATCGCCGACGGGCAACCCGTGGGGTCTCGCACCTTGTCGAAGACTTCGGGGCTGGAGCTGTCGCCCGCCACGATCCGCAACGTGATGGCCGATCTGGAGGAGCTGGGCCTGATCGCCAGCCCGCACACTTCTGCCGGCCGCATTCCCACGGCGCGGGGCTACCGTGTCTTCGTGGACACGATGCTCACGGCGCGTCCGGTGCCGCGTTTCGAGGACTCGTCGATGGCCCCGCTGATCGAGCCGCTGCAGCCCGACCAGCCCAAGCGCGTCATCGCCAGCGCGGCGCACCTGCTGTCGAACCTGTCGAGCTTCGTCGGCGTGGTGACGGCGCCGCGCAAGGTCAGCGTGTTCCGGCACATGGAGTTCCTGCGGCTGGGCGAGCGCCGGGTGCTGCTGATCCTGGTGGCACCGGATGGAGACGTGCAGAACCGCGTGCTCTTCACCGCGCAGGACTACACCCAGGGCCAGTTGATCGAGGCCACCAACTACCTGAACGCCCACTACGCCGGCCTGTCGATCGAGGCGGTGCGCGAGCGGCTCAAGGGCGAGGTGGATGCGCTGCGCAGCGAGATTGCCGTGCTGATGCAGGCGGCGGTGCAGGCGGGCAGCGACGCAGCCAACGACGACGAGGCGCAGGTCGTCATCTCCGGCGAGCGCAAGATGCTGGCGGTCAGCGACTTCGGCGGCGATCTGGGGTCGCTGCGCAAGATGTTCGACCTGTTCGAGCACAAGACGCAGCTCATGCGGCTGCTGGACGGATCGAGCCGCGCCGAGGGCGTGCGCATCTACATCGGCGGCGAGAGCGGGATGGTGCCGATCAGCGAGCTGTCGGTGGTGTCGGCGCCTTATGAGGTCGATGGACAGGTGGTCGGCACGCTCGGCGTCATCGGCCCGACGCGGATGGCCTACGAGCGGATGATCCAGATCGTGGACATCACGTCGCGGCTGGTCGGCAATGCGCTGAGCCAGAAGTGAAGAGCTGAACTGGGCGGCAAAAGCCCTACAATCGCAGTCCTTCCCCAGGGGGCCGCTAGCTCATGTTGGTTAGAGCAGCAGACTCATAATCTGTTGGTGCCGTGTTCGACTCACGGGCGGCCTACCAATCAAATCAAGGACTTAGGCGCGGAACTGCGCTGCCCCACCAGCCGCTCCACGGTCTTCACGCGATCCACGGCCACGCACGCGGCGCGGGCGTGGACTTCTCTGGGGGCGGAGTCAGAACGGAATATCGTCGTCCATGTCATCAAATCCCGTCGAGGACTTCGGCGCTGGTGCAGGGGCCGGACGCGGGGCTGGGGCGCGGGGGGCCGGTGCCGGACGCGGTGCTGCAGCACGCGCAGCCGGTGCCGGCGCGTAACCACCGCCACCCACGTCGTCACCATACTCGGCACCACCGCTGCTGCGGCCACCACCGCCACCATCCTCGCGCCCGCCGAGCATCTTCATCTCCTCGGCCACGATTTCGGTGGTGTAGCGGTCAGCGCCTTCCTTGTCCTGCCACTTGCGGGTCTTCAGGCGGCCTTCGATGTAGACCGGGCGGCCCTTGCGCAGGTATTCGCCTGCCACTTCGGCCAGGCGGTCGTACATGACCACCGAGTGCCATTCGGTTTCTTCGACGCGCTCGCCGCTGTCCTTGTTCTTCCAGCTGCGGGCCGTGGCGATGCGCAGGCTGCAGATGGCCGAACCGCTGGGGGTGTAGCGCATTTCCGGGTCGCGCCCGAGATTGCCGATGAGGATGACTTTGTTGACGGAGGCCATGGCCGCTCGCTCCTTTGAAAACGTGTGAGATTGTGCCAGTGCTGCAGACGCCGGCAGATCCCCCCGGAGAGGGATCGAAGCCCACCTCCCACCCGGCTACCATCGCGCCCCGTATGCACACTGCCAACGCCACTCCTGCCGCCATCTCCGCCACCGCCGCCCGCGAGGTGCTGGCCGAGGTCTTCGGCTATCCCGCCTTCCGCGGCCAGCAGCAGGCCATCGTCGAGCGGCTCATCGATGGCGGCGACGCGCTGGTGCTGATGCCGACCGGCGGGGGCAAGAGCCTGTGCTACCAGATCCCCGCCATCGTCCGCCACCGCGCGGGGCGTGGTGTGGCCGTCGTGGTCAGCCCGCTGATCGCGCTGATGCAGGACCAGGTCGGCGCGCTGGACGAGGTCGGGGTCGAGGCCGCGTTCCTCAACTCGACGCTCACGCCGCAGCAGGCCGCCTCGGTCGAGCAGGGTCTGCTGTCCGGCCGGCTGACCATGCTCTACGCGGCGCCTGAGCGGCTGCTGACCCCACGTTTCCTGGCGATGCTGGAGTCGCTGCACGCGCGCGGCCAGCTCTCGCTCTTCGCCATCGACGAGGCGCATTGCGTCAGCCAATGGGGCCACGACTTCCGCGAGGAGTACCTCGGGCTGTCGGCGCTGCACGAGCGTTTCCCCGACGTGCCGCGCATCGCCCTGACCGCGACCGCCGACGACCACACCCGTGCCGACATCGTCGAGCGGCTGCAGCTGCAGGACGCCCGGCTCTTCATCAGCAGCTTCGACCGCCCCAACATCCGCTACACCATCGTCGAGCGCGACAACGCCCGCACGCAGCTGCTGCGCTTCCTGCGCGACGAGCACGAGGGCGATGCCGGCGTCGTCTACTGCGGCAGCCGCAAGAAGGTGGAAGAAACCGCCGCGTGGCTGCAGGACGAGGGCATCCCGGCGCTCCCCTACCACGCCGGACTCGACGCGGGCGTGCGCAAGCGCCACCAGGACCGCTTCCTGCGCGAGGAGGGGCTGGTGATGGTGGCGACCATTGCCTTCGGCATGGGCATCGACAAGCCGGACGTGCGCTTCGTTGCCCACCTTGACTTGCCCAAGAACATCGAAGGCTATTACCAGGAAACGGGTCGTGGCGGGCGTGACGGAGCGCCGGCCGATGCCTGGATGACCTACGGGCTGGCCGACGTGGTGAACCAGCGCCGCATGATCGACGAAAGCCCGGCGACCGAGGACTTCAAGCGGGTGCAGCGCGGCAAGCTCGACGCGCTGCTGGCGCTGGCCGAGGCGCATGACTGCCGGCGCGTGCGCTTGCTGGCCTACTTCGGCGAAGACAGCCAGCCCTGCGGCAACTGCGACAACTGCCTGCACCCGCCCGTCACCTGGGACAGCACCGACGCAGCGCGCAAGGCCCTGTCGTGCATCTACCGCTTCGCCCAGCATGGCCGCGAGCACCACGGCGCCCGCAGCTTCGGTGTGGCCTACCTCATCGACGTGCTGCGCGGCAAGTCGACCGACAAGGTCACGCAGCATGGCCACGCCAGCCTGAGCACCTTCGGCATCGGTGCCGATCTGAGCGAGCCGCAGTGGCGTGCCGTGCTGCGGCAGCTGGTGGCGCTGGGGCACGTCGTGGCGCAAGGGGAGTACGGCACGCTGGCGCTGACCGACACGGCGCGCACCGTCCTGCGTGGCGATGTGACGCTGCACATGCGCACGCCGTCTGAATCGCCCCGCCGCAGCCGTGTCCGCAGTCGGGGAGCGGCTGCGGGGGCAGGGGATGCACCGGCGCCGCGGGGTTCCCGCACTGCACCCGCCGACCTGGACGTTTCTCAGACCGCCAGCTTCGAGGCGCTGCGCCTGTGGCGGGCGGCGGTGGCGCGGGAGCACAACCTGCCGGCCTACGTCGTCTTCCACGACGCGACGCTGGCCGAGATGGCGCGCCGCCGACCGAAGTCGCTGGCCGAACTGGGGCAGATCACAGGCGTGGGCAGCAAGAAGCTGGATGCGTATGGGTCGGCGCTGCTGGACGTGCTGGCAAAGGCTGCCGACCCTGGTGGAGTGGTGCGGCAGGACGTGTGATTTCCTGCCGCAGGGCGATCCCGCGAACGAGGGGGGTGCAGCCGTTTCAATTGTTTCATCTGAGGGGAATTCCGGTAGCTTGAGGCGGTCGTTGTCTGACCCCGAGGCTGTTCCGTGCCCCTGTTCTGCCGTCCCGCTGCGCTTGCTGATGCGCTCTTGCCCGCTGTGGTGCTGTCCTGTCTGGGGGCACCTGAGGCCGATCTGAGCCTCGTGCGTGCGCTGGGCGAGCAGGGTGTGCCGGTGATCGTCATCGCCGAAGATCCGCAGCCGCCCTCGCGCCATTCGCGCCACTGCAGCCGCTTCCACCACCTGCCCGGCTTCACCCGCGAGCCCGCCCGCCTGCTGGATCTGCTGACCCTGCTGCAGCGGTTGCACCAGGGTGCGCTGCTGCCGGTCTTTCCGTCGGCCGATCCGGACCTGGGGGCCTTGCTGGCGCTGGAGTCGGCGCTGGTGGGGATCTGCCGACCCATCGTGTCGCCGCCCGCGGTGGCACGGCTGTTGATGGACAAGCGGGCGTTCGGGACCGAGGCGGAGCGGCTCGGGCTGCCGGTGCCGCGCAGCTTCAGTCCGCGCACGCTGGTGGCCGCCGAGGCCCTGAGCCGGATCGTCGACTACCCCGTGATCGTCAAGCCTGCCCATCCCCTGGCGTGGAAACACCCCGGACTGGATCCCGCCGTGGCGCGGGCCAAGGCGCTGCTGGTGGAGGATCCGTGGGCGCTGGTGCGGCTGTGCGGCCAGCTGGCACCACACGGGCTGGACGTGCTGGTGCAGGAGTACATCCCCGGTCGCGATGAGGCGCACTACAGCGTGCATGTCTATGTCGACCCCGACGGCCGCGCCCTGGCCAGCTATGCCGCCCGCAAGTGGCGCACCTACCCCATCCACGCGGGCAGCGGCTGCCACGTCGAGAGCGTCCACGAGCCGGCCCTGGAAGCCGAGGCCATCGCGATCCTGCGCACGCTGGAGTTCCGGGGGCTGGCCAACATGAACTTCAAGCGCCATGCCCGCACCGGCCGCCACCTGCTCATCGAGATCAACCCGCGCAGCAGCCAGACCAGCCTGCTGGCGGTGCGGGCCGGGGTCAATCTGGCGTGGCTGGCCTATTGCACCGCCTGCGGACTGCCGCTGCCGCCAACTCCGCGTCGGCGCTTCGGTGTGCGCTACCTGAACGCAGGGCTCGACTTCCACGCCTTCCGCGCCTACCAGCGGCGAGGGGAATGGCACTGGGGCGAGTACCTGGCGAGCGTGCTGCGGCCGCGGCTGGTGTTCCAGTACGCCAGCCTGCGCGATCCCGGGCCGCTGCTGCACCTGTTGCGCAGCCGGTGGGCGCGGCGGCGGGGCGTGGCGCCGACCGAGCCGATCGGGTCCGTCGCGCCTGATCTGGTCAAAACCCGGCATCGGGCATGAGAGGTCCAGCCTGCCACGGCGACCGCTGCGCCAACCCCGAGCCGGCGGCGCTGCTCAGCGCACGCTGATCCCGATCCAGCGGCTCACGCCCGACTGCCCCGCGTCGTCCCAGGCGCGGGCGCGCAGGTTCAGCACGTGGCCGCCGGTACCCGCGGGCAGCACCACGTCGAGCTGCCACGGCGCCGCCCGCACGCCACCCAGCGCCACGACGCGGCCGTCCGGGTACGCCAGGTCGAAATCCACCTGCGTGACGGCGTAGTCGTCGTAGGGCTGCGCGGTCAGGCGCACCGTCGTGCCTGCGCCGGCCGACAGCGTGCTCAAGCCCAGTGACACCGTCGGCGCGCTGTCGCCGTAGCCGCCATCGGCGTAGCCGCCGTAGCCGATCCCCACGCCCACCGAAATTCCGCCCCCGCAGCCGCTCAGCACGAGCGTGGCCGCCACGAGCAGGGCGACGAGGGCACGGGGCAACGGTCGGACGGTGGCGTGGTAGGCGGGCATGGCGGCATCCTGCGGGACTGGGGGGGTGCTGTGCTGAACGCCCCGGACTGGGTGGGGGTTTACGGCGCCTGCGCGCTGCCACACCGCCCCGAACACCAATCCTCACCGATTCGCTCGGCATTCCTTCGTAACATCCCGCATCACCACCGTACCGTGAGACTCTGCCCATGTCCGTGTTCCCGTCCCTGACCGATCCGATCCGCCTGGTCGTTCCCGCGATCGCCCTGCTGGTGGCTGGCTGGATCGGCCATGGAGTCGGCTCGGCCCGGCTGGACGAGACCCGAATGGCGCTGACCCGGCTGCAGCAGGAAGGCGAATCGACCCGCCGGGCGCAGGACGCCGCCCGCGCCGAGCTGACCGAGCAACTGCAGCGCCTGCAGACCGAGCACGAGGCTCGTCTGGTCGCCCAGCGCAAGACCTTCGACGAGCAGAAGGTGGAGATGGCCGAAGCCTTCGACGAGGTGCAGGAACGGCTGACGGTGCTCAGCGGCCAGCGCCAGTCCAACGAGGCGGAGCTGCGCCGGGTGCGCCTGCAGCTTGCCTCGGCCAGCATCGGCCCGGCGCGTGAGGAACTCAACCGCCGCGAGGCCCAGCTCGTGACGCTGCAGCAGCAGATCCGGCGCCTGCAGGCGGGGCTGAACTGCCTGCAGGCGCCGGTGCCGGACGATGCGCTCAAGACGCTCAACCGGGTCAGCGCCAGCCGTGCGGTGTCCCGCTGATCGCTGATCCGAACAAGACCACCACGATGAACACGACGAACACACGCATGGGCCTGCTGCTGGGTGCGGCGGCTCTGCTGGCGGGCTGTGCCACCTCGCACACGGCGCAGGTGCCGGCCTCGCTCAAGTGCGAGCCGGCTGCGGCGCTGATGGCTCCCTGTCCCGCCCCGGCGGCGCTGAAGAGCGGGCTGACCTACCGCGAACTCCTGGAGGCGCACCTGGCCGACCGGCAGCAGCTCCAGCGTTGCGCCGCGCAGCAGGACGACCTGCGCCGGGCGATCAACACCTGCAACGCGCGCATCGAGGCGCACAACGCGGAGCTGGCGCGGATGCCGGTCAGGAAACCCTGAGCTGCTGTGCATGCTGTGGGACAATCTGCCCCGTGGAGCCAGCCAGACCGCCGCTGGTGCAACCGCCGAAAGGCCGCACTGGAGGAAGGTCCGGACTGCACAGAGCAGCGTAGGAGGTAACGCCTCTCCGCCGTGAGGCGAGGATCAGAGCAACAGAGACGAGCCGGTTCAGTCCGGGTGAAACGGGCAATCTCTACGCGCAGCAACACCAAATAGGCCAGCATTGAGGCGGCTCGCTGAGCTGGCGGGTAGGTGGCACCGAGCCGGGTGGGCGACCCCCGGCCCAGATGAATGGCGGTCACGACAGGGCAACCTGCCGCACAGAATCCGGCCTATCGGCTGACT
Organism: Sphaerotilus sp.; assembly: GCA_013299055.1. Taxonomy (GTDB): domain Bacteria; phylum Pseudomonadota; class Gammaproteobacteria; order Burkholderiales; family Burkholderiaceae_C; genus Sphaerotilus. The sequence goes on from JAAFKB010000004.1 coordinate 36,216, forward strand.
CCACACTTTTCACCTCTCCCCCTTTGACGATGACCACGACGGCCCCGGCACGCCACGACCACCTCGACACCACCGCCGTGCTCAGCCTGCTGCTGTGCTGCTTCCTGTGGGGCCTGAACCAGGTCTCGATCAAGGCGGCGATGCCGGACGTGCATGTGCTGGTGCAGCTCGCCATCCGCAGCGTCGTGGCGTTCGCGTTGCTGCTCGGCTGGATGCGCTGGCGCGGCATCCGCTGGTCGTTCACCGACGGGACGCTGTGGCCGGGCCTGCTGTGCGGGCTGCTGTTCGCAGTCGAGTTCGGGCTGGCGTTTGTCGGGCTGCAGTACACGACGGCCGCGCGCGGCGTCGTCTTCATCAACACCTCGCCCTTCATCGTCGCCCTCGTGCTGGCGGCGGCGCACCAGGGCGAGCGGCTCGCACCACTGCAGTTCGGCGGCCTGCTGGTGGCCTTCGGCTCGATCGCGCTGGCCTTTGGTGACAGCACGGGCGGCGGCTCCTGGCAAGGCGATCTGATGATCCTGGGCGCGGCCGTGCTGTGGGGGCTGACGACGGTGGTGATCCGGCTGTCGGTGCTGCGCAGCGCGGCGTCGGAGGTGACGCTGGCCTACCAGCTGGGGGTGGCGGCGGTGCTGTCGCCGGTCGCGGCCGTGGTCGGCGGGGCGGCGTGGCCGACGCAGTGGAGCACGCTCGCCGTGGGTGCGCTGTTCTACCAGTCCGTCATCGTCACCTTCGCCAGCTACCTGCTGTGGTTCTGGCTGCTCACGCGCTATCCGGCGACCAAGGTGCAGGCGTTTGTCTTCCTCTCGCCAGTGTTCGGCACGCTGTGTGCCGGCTGGCTGCTGGGCGAGCCGGTCACGCCGGCGCTGCTCGGGGCCTTGGGGGGCGTGGGCGTGGGGCTGGCAATGCTCAACCGCCGACGCCCCCGCTGTCCGAGAGCTTGAAGGCCACGGGGGCCGTCTCGGACTGCAGCGACAGTTCAGTGCCGCTGTCCGCCGTGTCCAGCCCTTCGCGCCGCTGCGCCCGCATGCCGCCGCGCAGGAAGCGGTTCATGTGGCCGCTCGGACGTGGCGGCAGGAAGCGGGCGAGTTCCGTGAGCGCCATCTGGTACACGTCCCGCTTGAACTCGATCACCACATCCAGCGGCACCCAGTAGTCGTGCCAGCGCCAGGCGTCGAACTCCGGGTGCGTGGAGGCGCGCAGGTTCATGTCGCTGTCGCGGCCGGTGAGCTGCAGCAGGAACCAGATCTGTTTCTGCCCGCGGTAGTGGCCGCGGGCGTCGCGGCGGATGAAATGCTCGGGTACCTCGTAGCGCAGCCAGTCGCGCGTGCGGGCCAGGATGCGCACATGTTCAGGATGCAACCCCACCTCTTCGTGGAGTTCTCGGAACATCGCCTGCTCGGGCGATTCACCATACTTGATGCCGCCCTGCGGAAACTGCCAGGAGTGGGTGCGGATGCGTTTGCCCCAGAACACCTGGTTCCGCTGGTTGAGCAGGACGATGCCGACGTTGGGCCGGAAGCCTTCACGGTCAAGCATAATCAGACCCCAATTTTCACGTTGGATTCATTATTGCACTGGGCTTGGTGATCGCAACCCCGCGTATCACCCGACAAGAACAGTGATTTCCTCCGAGCCCCATGAAAGCCTCCCAGTTCTTCATCGCCACCCAGAAGGAAGCCCCCGCCGACGCCGAGGTGGTCAGCCACCAGCTCATGATGCGCGCCGGCATGATCAAGCGGCTCGGGGCCGGCATCTACAACTACATGCCGATGGGCCTGCGTGTCATCCGCAAGGTCGAGGCGATCATCCGCGAGGAGATGGACCGGGCCGGCGCCGTCGAGATGCTGATGCCAGTCGTGCAGCCGGCCGAGCTGTGGCAGGAGACGGGCCGCTTCGACAAGATGGGGCCGGAGCTGATGCGCGTGAAGGACCGGCACGGCCGCGACTTCATCATCCAGCCGACCAGCGAAGAGGTCGTCACCGACGTGGCGCGCCAGGAGCTGCGCAGCTACAAGCAGTTGCCGAAGAATTTCTACCACATCCAGACCAAGTTCCGCGACGAGCGCCGGCCGCGTTTCGGGATCATGCGCGGGCGCGAGTTCACGATGAAGGATGCGTATTCGTTCGACCGGAACCCGGCCGCTGCGGCCAAGAGCTACGAGACGATGTTCGCGGCCTACAAGCGCATCTTCGACCGCTTCGGCCTGACCTACCGCGCCGTGGCGGCCGACACCGGCGCGATCGGCGGCGACCTCAGCCACGAGTTCCAGGTCATCGCCCAGACCGGCGAGGACGCGATCATCTACTGCCCGACCAGCGACTACGCCGCCAACATCGAGCTGGCCGAAGCTGTGGCGCCCGCCACGCCGCGTGCCGCTGCCACCGAAGCCCTGGTCAAGGCGCCGACCCCCGGCCGCAGCACCTGCGCCGACGTGGCCGCCTTGCTCGGCATGCCGCTGTCGCGCACGCTCAAGAGCCTGGTGCTGGCCACCGACGAACTCGACGAGCAGGGCGTCGTGAAGAAGAGCACCGTCTGGCTGCTGCTGCTGCGCGGCGACCACGACATGAACGAGGTCAAGGTCGGCAAGCTCGATGGCCTGAAGAACGGCTTCCGCTTCGCCACGCTGGCCGAGATCGAGGCGCATTTCGACTGCCGGCCTGGCTACCTCGGGCCGATCGGCCTGAAGCAGCCGGTGAAGGTCATCGCCGACCGGACGGTGGCGCAGATGAGCGACTTCTGCTGTGGCGCCAACGAGGTCGATTTCCACTACACGGGCGCCAACTGGGGCCGCGACCTGCCCGAGCCGGACCTCGTGGCCGACCTGCGCAACGTCGTCGAGGGCGATCCGTCGCCGGATGGCCAGGGCGTGCTGGCGATCGAGCGCGGCATCGAGGTCGGCCATGTCTTCTACCTCGGCACCAAGTACTCCAAGGCCATGAACGCCACCTTTCTCGACGAGACCGGCAAGCCGGCGCACTTCGAGATGGGCTGCTACGGCATCGGCGTGACGCGCATCCTCGGCGCCGCGATCGAGCAGGGCCACGACGCACGCGGCATCGTCTGGCCGGACGCGATCGCCCCGTTCACGGTCGCGCTCTGCCCGATCGGCTATGACCGTTCTGCGGAGGTGAAGGCTGCCGCTGACGCACTGCATGACGAGCTGCAGGCGGCGGGGATCGACGTGATGCTCGACGACCGTGGCGAGCGGCCGGGGGCGATGTTCGCGGACTGGGAGCTGATCGGCGTGCCGCACCGCGTGGTGCTGTCCGATCGCGGGCTCAAGGAAGGCCAGCTCGAATACCAGGGCCGCCGTGACGAGGCCGCCACCAAGGTGCCCGCCGCCGACGTGGCCACCTTCGTGAAGGCCCGCCTGCAGGCATGAGGTCGACCCGCCGCACGCTGCTCGCCTGGGCGGGGAGTGTCGGCCTGACGGGCTGGACGCCACTGGCGCACGCGGGGGGGCAGGCGGAAGAGCCGCTGGCCGACTCGGTGCGCACGGCACTGGCGTCGGCGGTGGCGGGCGAGGGTGCACCGCCGAAGCTCGATTTCCCGACGGTGGACGCCCGGCTCGTGTACCTGCGCTGGCTCGGCGCGATGAGCCAGCGGCTGGCCAGGCGCAAGCCGGACTTCGACGTGCGACGCGAGTTCCTGGAGACCGTCTGGTACGAGAGCCGCCGCGCCGGGCTGGACACCGCGCTGGTGCTCGGGCTGATCGAGGTGGAAAGCGGCTTCCGCAAGTACGCGATCTCGGTGGTCGGCGCGCGCAGCTACATGCAGGTGATGCCGTTCTGGGCGCGGCTGATCGGTGATGGCGACGCGAGCCGGCTGTTCCACATGCAGACGAACCTGCGCTTCGGGTGCGTGATCCTGCGGCACTACCTGGACCGCGAGAAGGGCGATCTGTTCATGGCGCTCGGCCGCTACAACGGCAGCCGGGGCAAGGCACCGTATCCGACCATGGTGATGGCGGTGCGGCGGCGTTGGGAATTCACCGATCCTGCGTCGCTTGCCCCGATTGTTTCCCCGACTTCACGGTGATCGGCAACCCGCTACACTCAAGCGTCATGTTGCGCCGCGGTCTGTCCCTGTTGCTCGCCTTGCTGCTGCTGTATGTCGGGTGGTCCGGCGCAGCCCGCGCCAGCGTGTTCGTCCAGGAAGCCGCGGATACCGTGGTGGTGCTGTCCGAAGACCGTCGCTGCTGTCCGGAACTGCCTGCGACGGCGGTGGAAACGGTGGAGCCAGCGGGGCTGGTCGAGCTGGCGGAATTGCTGTTCCTGCCTGTGGACCTGAACACGACCGGTTTCGGGATCGGTGTCCACCTGCGTCCCCATCCCGTGCTGGAGACCGGGCATCCCACCCCCTGCCTGGCGGGCCTGCTGCGGCCTCCATCGCACGCGGCTTGAGCCCGTTGCAGGCCACGTCCGTGGCTTGATGTCCGCCTGTTCGTCCCCATCTCGTTTCCATTGCACTCTCAGGAGTACCTGCCATGTCCGACCTTTTCCAGACCCACGGCTTCGGCGCTGTGGCCATGCCCAGCGCCGCCGAGCGCAACCGTGTCCTGCGCAACACCTACTGGCTGCTCGCGCTGTCGATGATTCCCACCGTGCTGGGCGCGTGGATCGGCGTCAGCACCGGCCTGACCCGCCTGATGTCGCCGATGGTCGGCCTGATCGTGTTCATGGCCGGCGCGTTCGGTTTCATGTACGCGATCGAGAAGACCAAGAACTCGGCCGCTGGCGTGCCGATCCTGCTGGCCTTCACCTTCTTCATGGGCCTGATGCTGTCGCGGCTGGTCGGCTCGGTGCTGGGCATGGCCAACGGTGCCAGCCTGATCATGCTGGCGTTTGCCGGCACGGGTGCGATCTTCCTGGGCATGGCCACGCTGTCGTCCGTCATCAAGCGCGACCTCGGCTCGATGGGCAAGTTCCTGTTCATCGGGATGGTCATGCTGCTGGTGGCCAGCATCGCCAACATCTTCCTGCAGTCGAGCGCGCTGATGATCACGCTGTCGGTGCTGGCGATCGGCATCTTCTCGGCCTTCATCCTGTACGACCTCAAGCGCGTGCAGAACGGCGAGGAGACCAACTACATCACCGCCACGCTGGGCATCTACCTGAGCCTCTACAACGTGTTCCAGTCGCTGCTGTCGCTGCTGGGCATCTTTGGTGGCAACGACGACTGATTCCTGTCGTCCCGCATGGTCACTCCCCGCGACGCCTGGACCGACCGCGGCGAAGCGTTGGCCCAGGTGCTCGCACGGGTGGCCCTCGGCGACCGTGCGGCGTTTGCCACGCTGTACCAGGCCAGCAGCGCGCATCTCTTTGGCGTCATCCTGCGTATCAATCCCGACCGAGCACAGGCCGAGGACATCTTGCAGGACATCTTTGTCAACATCTGGCGCGCTGCCCCCGACTTCGACGCCACCCGCAGCCAGCCGCTGACCTGGCTGACCAGCATCGCCCGCCACCGGGCGATCGACAGCCTGCGCCGCCGCAAGACCGAGGTCTCGACCGTCAGCACCCACGCGCTGGTGGCTGGTGCGGATGGCGAGGATGAAGTCGATCTGCTGGCGGGTCAGGCCAGTCCCGACGCCGGGCCGCTGGAGTTGCTGCAGCAGGCGGCGCAGGCCCGCGAGGTCACGCACTGCCTGGGCCAGTTGTCGGCCGAGCAGCAGCAGTGCGTGGCGCTGACCTACTACCAGGGCTTGTCGCACAGCGAGGTCGCCGAGCACCTGGCGCAGCCGCTGGGCACCGTGAAAAGCTGGGTGCGGCGGGCGCTGCTGGCGCTGAAGGACTGCCTCGGTCGTCCTGCAACTGCTGCGAAGGGCTGAGCCACCATGGACTACAGCCGCCGCGAACTCGCCGACCGACTCGCCGCCGAATACGTGCTCGGCACGCTGCAGGGGCCGGCGCGTCGGCGCTTCGAGAATTTGCTGAGCGCCCACCCGGCCTTGCGTCAGGCGGTGGCGCAGTGGCAGGAACGGCTCTCGCCACTGTCGAGCAGCGTGACCGCCGTCGCGCCGCCCGCGCAGGTGTGGCAGCGCATCGAGGGGCGTCTGTTCGCCGACCGTGCGGTTCCGGCCGCGCCGACCGTGCGCTGGTGGGAGCGGCTGGCGCTGTGGCGGGCCGCGAGCGGGCTGGCCACGGCGGCGGCCGTGGCGCTGTTCGTGGTGGCCGCGCAGGTGCCGCCGCCGCAGGCCCCCATCATCGTCGTGCTCGGCGCCCAGTCCGAAGTGGCCCAGGCGCTCAACGCCAGCTTCGTCGCCAGCGTCAGCGGGGACGGGCGGGCGCTGGTGCTGCGACCACTGAACGCGCCGTCGCTGTCGCCGCAACAGGCGCTGGAGCTGTGGGCGGTGCCGGCCCAGGGGGCACCGCGCTCGCTCGGGCTGGTGCAGGCGGCGGGCGCGACGACGCTGCTGCGGGCCCGGCTGCTGAGCGACACGGCCGCCTTCGCGGTCAGCGTCGAGCCGGCGGGTGGCTCCACCACGGGCGCGCCCACCGGCCCGATCGTCTCGGTCGGCAAGCTGCAGATCTGACGGGCTGATTTTTTCGCGTTCCCTGCATCCGATCGGGAACGGCCTGCGTACAGAGGTTCATGGCGGTGCAAACCAGCCCCGCCACCAGCGCACCACCCCCGCGTGCGCTGCCCTCATCCGGTACGAAGGAGCCTTCGCGTGAACACTCTCAACCGCTTCGCCATCCCGCTCGCCCTGTGTGCCCTGGCCGGGGGCGCCGACGCCTCCAGCCACCGCGAGGCACCGTTCATCACCACCGCGCCCAAGGTGGACGCGAGCGACTTCTACCTCTTCCGCAGCTACGAGACTGGCCGCAGCGACTACGTGACGCTGATCGCCAACTACCAGCCGCTGCAGGACGCCTACGGCGGGCCGAACTACTTCTCGATGGACCCGAACGCGCTCTACGAGATCCATCTGGACCACAACGGCGACGCCAAGGAAGACCTGACCTTCCAGTTCCGCTTCAAGAACACGCTGGCGGGCAACGGCGCGGGCGTGAGCCTGAACATCGGCGGCAAGGCGGTCGGCATCCCGCTGATCCAGGCGGGCACGGTGGCGAACGTGAAGGACGCGAACCTGCAGCTTGGCGAGAGCTACACCGTGACCGTGATGCGCGGTGGCCGCCGTGGTGCGCAGGCCCACGCCGTGACCAACGCGGCCAACGGCAGCAGCACCTTCGACAAGCCCGTGGACAACATCGGCGTCAAGACGATCCCCGACTACGCCGGCTACGCCGCCAAGCACCTCTACAACGTCAACATCCCCGGCTGCAACCAGCCCGGCCGCATCTTCGTCGGCCAGCGGCAAGACCCGTTTGCCGTCAACCTGGGCACCATCTTCGACCTGGTGAACGCGCCCGTGTCCGTCATCACCGATCCGGCCCTGATCGGCGCGGTGCCCAACACCATCGGCGACAAGAACGTGACGACGCTGGCGATGGAGGTCCACAAGAGCTGCCTGACCAACGGGGATGACGTGATCGGCGGCTGGACCACCGCCAGCCTGCGCCAGGCCCGCCTGCTCAACGGCCAGCCCGCGTCCGGCCACCACGCCAGCGAGAAGGCCGGTGGCGCGTGGACCCAGGTGTCGCGCCTGGGCATGCCGCTGGTCAACGAGGTCGTGATCGGGCTGAAGGACAAGGACAAGTTCAACGCCTCGAAGCCCTCGGGCGACGGGCAGTTCGCCGACTACGTGACGAACCCGACCCTGCCGGCGCTGCTGGAGATCGCGCTGGCGCTGCCGGGCACCGCGCCGACCAACTTCCCGCGCACCGACCTCGTGACCACCTTCCTCACTGGCATCAAGGGCGTGAACCAGCCGAAGAACGTCGTGGCCTCGGAGATGCTGCGCCTGAACACGGCCATCGCGCCGGTGCCGTTCGCGCAGCAGAACCGGCTCGGCATCGTCGGCAACCTCCTCGCGGGGGGCAGCGACAACGCCGGTTTTCCGAACGGGCGCCGGCCGAAGGACGACGTGGTGGACATCTCGCTGGTGGCGGTGATGGGCGGGCTGTGCATGGCGAACGGCAACAGCGATGCGCTGGGCTTCGGCGCGGCGTGCAAGCCGTCGGCGGTGCCGCTGGGGGCGACGGCGTTCAAGCTGCACGACGCGGTGGACCAGGCCAAGGTGCCGCTGCTGGCCGGGTTCCCTTACCTCAACACGCCGATTGCCGGCAGCAAGTGAGCACCACCACCACCAGACAGGAGCACGCCATGAACACGAAACCACTTTTCCTTGTCCTGCTGCTGTGTGCCGGGGTGACGGGCCTGACTGGCTGCGGCGGGGGCGGCGACGAGGCCACCACGCCAATGGCCGACACCGCCGTGCCGGCCAGCGCCACCGTGTCGTCCGAGGCGTTCACCGCCTATGCCGGGGCGACGGTCTCGGACGACACCGCCGAGCCGCTGAGTCTCGCCGGTGTGGAGCCGCCCGTGTCGGAGACGGCGGAACCGGCCGACGTGAGCTGAGTCGCCGCCCCATGCGCACCGCCACCACCACCACCGCCCCCTGGACGCTGGCTGCCGCGCTGCTGCTGACCGGGTGGACGACGCTGCCGCAGGCCGCACCGTTCACCCCGGCCCGCGACGACGAGGTGGTGCAGCGGCTGCCGACCCGGCTGGACGCTGCGGTCCGCCAGCAGCGCACCCGGCTGGCCCGTGATCCGCAGCAGTTGCCCCTGGCGCTGGCGACAGCCCAGACCGCGATCGAGCGGGCGCGGCGTTTCGGCGATCCGCGTGAGCTGGGGCAGGCACAGGGGGCGCTGGCGCCATGGTGGGGTCTGGCCGATCCGCCGCCCGCGGTGCGGCTGCTGCGGGCGACGGTGCGGCAGAGCCAGCATGACTTTGCGGCCGCGCTGACCGACCTGGAGGCCCTCTCTGCAAACGGCACGGTGCCGCTGGTGGTGCGGGCGCAGGCCGGGTTGACGCGGGCGTCGGTGCTGCAGGTGACGGGGCGCTGGGCGGAGGCGCGTCGGGTGTGCGAGTCCTTGCAGGCGTTGCGGTTCGAGTCACTCGGGGCCGTGTTGTCGCGACTGGCGCGGGCCTGTGTCGCCGAACTGCGCAGCCTGCAAGGCCAGCCCCGGCAGGCGGCAGCAGACCTGACCGCGCTGGCCCGCGAGGCGCCGGATGATCGCTGGCTGGCGCTGCTGCGGGCCGAACTGGCACAGCGCATGGGCGACGATGCGGCGGCGCGGACCCACTTTCGGGCCGCGGTGTCGGCGGGCGCCGAGGTCTACGCCATCGCCGCGCAGGCCGACTGGCTGCTCGACCGTGGACAGCTCCGCGAGGCGCTGGCACTGGTGGACACGGGCGACACCGAGGCCGACGCGCTGCTGCTGCGCCGGGCCATCGCGCTGCATCGGCTGGGGGATGCGCGGGCATCGGCCGCGGTCGCGGCGATGAAAGCCCGGCTGGACGCCGCACGCCTGCGGGGCGAGGTCCACGCCCGCGAGGAGGCCCGGCTGGCGCTGGAGGCGTTGAACGAGCCGGCGCGCGCCCTGACGCTGGCTGTGGAGAACTGGGCGCAGCAGAAGGAGCCGGCGGACGCCGTGCTGCTGGCGCGGGCGGCGGTGGCGGCGGGTCGGCCCGAGACGGCAGCGCCGGTGTGGGCGCTGGTGCGAGAGGCTGGATGGTCCGATGTCCGGCTGGCGTCCCTGGTGGAAGCGAACACGACGAAGGCCCGGCCATGACCTCCTTCCCGACACGGACAAGGCGCCTGCCGGTCTTTCTCGCCGGTCTGCTGTGTGCCGGCGCAGCCCACGCCCACAAGTCCAGCGATGCCTACCTGACCTGGCGCGTCGAGGGCCACCGCATCGAGCAGCGCCTCGACATCGCGCTGCGCGACCTCGACCGCGATCTGGCGCTGGACGCGGACGAGGACGGCCAGCTGACCTGGGGCGAGGTGCGCGGGCGCTGGGCCGAGATCGCCCGAGTGGGGGCTGAAGGCGTGCGCGTGACGGCGGATGGACAGCCCTGCATTGCCGCCAGTGCGGACGTGCCGCCACAGCTCGACGAGCACACCGACGGTCGCTACGCCGTGCTGCAACAGACCTTTGAGTGTTTGGCACTGGTGCGCCGGATCGGCGTGGATTACCGGCTCTTCGCGGCCAGCGACCCCACGCACCGTGGCATTGCCCGGCTCACCACGTCGGGTGACAGTGGCGCCACCGAGCACAGCGCCGTGCTGGTGCCGGGCGCTGCTCCGCAATCCGTCGCCCTCGAACCGGCCGCCGGCACCGCAGCCCGGTCGTTCGCCGGCTTCGTGTCCGAGGGGCTGCACCACATCGCCATCGGGTTGGACCACGTCCTGTTCCTGGTGACGCTGCTGATGGTGGCGGTCTGGCGGCGCGATGACGTGGGTAACGGCTGGGTGCCGCGTCAGATGGCGTCCTCGGCGTGGAAGGAGGCGCTGCGGCTGGTGAGCGCCTTCACGGTGGCGCACTCGCTCACCCTCGGGCTGGCGGCGAGCGGGGTGCTGGCGCCGCCGTCGCGCTGGGTCGAATCGCTGATCGCGGCGAGCGTGCTGGTGGCGGCGATCGACAACGTGCGGCCTTTCCTGCGCGGGCCGCGCTGGGTCATGGTGTCGGTGTTCGGGCTGGTGCATGGCTTCGGGTTTGCCGGGCCGCTGCAGGATCTGGGGCTGCGCCAAGGCGAACTGGCGTGGCCGCTGCTGGGCTTCAACCTCGGGGTCGAGCTGGGGCAGTTGGGGCTGGTGGCGCTGCTGCTGCCGCTGGCCTGCCTGTGGCGGGACCGGGCGGTCTACCGCGGGGTGGTGCGCAGCGGCTCGGGGGTGATTGCCGCGCTGGCCAGCGTCTGGCTGCTGGAGCGCAGCCTGCAGCTCAGCCTGCTGCCGTGACCTTGGCCTTGAGACCGCCCCAGCTTGTCGGGCGGGCCTCGGCCACACCACTGAGCTGCAGCACCCGCTCCACCGTCTCGTCGATCAGCTCGGCGATGGTCTGCGGCCGGTGGTAGAAGGCGGGCAGCGGGGGAAAGACGATGCCGCCCATCTCCGTCACCGCCGTCATGTTGCGCAGGTGGGCGAGGTTGAACGGCGTCTCGCGCACCATGAGGATCAGCCGCCGCCGCTCCTTCAGCGTCACGTCGGCGGCGCGGGTCAGCAGGTTGTCGCCGAAGCCATGCGCGATGGCGGCCAGCGTCTTCATCGTGCAGGGGGCGACCACCATCGCCGCCGTGTCGAAGCTGCCGCTGGCGATGCAGGCGCCGATCTCGCCGGGGGCGTGGGCATGGCTGGCCAGGGCTTCGAGCTGGCGGCGGTCGAGGCCACATTCATGGTGGACGTTGAGCACGCCCGAGGGCGTCACCACCAGATGCGTCTCGACGCCGAGGTCACGGGCACGTTCCAGGAGCCGGACGCCATAGGCGGCACCAGAGGCTCCCGTGATGCCGACGACGAGGCGGGCGGGCGCCGTCAAGGGCTCAGGCCGCCGGCTTGAGCTGACCGATCAGCTCCTGCAGCTCACCCGCCTGGTACATCTCCATCATGATGTCCGAGCCACCGACGAACTGGCCGCCGATGTAGAGCTGCGGGATGGTCGGCCAGTTGGCGTAGTCCTTGATGCCCTGGCGGATCTCCGGGTCTTCGAGCACGTTGACCGTGGTGAGCGGGCCGACGCCGCACGCCTTGAGGATCTGGATGGCGCGGCCGGAGAAGCCGCACTGCGGGAACTGGGCGGTGCCCTTCATGAACAGGACGACGGGGTTGCCCTTGACGAGTTGGTCGATGCGTTGCTGTGTGGACATGGTGCGCGGGTGGGGAGGGGGTTGGATGCGGGACAACCCCGATTTATACGGCAAAGCCGTTGCCCGCGCCGCTGTCCGGTGTCAGAAGGCGTAGGAAACGCCGAGCTGCAGGTCGCTGCTGCCCGAGGCCTGCACGCCGATGTCCGCCGACACCCCCCAGCCGCCCCAGCGGTTGGCGTTGACCCCGCCCGTGCTGTAGCCGAGGCCCACATAGGGCATGGTGCGGCGCTGCGTGTTGCCCAGGCGCACCTGGGTGTCGTTGCCGAGCGGTCCTTGCAATCCGCCCGTGGCACGCAGGCCCAGGCTGGGGGCAAAGTAATGGTCGGCCGCCACACGCCAGCGCAGCGGACTGCCCTCCGTGCGCACGGACTGGCCCAGCACCAGCCGCAGGCCAGGCTGTTCGGCCAGGCTGCGCTCGCTGCTGCCGCCGGTGATCGCGGCGCCCTGTGCGGCCAGGCAGCACAGGCTCAGTGTCCAGGCAAGACAGTGGTGGGGGCGGACAGCGTGTTCCATGGTGGCCTCCGGTGCGGTGCAGACCATGCTACGCCTGTAACTGCTTGTGTGCATGGAAGCACAGGCGCAGCCGATGAGCCACCGCTGCAAACCGGCCTGCAGCGGCAGGATTTGGGCATCCGGGGGTCAGCGGTGTGGCGCCTGTGCGCCAGTGCAACGCCAGTGGCCGGCGAGATCGGCCCGCTGACCGGTGTGGCGCCAGCCCGCCTGCAGCAGCAGCGCCGACACGGCCGCACCCTGGTCATGGCCGTGTTCCAGCAGCAGCCAGCCGTCGGGCTGCAGGTGCGCAGGGGCCTCGCCCACGATCTGCCGGATCGCATCCAGCCCGTCGGCGCCGGAGGTCAGCGCCAGCGTCGGCTCGTGGCGCAGCGCGGGCAGGTGCAGGTCGCCTTCCGCGATATAGGGTGGGTTGCTCACCACCAGATCGAAGCGTTCACCCGCGAGCGGCGCGAACCAGCCGCCCTGCCGCCAGCGCACCGGCAACCCGAGCCGCTCGCCATTGCCCTGCGCGACTGCCAGCGCGGCGGGGCTGAGGTCGACCGCGCTGACCGCCGCGTCGGGCCGGCGGTGCTGGATTGCCAGAGCCACCGCGCCGCTGCCCGTGCCCAGATCGACCACGGCAGCGCCAGGCGGACGGACGGCGAGCACCTCCAGCGCCCAGTCCACCAGCGTCTCCGTGTCCGGCCGCGGGTCGAGCACGTCGGCGGTGACGTGCAGCAGCAGACCATGGAACTCGTGTCGCCCGGTGAGATACGCCACTGGCACGCCCTCCGCACGGCGTGTGAGCCAGTCCTGCCAGCGCGTCTGCTGTGCGGTGTCGAGCGGTGCGTCGTCGTGGGTCAGCAGCCAGGTGCGCGAGCGGTCGAGCAGAGCGCCGAGCAGCGCGTTCGCGTCACTGCGCGGCAAGCCGAGCGAGCGGGCCAGTGCGAGCGCGTCGGCGACGTTCATCCCTGCGCTTCCATCTCCGCCAGCAGCTCCGCGGCGCGGGCAGCCTTGAGCGCCGCGGTCACTTCGTCCAGCTCGCCCTCCATCACCGCGCCGAGCTTGTAGAGCGTCAGGTTGATGCGGTGATCGGTCAGGCGGCCCTGCGGGAAATTGTAGGTGCGGATGCGGTCGCTGCGGTCGCCCGAGCCGACCAGGCTTTTGCGGGTGGCGGCGTCCTTGGCCTGGCGCTCGATGCGGTCCTTGTCGCGCAGCCGCGCCGCGAGCACCGCCAGCGCCTTGGCCTTGTTGCGGTGCTGGCTGCGGTCGTCCTGGCACTCGGCCACCAGCCCGGTCGGCACATGGGTCACGCGCACGGCCGAATCCGTCTTGTTGATGTGCTGCCCGCCCGCGCCGCTGGCGCGGTAGGTGTCGATGCGCAGATCCGCCGGGTTCAGCGTCACCTCCTCGGCCTCGTCCGGCTCGGGCAGTACCGCCACCGTGCAGGCGCTGGTGTGGATGCGGCCCTGCGTCTCGGTGGCCGGCACGCGCTGCACGCGGTGGCCGCCGGACTCGAACTTCAGCGCCTCGTACACCGCCTCGCCCTCGATGCGCACGACGACTTCCTTGTAGCCGCCGAGGTCCGAATCGCTGGCGGACATGATTTCGGTCTTCCACCCCTGCCGTTCGGCGTGGCGCAGGTACAGGCGCAGCAGGTCGCCCGCGAACAGCGCCGATTCGTCCCCGCCCGTGCCGGCGCGGATTTCGAGGAAGGCGTTGCGGTCGTCGTCGGCGTCGCGGGGCAGCAGGGCGGTCTGCAGTTCGGCGTCGATCGTGGTGATGTCGGCTTCGGCGCTGGCGATCTCGTCGCGGGCCATGTCCATCATCTCCGGGTCGTCGAGCATCGCCTGGGCGTCGGCCAGATCCCGCTCGCGCTGCTGCAGCCGCGTCCAGCGGTCGGTCAGCGCCGAGACGCGGGCGTGTTCGCGGTTCAGGGCGCGCAGGCGGCCGATGTCGCTGACCACGTTCGGATCGGCCAGCGCGGCGTCAATTTCGGTTCGGCGGACGAGCTGGCGGTCGAGTTGCTGGCGCAGGAAGGGGGTCATCGGCTCGGGGTGTCGCCGCGCAGGAAGAGCCGCGTCACCGCCTCGATCATCTGCGCGCGCTGCTGGGGGTCGGCGTTGTGCAGCTCGGCCAGGGCGCCGTGCAGCATCTTCTGGGTCAGGCTGCGCGCCAGGGCGTCGAGGGCGTCGTCGGTCGAGCTGCCCTTGGCGATGAGCTTGCGGGCGCGGGCGACCTCGGTCTGGCGCCAGTGTTCGGCCTGGGCGTTGACGGCCTGGATCAGTGGCACTGTCGCCCGCTGGTCGAGCCAGTGGACGAAGTTCTGCACGCCGGACTCGATGATCGCCTCGGCCTGCGCGACGGCGGCCTGGCGCTTCTCCCCGGCGGTCTGCACGACGGCAGCGAGGTCATCGACGGTGTAGAGGTACACGTCGTCGAGCTGCGCCACTTCGGGTTCGATGTCGCGGGGCACGGCCAGATCGACCATGAAGATCGGGCGACGGCGACGCAGCTTCAGTGCCCGCTCGACCGCACCGAGTCCGATCAGCGGCAGCGTGCTGGCGGTGCAGGAGATGACCGCGTCGAACTCGTGCAGCCGCGCCGGCAGGTCCGACAGCCGCATCACCTCGGCGCCGAACTGGTTCGCCAGCTTTTCACCCCGCTCCAGCGTGCGGTTGGCGATGGTGATGTGCTTGGGTGCCCTGGCGGCGAAGTGGGTCGCGGCGAGTTCGATCATCTCGCCCGCGCCGACGAAGAGGATGCGGATCTTGCTCAGGTCTTCGAAGAGCTGCCCGGCCAGCCGCACCGCCGCCGCCGCCATGCTGATCGAGTGCGCGCCGATCTCGGTGGCGGTGCGCACTTCCTTGGCGACCGAGAACGACCGCTGGAAGAGCTGGTGCAGCGTGGTGCCGAGCGTGCCTGCGGTGTCGGCCTCGCGCACGGCCTGCTTCATCTGGCCGAGGATCTGCGCCTCGCCGAGCACCATCGAGTCCAGCCCCGACGCGACCCGGAAGGCGTGGCGGGCGGCTTCCTGGCGCTCCAGCACATGGGTGTGGCGCAGCAGCTCGTCGGCGCTGACCTGCCCGTGCGAGGCCAGCCATTCGAGCGTCGGGCGGACCAGCGCACGGCCGTCACCGGGGCCTGCGGCGATGTACAGCTCGGTGCGGTTGCAGGTGGACAGCAGTGCCGCTTCCGGGGCTGACCGCTGCAGGCCTGCCCGCAAGCCGTGCAGCGCAGCGGGGATCTGCTCCAGCGTGAACGCAAAACGACCGCGCAGATCGACCGGCGCGGTGTGGTGGTTCAGACTCAGGGCGAAGACGCTCATGGCGTGATTGTAAGATTCCGCGCCTTCTTCCATCACCGCATCCACTGGCGCTTCGCCACCTTCCACGGGAACGCATGGGTCCGCTCGACGCCCTTTGGCATTTGTTCAACTTTCTGCTCCTGCCTGCGGGCCTCGGGCTGGTCGCGGCGTCGCTGTGCAAGCTGCTGTGGTGGCGCGGGCTGCGCACGCTGCGCTGGAGCCGTCTGGCGTGGCCGGCGGCGGGTGTCGCCGTCTTGATCCAGATCCTCTTGCTGGTGTGGCTCGGACGCGACGGCCGCATGACCACCTACGCGGCGCAGGTCGTCGGTGTGGCGCTGGCGCTGTGGTGGGTGGCGTTCGGGCCACGGCGTCCGCGCACGCCCTGAGCCGTGCCGTCAGCGGGCGTCGTGTGTGCCGCTGCAGCGCGGGTGGGCCTGCCACGGGTCGCGGTCCTCGCCGCCGAAGGTGCGCAGCAGGAAGTCCCAGAACACGCGGGTGCGTGCTGGCACATGCTTGCGGGTGGGCATCGTCAGCCACAGTCCGAAGCTCATCATGTGCCAGCCGGGCAGCACGCGCTCCAGGACGCCTTCCTGCAGCGCATCCTCCACCACCAGCGACATCAGCCCCGTGATGCCCAGCCCGGCCAGCGCCGAAGCGTAGAGCGTGTCCGTGTGGGCTGTCGTGAGAAGCGGTCGGCGTGGCGGGCTCACGCGGACGGCGGTGTGGCCATCCTCGTGCACGAAGGTGACATCACGCTGCATCATCGACATGGGCGGCAGCAGCATCTGGTGCTGCTCCAGGGCCTGCGGGGTGTCCGGGCGACCGGCACGGTCGAGGTAGTCGGGGGATGCACACAGGATGACCTCGCTGCGCGCCAGTCTGCGGGCAATGTAGTCGCCGTCCGGGGTGTCGCGCAGGGCCATCACGGTGATGTCGTGGTGGTCGTCCGGGCCGTTGAACTCGATGGTGGAGGTCAGCGACAACGTGACCTGCGGGTACTCGGCATGGAAAGCGGGCAGGTGCTTGGCCAACTGATGCACGGCGAAAGACGCGGGCACCATCACCCGCAACTGGCCCTGAGGGGACTCCGACACGGACTGCACCTGCGATTCCGATTCGGCGACATCGGCCAGGATCTGGCGCACCCGCTCCAGGTAGCGTTCGCCCAGGGCCGTCAGCGCCAGGCTGCGGGTGGTGCGCTGGATGAGCCGGGCACCGAGGTGCTCTTCCAGTTCGGCGATCAGCCGGGTGACGACCGCCGGGGCCAGGTCGAGGGCACGGGCGGCACCCGCGAAACTCCCCTCGTCGATGACGCGGGCAAACACCCGCATCGCGCGCAATTGATCCATCGGAACTCCCTAGACATCGCAGACCACCTGCCCCTGGCACCGCAGCGCGCCCGCGGCCAGCAGCTCGTCGAGCAGGGTCTGGCAATGCGTGCGGGGTGCGCCGTGGAGTCCGGCCCTTCCCAGGGTGCCGACCACCAGCGGGGTGCTTTCGGCCCAGATCAGCAGGTCTTCGAGAGCTTGTGAACGCTCTTCCATGACGTGGTATTTCAACAGAACCTTGGCGGCGTGTCGGGCATGTTGGGCCGGATTGGCAACAAATTTCGACAAACGTAGCCGGGCGCGCTGCAGGGCCGGGCCGACATCGGTGAAGGCGGGGCCGTGGCCAGGCAGGACGGTGCGTGCGTCCAGCCGCTCGATCAGGTCCAGCACCTCGGCCACCTGGTCGAAGGCGTCGTGGCCGTCCAGCTCCGGGAAGACCACGCCGAAGCCGTTGCCCCAGAGTGCATCGGCCGACACCAGCACGCCGTCCTGCGCGTCGAACAGCATCAGCGAGTCGGGATCGTGCCCCGGTGCAGCCAGCACGTCCCACGCCCGCTGGCCCACGCGCAGCACCTCGCCCGGCCGCAGCACCGCGTCGTGTCGGAAGCGGTCGCAGCGTTGGCCGGTGACGCGGTAGCTCAGCACGTCCAGATCCCAGTCCGCCACCGCCGCCGCCTGGCCGTGGGCGATCCAGACCTCGGCGCCGGGGTGGGCGGCCTGGAGTGCCGCGTTGCCGCCGCAGTGGTCGGAGTGGAGGTGGGTGTTGACGATGCGGGCGAGCGGCGCGCCGTCCAGCGCCTGCGCGACCAGGGCCACGGTCTGCGCGGCGTGGACGCTGTGGCCGGTGTCGAGGAGGGTGGCGCCTTCGCCTGGCGCGCCGTGCAGCACGACGTTGTTGGACGACAGCCAGCCGCGTTCCAGCAGCGTCAGGCCGTCCATGTCAGCGCACCACGACTTCGCCGCGCAGCGAGTGCGGCAGCGCGCTCAGGATGCTCACGTCCAGCATCTGCCCGACCAGCCGCGCCGGGTTCGGGCCACCAGGGAAGTTGACGATGCGGTTGCACTCGGTCCGGCCCATCAGCTCGGTCGGATCCTTGCGGCTCGGGCCTTCGACGAGGATGCGCTGCACGGTGCCGACGCGGCTCTGGCTGATGCGGCGCGCGTTCTCTTCGATGGTGGCTTGCAGGTGCTGCAGACGCTTGAGCTTCACGTCGGCCGGCGTGTCGTCGTGCAGCGCGGCAGCGGGCGTGCCCGGGCGCGGGCTGAAGACGAAGCTGAAGCTGGAATCGAAGCCGATGTCCTCGATCAGCTTCATCGTGCGGGCATGGTCGTCCTCGGTCTCGCCGGGGAAGCCCACGATGAAGTCGGTCGACAGGCTGATGTCCGGCCGCACTGCGCGGATCTTGCGGATCGTGCTCTTGTACTCCAGCACCGTGTAGCCACGCTTCATGCCCGAGAGGATGCGGTCGCTGCCGTGCTGCACGGGCAGGTGCAGGTGGTTCACGAGCTGCGGCACCTTGGCGTAGACATCGACCAGGCGCTGCGTGAACTCGTTCGGGTGGCTGGTGGTGTAGCGGATGCGCTGGAGGCCAGGGATTTCGGCGACGTACTCGATGAGCATCGCGAAGTCGGCGATCTCGCTGGTGCCACCCATCTTGCCGCGGTAGGCGTTGACGTTCTGGCCGAGCAGCGTGACCTCCTTGACGCCTTGGTCAGCCAAGCCGGCCACTTCGGTCAGCACTTCCTCGAACGGGCGGCTGAATTCCTCGCCGCGGGTGTAGGGCACGACGCAGTACGAGCAGTACTTCGAGCAGCCTTCCATGATCGAGACGAAGGCGGACGCGCCCTCCACCCGCGCCGGGGGCAGGTGGTCGAACTTCTCGATCTCGGGGAAGCTGATGTCCACCTGCTGGCGGCCGAGGCGTCTGCGCTGCTCCAGCAGCTGGGGCAAGCGGTGCAGCGTCTGCGGCCCGAAGACCACATCCACATACGGCGCGCGCTCGATGATGGCCGCACCTTCCTGGCTCGCGACGCAGCCGCCCACGCCGATCATCACGCCCTTGGCCTTGAGGTGGCGCACGCGGCCGAGGTCGCTGAAGACCTTCTCCTGCGCCTTCTCGCGCACCGAGCAGGTGTTGAAGAGGATCAGGTCGGCCTCTTCCGGGTCATTGGTCGGCGTGTAGCCCTCGGCGGCGTGCATGACGTCCGACATCTTGTCCGAGTCGTACTCGTTCATCTGGCAGCCGAAGGTGCGGATGTAGACCTTCTTGCCCGCCGTGTCGGGCGTGGCAGGGGCCAGGTCGGGGGAAGCGGAAGACAGGGTCAGGGTGTTGTCGGTGGTCATGGTGTAGATCCAGCGCCGAAAGGGGATGCAATCTTACCGGCTGGGGTCTGCCGCCGAGCGGGACGCGGTGGGTCTGCTGGGTACTGCCACAAGTACCGCAGCGTTCCCTGAAGGGGTCTTGATGGTACCAATTGGTGTCAAGGCGTAGCAAAAGTGACGATCAGGCTCAATATGTGAGCCAGTCAGCGGTAGATTCGCGGCCGGCGCATGTTCAAATCGGATCCATATGTGGGATTTGATGCATATTTGAAAAAATCGACACTGCAGGTCTGGTGGCTTGTTCAACCGCCTGTGGTAGGGGTGGTCGCAGTTTTTCGCCCTGTGGCGTCCCTGGTTCATGGGGACCGAGCGGGTGTTCGGTCTGGCGGTGGAGGGGGTCATGGCTACCATGGTCCACCGGCAAGCGCACCAGGAACCGTCCGTTCCCGCCTGGAAGTCCCAGCCTCTGCAGTCCTGGATGAAGTTGCCGATATGAACTGGTCACACTGGTCACACAACGCTCAGCAGCAGCCACGATGGGGGCACACCACCATGCGATTCGGCCGTACGAGTAGCAAGCAGCGGGGCGACCCCGTGCAGGAACGCATCGACTGTCTCGTGGGCGCAGGCACCACCGTGACGGGCGATCTGACCTTCGCGGGCGGCCTGCGCATCGACGGCCGCGTCGAGGGCGACGTGGTCGTCTCGTCCGTGGTGCCGGGCACGCTGGTGATCGGTGACGAGGGCAGTGTGGCGGGCGACGTGCGCGTCTCGCACCTGATCGTGTTCGGCCGCGTGCTGGGCACGGTCTACGCGAGCGGACTCGTGGACCTGCGCGCAGGGGCCCAGGTGGATGGCGACGTGCATTACGGCGCGATCGAGATCGACAAGGGCGCGGTGGTCGAAGGCCACCTGGTCAAACACAAGACGGCGGGTGCCATCCAATGAGCGGAGTTCAGTCGTTGATCGGGGGATCGGACCCCCTGTTCGTGTTCACCCCGGCCGGCCGTCTGGACTGTCCGGCCGACACGGAGGTGCAGGAGGCGTGGCGCCACTTCACGGTGCAGGTCGCGCGCGATCCGCTCGACCTCGAAGCCCACACCCGGCGCGTGCTGCTGGCCAGCCGTCCGCCGCTGACGGACCGCGCCTTCGGGGCGCTGATCGATCTGTTCCTGGCCCTTGGCGGCCGGGGACGCGGGCTGCGCCGGCAGCTGCTGGAGCAGGCCATGCCGTGGCTTGACCCGGACGACGCACATTTCCTGCGTCTGCACCTCGACACCGAGCTGCCCCGCGGCGCGCAACTGCCCTCGCAACGCTGGTCCGTGCTCGACACGGCCGTGCTCGGCTCGCTGCGCATGGTCGACCTGCAGCGCCGGGAGGTCGCCCAGGAGACGCCGTTCCAGCAGGCCATGTCGTTACTGGAATATGGAGATCTGGCGGGCGCGCGTGGCATGCTTGAGGCCGCGCTGCTGGAAGAGCCGGACCATGAGGAGGTCAACCGCGAGCTGCTGGCGATCTACCAGCACAGCCGGGACGACGCCGGCAAGGCCGCGATGGCCGAACAGCTCGTGGCACGCCACGGCGCGCTGCCTGCGGGTTGGGCTTGAGACGTTTCGAGACGCCTCAAGCAGACAGCCCAGCCGATCGAACTTTGACCTTGAGCCTGTCGTCAGTGGAAGCCACCAAGCTGCAAACCCGATTGAAGGTAGTCCTTCTGTCCATGCCTCCGCGCACCCAGGCGGTGCTGGATTTCTTTTTCTCGAGCACAGGGCGCAGCAGCTTCGCGCCCTCGACCGAAGACCAGGCCGACGTGGCCATCTTCGATTTCGACACGCTCGAATCGCGCCAGCACTGGGAAGCCTGGCACGGCCGCCGTGGCGGGCCCGGCATCGCGCTGTCCACCCAGTCGCAGGAGGTGGTCTCGGCGATCTGGGTGCAGAAGCCGGTGACGCCGGCCGCCCTGCTGGCGGCGGCGGCCGAGCTGCGCACCCGCCGCTGGAGCACCGCTCCCGTCGCCGCCCCTGCCGCCGTGGAGGCCGTGTCTGCGCCCATCCCCGCAGCGCCAGCCCCGGTCCCGGCACAAGTGCCAGCGCCTGCGCCTGCGCCTGCTGCGCCCCCAGTCGCTGCGTCCACCTGGGTCGAGACACCGGTGCCTGCACCGGCTCGGCCGGCAGCGGCCCCGCGTCCGGTGGCGACACCCCTTCCTGCGCCAGCTCCCAGTGGTGGCCTCGGTGGGCTGTTCCGGCGCTTGTTCGGCAAGGGCGATCCCGCCCCGGTGCCGGCTCCTGCCCCTGCACGGGTGGCCGCTCCAGCGCCAGCGCCAGCGCCTGCTCCCGTGGTGGCCGCCCCTGTTCCTGTCCCCGCACTGGCCCCCGTCCCAGTGCCGGTGCCCGCTCCCACGCCGGCCCCTGTCCCGGTGCCAGCCCCCGCCCCTGCTGCCAAGGCCCCCGCTCCCGCCCCTGCGCCGGCCCGCCCGGCGCCTCGGCCGGCTCCCGCGCCAGCACCTGTTCCCGTGGTGGCCAAGGCGCCGCCGCCCGCCCCGAGTCCCGAGCCCCTGGCCGCTCTCGTCTTCGATGCCCACGGCCACCGCCGCTCCCGTCCGGAAGAGCTGCTCGACGAGGCCCGCTACTGCGGACTGCGCGCCGATGTCGCCGACGTGTCCCAGCTTGCCGATACCAGCCTGCGCTATGACCCCGCCCAGCACCTGGTCGGCGTGCTCAAGGACGCTTACCTGGTGAGCTGCAAGTGGCAGGTACCGACCCACCTGGACGGCCCGGTCGGCCGCATCACCGTCGACGGCACGACCAACCTGATCTACTGCGAGTTCTCCGCCGAGCAGCTCGCCAGTCTGGTTGGCAAGCCGCTGGACAAGCGCCCCAAGACCCGCGCCTTCAGCCGCCAGGAGTTCGCCGATCTGCAAGGTACGCTGGAGCAGAAGGCGCTGGTGCAGCGGCTCGACCATGTGCTGTGGCAGACCGCGCTGGAGACCTCGGCGGGCAGGCTGCCCGTGGGCGTCGATCCGGCCACGACGGTCTACCTCAAGCACTGGCCCAACCTGACCCGTCTGCACCGCACGCCGCACGCTTTGCGCATTGCAGCGCTGTGGACCACCAAGGGCGCAGGGTTGCTGGAGACGGCCCAGACCCTCAAGATCGCCCAGCGGCATGTGTTCGCGTTCTACAACGCTGCGCTGGCGCTGGACCTGATCACCGAAGACGGCGCGCAAGTCCGCAGGGCACAGCGCAAGACCAAGAACAATCGGGGTCTGCTGACCCGCCTGTTCGGCTGGCTGAACAAATAAGCCAAACACGCCAAAGAAGCAACATGGCCCAAACCGACCACAAAATCATCTTCACCGGACCCGTCGGTGCAGGCAAGACCACGGCCATCGCCTCGATCAGCGACATCGAGCCGATCCGCACCGACGAACACGCGTCGGACATGACCCAGAAGCGCAAGAACGCCACCACCGTGGCGATGGACTACGGAATGATCCGTCTGGGGCCGAAGGAGAAGGTCCACCTGTACGGCACGCCCGGCCAGGAACGCTTCGACTTCATGTGGGATATCCTCACCAAGGGCGGCATCGGGCTGGTGCTGCTGCTGGACAACACGCGCCCGACGCCGTTCGAGGACATGCGCTTCTACATCAAGGCGTTCAAGGAATTCATCGACGGCACCCGGCTCGTGATCGGCGTGACCCAGATGGACGCCCGCGCGACGCCGACGATCGACGAGTACGTGCGCCAGCTGGCCGAACTCGATGTCACCGCGCCCGTCTTCGAGGTGGATGCCCGTCAGCGCACCGATGTCTCGGCGCTGATCGAGGCGTTGCTGCTCCAGATCGACCCGACCCTCTGACCCGGTAACTTCCCGCGCCACCCATGGACCATTACACCCTCACTGGCGAGTTCTACCTCCACCCGACGCCGGCGGGTGCCTACTACGCGGCCAGCCGTCCGACCCGCGATCCGGCCCGCCTGTTCCTGCAGCGCCTGCTGCGCGAGTCCGAGACCCCGCGCCTGACCGCCGACCTGGTGCAGGACTGGATGTCCATGGGCCAGCAGGATGCGCTGGAGTTCATCTACCGCCTGCAGTCCTCCGGCTTCGTGCAGGGCCTGCCGATGCACGTCGAGGTGCCACCCGACTCGATCGAGGCCATGCTGCCGCCGCTGCTGGCGCAGCTGTCCGATGAAGGCAAGGCGATCCTGGCCGACAAGCGGGGTCTGTACCTGGGTACGTCGGGCTTCGCGCACGAGACGGCGGAAGAGCTTGCTGCGCTGGGCGGCGACCTGGCCAGCGTCCATGAGCGCCACTCGAAGCTGCTCCACGGCAACATGCGCCTGCGCAGCGACGGCTGGGGCATGGTCAACGCCGCCGGCTACTGCGAGGTGGGGTTCTGGCCGCTCTACTTCGGCGACGACTACTTCATCCTCATCGTCGGTGGCATGCCGCGTTTCAACCAGGAAGCCTTCACCACGCTGGTGTGGACCCTGGGCGTGCGCTACGGCAACACCGCGATCTGATCCGCACCCATCCGATCCGACCCCGTCCCCCGATCTCCCCATTTCTCTCGAAGGAATTGCCCCATGCGTGAAGAGCTGCTGAACTCGATCCTGAGCGAACTCAACGGATCCACCGCCGACATCGAAGCTTCGGCCGTCCTGTCCACCGATGGCCTGATGATGGCCTCC
Source organism: Sphaerotilus sp. (assembly GCA_013299055.1). Taxonomy (GTDB): domain Bacteria; phylum Pseudomonadota; class Gammaproteobacteria; order Burkholderiales; family Burkholderiaceae_C; genus Sphaerotilus. Next base: position 60,136 of record JAAFKB010000004.1, read on the forward strand.
ATGCTGCCCGCTGGCATGGACGAGGACCGCGTGGGCGCGATGAGTGCCGCCATGCTGTCGCTGGGTGACCGCACTTCACGTGAACTGGCCCGTGGCGAGCTGGAGCAGGTGCTGGTCAAGGGCGCCAAGGGCTATGTCCTGATGACCTACGCCGGCAAGGACTCGGTGCTGACGGCGCTGTGCAAGCCGAACTCGCGTCTGGGTCTCATCTTCCTGGACGTCAAGCGCGCCGCCGACGCCATCAGCAAGGTCATCTGATCGGCCTGTCGAGATCGAGGGCAAGCATTCGATGATGACCGATATGAGCGTGGCGGATCTGGTGCCGGCGGACTCCCGCCGTGACCTGGTACTCCGCTTCCATGATGGGCGCAGCCGGCGTGTGCTGGTGGTCGACCAGGAGGTGCCGTATCCGGACGGCAAGCTGATCGTCTCGCGCACGGACCCGGCCGGCATCATCACGCACGCCAACCAGGCGTTCGTGGACATGTCCGGCTACGAACGCGACGAGCTGATCGGCGAGAGCCACTGCATCCTGCGCCACCCGGACATGCCGGCGTCGGCGTTCCGCGACCTGTGGGACACGGTCGGGCGCGGCGGCAAGTGGCAGGGCTATGTGAAGAACCTGCGCAAGGACGGCACCCACTACTGGGTCTTCGCCACGGCCATCCCCAACGTCCGCGAAGGGCGTGTCGTCGGGTACACCTCGGTGCGCCGCAAGGCCTCGCGCACCAAGGTCAACGAATGTGCGGCGCTGTACGCCCGACTGCGCGCCGAGGAGCTGAAGTGACCCTGGAACTGACCGTCAGCCCCGACTTCTCGCCCGAGCACATCGCCGGCTGGTACGTCTTCAACACCTGGCTGCAGCGCAAGCTGGGCGTGCGCATCCACCTGGAGCTGTACGAGGACTTCACCGCCCAGCGCCAGGCGATCGCCACCGACCGGGTGGACCTGATCTACGCCAACCCCTACGACGCTGCCATGCTGGTGCGCGAGAAGGGCTTCGTGGCCATCGCCGCACCGCAGGGCAAGACCGACGAGGTGGTGATCGCCGTGCCGGCAGCATCGCCGGTGCAGTCGGTCGAGGAACTCCAGCCCGGCCTGCGTCTGGCCGTGACCCGCGACCCGGACGTGAACCTGATCGGCATGATCCTGCTGGAGTCGGCGGATCTGGACCGTGACAACATCCTGACGCAGCAGGTGTCCACCTACGTGGTGCTGGCGCGCACGCTGCTGCAGGGCAAGGCCGACTGCGGCTTCTTCCTGAAGGAGGCGTTCGACGACCTGAGCGCACCCATCCGCCGCCAGCTGCGCCCGCTGATGACCAGCCAGATCAGCCTGGTGCGCCATGTGCTGCTGGTCGGGCCGCGCTGCGCCGCGCTGCGCGAGCCGCTGCAGACGCTGCTGCTGGGCATGGCGATGCCAGGCTCGGACGGCCGCGCCACGCTGCAGGCGCTGGGCCTGAGCGGCTGGGACAAGCAGGACCAGGAGGACACCGAATTCATGATCGACCTGATGGACACCTTGATGGTGTGAACACGCACATGCTGCCACCTCCCCTGAAGCGTTCCCTCCTGACCCTTGCGCTGGCCGTGTCGGCCGGCCCGGTCCTGGCCCAGGCGGCGCCGTCTAGCGCCGGTGCGCCCGCATCGGCTTCTGCGCCAGCGACGACCCAGCGCACCACGGTGGAGCAGGACAACCTCTGGGACATCGCCGGCCAGCTCGCCCCCACGCTCGGGGCCACGCGCCAGCAGGTGATGGTGGCGGTGCTGCGCCGCAATCCGGACGCCTTCGTCAAGGGCAACATCCACCGGCTGCGCCGTGGCGTGCCGCTGGTGCTGCCGGGACGGGCGCAGGTACTGGCCGAGGACCGTGCGCTGTCGGTGGCGCTGGTGGCGGACCATCTCAAGGCGATGCGCGGTGGACAGGTGCTGGCGCCGCTGCCACCGGTCTCCGCTGCCTTGACCGGGACTGTGCCGGCGACCCCGGTGGTCCCCCCGGCCGTGCCTGCACCGGCATCGGCCCCGCCGCCGGCCGCACCCTCTGCCACGCTGCCGGCCAAGGTTCCAGCCCCGGCGTCGGCTGCGTCGGTGGTCGCACCGGCTCCGGCATCCGCTCCAGCGTCTGCTCCGGTCGCTGCTCCTGCGTCTGCGGTCGAGCAGCCTGTGGCGCCGGCTTCCGCCAACCCGCCCGACACCCGCCCGAGCGACGCCGCTGCCGATGTCCCGGATGCGGCGTCGGCGGCGGGCGGCAGCGGGGCGGTGCCTGCGGTGCTGCCCTGGCTGCTGGGGCTGGGGGCGGTGGCGGGCGGGCTGATCCTGTGGCGCCGTCGGCGTGCCGGGTTCCAGCCCGATGCACCGGCCCAGCCCGATTTCAGCCCCACGCTGAGCGCCACCCGCTCGGGTGGCCCGCGCGTGTTCGACATCTCGAATGCCGCGGCTGAAGTGGCCCGTTCGGTGGAAACGTCGCGGGCGGCCACCCAGCTCGTGCGCAGCGAGCAGTCGCCTGTGGACGAAGTGGATGTCGCCCGGATCGTGGAGCAGGCGGCCATCAAGCTGGAGATTGCCCGCGCCAGTCTGGACGTGGGGCGCACGGACGCTGCGCGTGCGCTGCTGCAGGCGGTGGTGCGCGAAGGCTCAGGCCGCCACGCTGCCGAAGCGGCCGAAATCCTCGCCCGCCTCGGCTGATCCCGCCTGCACCCCGCTCAGATCAGCTTGCGGGGCGAAAACTGGCGCGCCGCCGGGGTCTGCTCCGCGACCCGCACGGCCCGCGTCAGCACCTGGTCGGCATCGATCGGCCCCAGCGCCTCGCACAGCGCCACGTAGAACTGGTGGACCAGCTGCGACAGCTCGGCCGCCGTCCCGTCCATCACCCAGGCGGCCTGCATCGGCTGGCCCCAGGCATCGCGCACCTGCTTGCGCAGGCCTGGTGACAGGCGGCTCTGGTCGAGCTGCTCCAGCGCGCTGCTGCGCAGGTCGGACACCGTGCCGGCATGGAAGCGCTGTACCTCGGTGAGCGCGCTGCGCAGCAGCTCGGCGCAGACAGCCCGCTCCGGTGGCAGTGCCGACACCGGCGGTGGCGCGGGGACTGCCGGTGCCGCCGCCGGAGCGGCCTGCATGGCGGTGGCCACGGGCTGCAGCGCCGCCGCGGAGGCTGCGACGGGCGGCGGTGGTGCGGGCACCGGCGGTGGTGCGGGGGCCGGTGCGGTGCCGATCTGCATCAGCGGCCACGGGTCCATCGGCAGCTCGCTTTCGGGCTGCTTGAGCGCCTTGTAGTAGGCCTCGTAGAGTTTCTTGCGGCTGGCAGCGTCGATGTTGTGGCGCGCCGCTACCTGGTCGATGTAGCCGATGATGTCCGAGACCGCGTCGCCGCGCATCGACTGGTGCTGCAGGCGCAGCGCGTCCAGCAGCGCGTCCTCCTCCAGCAACGGCGACAGCACGGCATAGGCGGCGCGGCGCCGCTGGGACAGGGCTTGGGTGGCCATGCGCTCAGCCTTCCTTGTGCAGCTGGCCCGGCGAGTTCTGGAACTCGGGGTAACCGATCTCGTGGTGCTCGGTGTAGTCGAGACCACGCTGCTCGTTCAGGGTCGGCGCGCGCAGGCCGATGAGCTTGTCCACCAGCTTGAAGCAGACATAGGCCATCGGGAAGGCCCACGCAAAGGCGGCCACCGCACCCAGCGCCTGCACCATCACGCGGCTGCCGTTGAACATGTCACCTTCGAAGAACAGACCAGCGGCCAGCAGTCCCCAGGTGCCGCCCAGACCGTGGACCGCGATGGCGTCCACAGTGTCGTCGATGCGGCGCTTGCGCAGGGCTTCCGCACCCCAGGTACACAGCACACCGGCGATGAGACCAGTCAGGATGGCAGTCGTCGGATTGAACACCGCCGCGCCACCCGTCATCGACACCAGGCCGCACAGGCTGCCGTTGACCGAGGCGCTCATCAGGATGGGGCGGCCCGTGAAGCGCATGAAGGCCAGTGCGCCGATGCCACCGGCGCAGCCGCCGAGGTAGGTGTTCAGCAGCACGGTGCCGAGCTGGCCGCTCTCCACGCCCGCGATCGAGCCACCGTTGAAGCCGAACCAGCCCAGCCACAGGATGAAGCCGCCGAGGGCCACCATCGGCAGGTTGTGGCCAGGGATGTCGCGGACTTCGCCGTTCTTGCCGAAACGCCCGAGCCGTGGTCCCAGTGCGAGCAGACCCGCCAGCGAGCACCAGGCGCCCACCGAGTGGATGGCACCGTCACCGGCCAGGTCGATGAAGCCCAGCGCCTTGAGCCAGCCGCCCGGGTTCCAGGCCCAGTGGGCGTAGACCGGATAGATCACCACGGCCATCAGCGCGGCGAAGGCCAGGTAGGCGCTGTAGCGCATGCGCTCGGCCACCGCGCCGGAGACGATGGTCACGGCGGTGGTGGCGAACATCATCTGGTACAGCAGGCCGAGGGTCTCGGTGCCACCGAGCTTCTGGGGCGCGAAGCCGCTGCCGCCGACGATGCCCTCGACCGAGGTGCCGAACGCCAGTCCGTAGCCGACCAGCCAGAAGCTCACCCCGATGAAGCAGGTGCCCAGGTAGATCTTCATGATCACGTTGATCGAGTTCTTGGCGCGCGACAGCCCGCCCTCGACCAGCGCGAAGCCAGCCTGCATGAAGAAGACCAGGGCGGTGCAGATGCCCACCCAGACAAGATTGACCAGTTCGTTCATGGACACGCGCCCCGCAGTGTTGAGGCGGGTCAAGACGCAAGGGTGATGCCAGCAGAATCAGGGATTTGCGGCACCTGCAAGTGAAAAAATCACACATGAAGGTGTGTCGTATGTCACGCCTGCAAAACGCCTGTTGCGCCCGTTCACGTCTGTGCTCCACATGGGTGCGCACCAATTAAGTGCTAGCACCAAAATGGAGCGTTCCGAGGTTCGCCGCGCTGGTGCTCAGGCGGGGAACACGCCGGTCGAGAGGTAGCGGTCGCCACGGTCGCAGACGATGAAGACGATGGTGGCGTTGCGCACCTGCTGGGAGAGCTGCAGCGCCGCCCAGCAGGCGCCCGCGGCCGAGATGCCGGCGAACAGCCCTTCCTCGCGGGCCATGCGGCGGGCCATGTCCTCGGCATCGGCCTGGCTGACCAGCACCAGCTCGTCCACGCGGCGCGGCTCGTAGATCTTGGGCAGGTAGGCTTCCGGCCACTTGCGGATGCCGGGGATGCGCGAGCCTTCGGACGGTTGCGCACCGAGGATGCGCACCGCCGGGTTCTGTTCCTTGAGGTAGCGCGAGGTGCCGGTGATGGTGCCGGTGGTGCCCATGGCGCTGACGAAGTGGGTGATCTGGCCAGCGGTGTCCTGCCAGAGTTCCGGGCCGGTGGTCTCGTAGTGGATGCGCGGGTTGTCGGCGTTGGCGAACTGGTCGAGCACGCGGCCCTTGCCGTCGCGGGCCATCTGCTCGGCGAGGTCGCGCGCATATTCCATGCCGCCGGCCTTGGGGGTGAGGATGAGTTCGGCGCCAAACGCCTTCATGGTCTGGGCGCGCTCGATCGACAAGTCCTCCGGCATGATCAGCACCATCCGGTAGCCGCGCACCGCTGCGGCCATGGCCAGCGCGATGCCGGTGTTGCCGGAGGTGGCTTCGATCAGCGTGTCGCCGGGCTGGATCTCGCCGCGTTCCTCGGCGCGGCGGATCATGCTGATGGCGGGGCGGTCCTTCACCGAGCCGGCCGGGTTGTTGCCTTCGAGCTTGGCCAGCACGACGTTGCCACGCTCGGCGGCGTCCGCGCCGGGCAGGCGTTGCAGGCGCACGAGCGGGGTGCGGCCGATCACGTCTTCGATGGTCTGGTAGGCGGGCATGGGGTCGTGTCTCCGGCAAAGGGTGCAGCGTCGTGGCGGCACATTCTGGCATGCCATAATCGTGGCTTCGCGCACCACGCAGCGCGAAGCCCCACCTGCCGGAGTGGCGAAATCGGTAGACGCAGCGGATTCAAAATCCGCCGCCCTCAACAGGCGTGCCGGTTCGAGTCCGGCCTCCGGCACCAGTGCACCAGGCCATGTCAGGCGCTTGCGTCGCCTTGCTCTCACCCTCTCAGAGAGTTTTCTCATGCCCCACATCCCCCCCATCACCAAGGCCCTGATGTTGATCTGCACGGCGATGTATTGCCTGCAGATGCTCACCGGGTATTGGGTTGAGGTGCTGTTCGCGCTGTGGCCCCTGGGCAGCGAGCAGTTCATGCCGTGGCAGCTGATCACCTATGCCTTCCTGCACGGCAGCATGGGCCACCTGTTCTTCAACATGCTCGGCCTGTGGATGTTCGGCGCCGAGCTGGAAACGGTCTGGGGCCGCCACCGCTACCTGCAGTTCCTCGCCGCCAGCGCGCTGGCGGGTGGGGTGGTCCAGCTGCTGGTGGTCAGCCTGGGCGCGACGGGGGGCGGGCCGACGCTCGGAGCGTCCGGCGCGCTGTACGGACTGCTGATGGCCTTCGGGATGATGTTCCCGGACCGCACGATCATGCCGCTGTTCCCGCCCATCCCGATGAAGGCCAAGGTCTTCGTGCTGGTGTTCGGCGGGATGGAGCTGCTGTTCGGGCTGGCGGGCGGCGGTGGCGTGGCCCACTTCGCGCACCTGGGCGGCATGCTGGGCGGCTGGCTGATGCTGCGCTACTGGCGCGGGCTGCCGCCGTTCCCGCCGAAGCAGCGCCGTCGCTGATCAGGCGAGCAACCCGGTGCTGACCTCCGGGTAGCGCAGCACCACCCGCAGTTCCCGCTTCATCCGCTGGTTGTCCAGTCGGCGTGATTCGCTCATGAAGCTCAGCAGCATCGGACTGAGCTGCTCGCGTGCCTGTGCGCGCGTGATGCGCGGCGGCAGCGGCAGGCCGCACAGCTGCGCCGCGAGGTCAAAGTAATCCCCCATCTTCAGCTCCGTGTCGTCGCAGGCGTGCCAGACGCGCTGCGGCCGCCCGCGCAGCAGGGCCGCCACGCACAGCCGCGCCAGATCGTCGGCGTGGATGTGGTTGGTGTAGACATCGTCGGCGGGCTGCAGCACGGGCGTGCCACGCGCCAGCCTCTCACGGGGATGGCCGCCGGGGCGGTCGCCCGCGTAGATGCCGGGGATGCGCAGGATCGACGCCGTCACGCCGTGGCGCAGCGCCCAGCCGCGCAGCGTGGATTCGGCGGCGACGCGGCGCCGCGCCCGTGCATTGACCGGCGCGACGGGGCGGGTCTCGTCGAAGCGGGCACCACCCGTGTCGCCGTAGACACCGGTGGTGCTGCCATAGACGATGCGCTGGCAGGTGGCGTGGCGCCCGAGGGCCTGCAGCAAGTGGCGGGTGCGCGGATCGTCCGCGCCGGTGGATGGCGGCGGCGCCAGGTGCAGCACGCGCGGAGCCAGTGCCGCCAGCCGGCGCAGCGTGGTGGGCGTGTCCAGGTTGCCGAGCAGGGGAGTCAGCCCGAGCTGGCGCAGCGGCGCAGCGCGCTCGGGCCGCGAGGTCAGCGCCCGCACGGCCCAGCGCCCGCCGAGGGCCTGCACCACGCGCTGTCCGACATCGCCGCAGCCGACGACGAGCAGCCGCGGGCGGCGCATGGCACGCAGGGGACGCGGCGGGGCAGGGCGGGCGGCGCGCAGGGGGGTGGGACGGGGCATGGTGCGGGGGCTTTCGGGGACGGTGCGGCACAATCTCGCCCGCGGCGAGATGGCCGCGGACCATGGACAGCGCCAGGACGGCTGACCAAGAGGCGCAGAGGATACGAGCAATGACTTTCACGGTGACAGTGCAGCCCGCAGGCCGCAGCTTCGAGGTGGCCCGCGACGAGGCGATGCTGCCGGCGGCGATCCGCCAGGGCATCGGGCTGCCCTATGGCTGCAAGGACGGGGCGTGCGGCTCCTGCAAGAGCCGGCTGCTCGAAGGGCGGGTGATCCACGGCGCCCACCAGGCCAAGGCGCTCAGCGAGGCCGAAGAGGCGGCCGGACTGGTCCTGACCTGCTGCGCCACGCCGCAGACCGACTGTGTGGTCGAGTCGCGTCAGGTCACGTCGGTGGGCCAGTTCCCGGTGCTCAAGATGCCGGTGCGGGTCACGACGATCGTGCGCCGTGCGCCGGACGTGGCGGTGCTGACGCTGCAGCTGCCGGGCAACCAGGTGTTCCAGTACCACGCGGGCCAGTACGTCGAGTTCATCCTGCGCGATGGCGCACGGCGCAGCTATTCGATGGCCAGCGCGCCCGAGACGGCGCAGGGCCAGATGGAACTCCACATCCGCCACATGCCCGGCGGACGCTTCACCGACCACGTCTTCGGGGCGATGAAGGAGCGCGAGATCCTGCGTGTGGAAGGCCCGTTCGGCAGCTTCTTCCTGCGCGAGGACAGCGCCAGGCCGGTGGTGCTGCTGGCCTCCGGCACGGGATTCGCGCCGATCAAGGCGCTGGTCGAGCACATGGCCGCGCGCGGGATGGCGCGTGAGGCGGTGCTGTACTGGGGTTGCCGCAGCCAGGCCGATCTCTACCTGCACGACTGGGCGGTGGCGCAGGCGGCGGCCCTGCCGTGGCTGCGCTACGTGCCGGTGCTGTCGGAGCCGGGGGCGGACTGGACGGGACGCACCGGGTTTGTCCACCGGGCGGTGATGGCCGACCTGCCGGACCTGTCGGGGCACCAGGTCTATGCCTGCGGGGTGCCGGTCATGGTGCAGTCGGCGCAGCGCGAGTTCGTGGCGCAGTGCGGGCTGCCGGAAGAGGAGTTCTACGCCGACGCCTTCACCAGCGAGGCGGACAAGCACGGCGCCTGAGGCGAGGGCTGACCAATGCAAAAAGCCCGCCGAAGCGGGCCTTTGCGGTGATCCACCCGGATCAAACTTCAGGCAGCGGCAGCCACCGCCAGGGCCTTGACCTTGGCAGACAGGCGGCTCTTGATGCGAGCGGCCTTGTTCTTGTGGAAGATGCCCTTGTCGGCGATCGAGTCGATCACGGCCTGGGCGGACTTGAAGGTGTCGCCAGCCTTGGACTTGTCACCGGTGGCAACAGCCTTCAGCACGCCCTTGACGGCGGTGCGGAACTGCGAGCGCAGCGAGGTGTTCGCGGCGTTCAGCTTGACGTCCTGACGGGCGCGCTTGCGGCCCGAGGCAATGCGGACGGTCTTCTTCTTGGCTTTGGAAGCGGTGGCCATAAATGTGTCTCGTGTTCCGGGTGGAGGAAAGCCTAGCAGTATAGCATGGATAATCGCAGGCTTTGCGACCGACAACCCCCGCCCCTCTGCCACCCATGAGCCTGCTACGTTCTGCCTCTGTCGTGTCCGCGCTCACGCTGGCTTCCCGGATCACCGGGCTGGTCCGCGAACAGCTCATCGCCGCGGCCTTCGGGGCCAGCAGCGCCACCGATGCCTTCCAGGTTGCCTTCCGCATTCCCAATCTGCTGCGTCGCCTCTTCGCCGAAGGTGCCTTTTCTCAAGCCTTCGTGCCCATCCTGGCCGCATCACGCACCACCCACGGCGACGAGGCCACACAGACGCTGATCGACGCGGTGGCGACGGTATTGCTGTGGGCGCTGGTGGGGGTGTGCGCGCTGGGCGTGGTGGGTGCGCCGGTGCTGGTGTGGGGGATGGCGTCCGGTCTGCCGGCGGAGGCGCAGGCCTCGGCCACGGTGATGACGCGGCTGATGTTCCCCTACATCGGCTGCATGTCGCTGGTGGCGCTGTCGGCGGGCATCCTGAATTCGTGGAAGCGGTTCGCGGTGCCAGCGGCCACGCCCGTGCTGCTGAACCTGAGCGTGATCGCGGCGGCCTGGCTGCTGGCGCCCCGCTTTCCGCAGTGGGGCATCCCGTCGGTGTATGCGCTGGCGGTGGGGGTGATGCTGGGTGGCCTGCTGCAGCTGGGGGTGCAGCTGCCGGCCCTGCGCCGCGTGGGCGTGATGCCGCGACTGGGCTTCACCGTGGGCGCCTTCCGGCGGGCCTGGGCGCACGAGGGCGTCCACCGCATCCTCCGGCAGATGGCCCCGGCGCTGCTCGGCGTGTCGGTGGCGCAGCTGTCGCTGCTGGTGAACACGCAGATCGCCTCGCACCTGCGGCCCGGCTCGGTGTCCTGGTTGACCTACGCCGACCGGCTGATGGAGTTCCCGACCGCGCTGCTGGGCGTGGCGATGGGGGTGGTGCTGCTGCCGCAGCTGTCGGCCGCGCAGGCCAAGGGCGACACCGAGCGTTATTCGGCCCTGCTCGACTGGGGCCTGCGGCTGGTGGTGCTGCTGGCGCTGCCGTGCGCGCTGGCGCTGCTGGTGTTTCCGCAGCCGCTGGTGGCCATCCTGTACCACTACGGCGCCTTCACCGCCGAGGACGTGCGCCAGACCGTCATCGCGCTGATGGGCTATGGCGCGGGGCTGATGGGGCTGGTGGCGATCAAGGTGCTGGCGCCGGGCTTCTACGCCAAGCAGGACATCCGCACCCCGGTGCGCATCGCCATCACCGTGCTGGTGCTGACGCAGGGGCTGAACGTGGTGTTCGTGCCGTGGCTCGGACACGCGGGGCTGGCGCTGTCCATCGGGCTGGCAGCGCTGGTGAACGCGACCTGGCTGCTGATCGGCCTGCGCCAGCGGGGCAGCTACCAGCCGTCACCGGGCTGGCTGGGCTTCGGGCTGCGTGTCGTGGCGGGCTGCGCCGTGATGGCCGCAGGGCTGGCCTGGGCGGCACAGGCCATCGACTGGATCGGGCTGCGCGCCCAGCCGGGCGTGCGGGTGGCGGTGCTGGCCGGGGTGCTGGCCGCGGCGGCGGGTGTGTACTTCGGCGTCTTGCGTCTGGCGGGACTGGATTTGCGGCAATTTGCACGCCGATGACGCCCGACCGATACACTTTCGTCCATGGAGTGCCCCACGCCGTCCCCGCTGGACTATTTCGCCGCTCTGGTGTCCGATGACGACAGCCTGTCGCTGACCGAGGCGGCCGGTGCCATCGCCATGGCCGAACATCCGGGGCTGGACCCGGCGGCACTGCAGACCGAACTCGACCAGCTTGCCCAGCGGCTGCGCCAGCGCCTGCCGGCGGACGCAGGTGCCGTGCAGCGGGTGCGGGCGCTGCACCAGTTCTTCTACCGCGACCTGGGCTTCGGCGCCAACGCCAACGACCAGCGCGACCTCGGCAACAGCCACCTGCACACCGTGCTGCAGCGTCGGCGTGGGCTGCCGATCGCGCTGGCGGTGCTTTACCTCGAACTCGCCGGGCAGATCGGGCTGCAGGCGGACGGCATTTCCTTCCCCGGCCACTTCCTGGTCAAGCTGCACCTGCCGCTGGGCGAGGCGGTGATCGACCCGGTGGATGGACGTTCGCTGACCCGCGCCGAGCTGGAAGCGCGGCTGGACCCCTACCTCGACCCTGTGGCGCGGCATGGCCCTGCTCGGGGGCTGGGCGCCGGCGCGCTGCTGAACGAGTACCTGCAGCCCGCCTCCGCCCGCGAGATCCTGTCGCGCATGCTGCGCAACCTGGCGCGGCTGCACAGCGAGCACTGCGACCTGCCGCGCCTGCTGGAGATCCAGCAGCGCCAGGTGGTGCTGGAGCCAGATGACGCCGTGCTGGTGCTGGCGCTGCACCGCACCCGTCTGGCGCTGGGCCAACCCACTGGTGGCTGACACATGAAGTTTTCCCTGACCCAGCGCCTCATGTCTGCCTGGCTGGCACTGGCGGCCGTGACCGTGCTGCTGGTGGCCTGGCTCGCACCGGTGCTGACGCCGTTCCTGAGCGCCGCCGTGCTGGCCTATGTGCTGCAACCCGCGGTCGACCGGCTGGCGCGCCACATGCCCCGCGCACTGGCGGCGGTGCTGGTCGAGCTGGGGGCGATCGCAGCGCTGCTGGGCGTGGTGCTGCTGATCGTGCCGGTCATCTCGCGCGAGCTGCCGGTGCTGCGCGAGCAGATTCCCGTGCTGGCGGTACGGCTCAACGAGCACCTGGCCCCCTGGCTCGCCCAGTTCGGCATCCAGATCAAGCTCGACATCGCCAGCATCAAGACCTTCGTGCTCAAGTACTTCGATGCCAACGGCGACGACTGGCTGGCCACGCTGCTCAGTTCGGCGCGCATCGGCGGGAGTTTCCTGCTGGCCATCGTCGGCAACGCGGTGCTGGTGCCCGTGGTGACGTTCTACCTGCTGCTGGACTGGCACGACCTGCTGCGCCGTCTGCGCCGCATGGTGCCGCCGCGCTACCGGGAGGCCGTGCTGGACTTCGTGCGCGAATGCGATGCGGTGCTGGGCCAGTACCTGCGCGGGCAGGTGCTGGTGATGCTGATCCTGGCCGGCTACTACACGGTGGCGCTGGCGCTGGCCGGTTTCGAGCTGGCGCTGCCCGTGGGCGTGTTCACGGGGCTGGGCATCTTCATCCCGTATCTGGGCTTCGGCGTGGGGGCGGCGCTGGCCTTGCTGGCGGGTGTGTTGCAATACGCCAGTCTGTACGGTGTGGGGGTGGTGGCGGTGGTCTATGGCGCGGGCCAGGTGATCGAGAGCTTCTTCCTCACGCCGCGGCTGGTCGGCGAGCGCATCGGCCTGCACCCGCTGGCGGTGATCTTCGTGCTGCTGGCCTTCGGGCACCTGTTCGGTTTTGTCGGCGTGCTGCTGGCGCTGCCGGCGGGGGCGCTGGTGCTGGTGGCGTTGCGGCGCCTGCGCGCGGGTTATGTGGCCAGTCGGCTATACCAAGGATGAACCTCTCGAATGTCTCGCGGAATGCCTCGTGACCGGACCCCGCCGCTGATGCGGCAGGTGCCGCTCGCCTTCGGGCCGGAGCCGGTGCTGCGCTTCGACACGTTCCTGCCCGGCGGCAACGCACAGTGGGAGCAGGTGCTGATGGCGCTGCTGTCGCCCAGCCCGTCGATGCCGCTGTACCTGTGGGGGCCACCCGGCAGCGGCAAGACGCACCTGCTGCAGGCGGCGGTCAGCCAGGCGCAGTCCTTCGGCTTGCGCACGATGAAGTTCGATCTGGCCTCGCCCACGCCCTGGGAGTACGACGAGGAGGCCCGCCTGCTGCTGCTCGACGACTGCGACCGCTTTGATGCCGAGCGCCAGCACGAGGCGTTCCGCATGTTCATCGAGGCGACGATCGCCGGTGTGCCCATCATCGCGGGGGGCCGCTTGCCGCCAGTCGATCTGCCGGTGCGCGACGACCTGCGCACGCGGCTGGCGTGGGGGCTGGTGTACCGGCTGGTTCCCCCGACGGACGAGCAGGTCTGCGCACTGCTGCACCGCGACGCACAACGGCGTGGCATCACGCTCAGCGACGAGGTGCTGGCCTGTCTGCTCAGCCACGGCGCGCATGACCTGACCCACCTGATGGAGCTGCTGGGCCAGCTCGACCGCTACGCCCTGGCGACCAAGCGGCCCGTGACGCTGCCACTGCTGCGCCAGATGCTGGCCGAGCCAGACCTGCACGCCCTCTGAACCACGCCCGAACTGCTCTCCTTGTCCCCTGCTTCCCGTCCCCTGATGTCCGAGACCACCCGCCACCTCTGCCTGTTCGACCTCGACGGCACCCTGATCCCCATCGACTCCGACCACGCCTTCGGTGAGTTCATGGTGGCGATCGGCTGGGCCGACGGCGACACCTTTCGCCAGCGCAACGACGCCTTCTACGCCGACTACCAGGCCGGCACGCTCGACCTGCCGGCCTACATCGCCTTCACCACCGCCGCCTGGCGCGACCGTCCGCTGGCCGAATCCGCCGCCGCGCACGACCGCTTCATGGCCGAGGTGCTGCGCCCGAACCTCCACCCGCAGGCGCTGGCGCTGGTGCGCTTCCACCAGCAGCGCGGCGACCTCGTGGCCATCGTCACGGCGACCAACGCCTTCGTCACCACCCCGATCGCCGCCGCATTTGGCGTCGAGCACCTGCTGGCCGTGGAGCTGGAACGCCGGCCCGCCCCCGACGGCCGCTGGACGGGTACCATCCGCGGCACGCCGACCTTCCGCGAAGGCAAGGTCGGTCGGGTCCATGACTGGCTTGCCGGCCTCGGCCACCGCCTGAGCGATTTCTCCGGCATCAGCGTCTACAGCGACTCGCCCAACGACCTGCCGCTGCTGGAATTGGCCACCGAACCGGTGGCGACCAACCCGAGTCCCGCGCTCGACGCCACCGCCCGCGAGCGCGGCTGGCGCATCCTGCGGCTCTTCCCATGATCAAGAAATTCATCGACAAGCTGCTCGGCAAATCTGCCAGCAAAACCGCGCCCAAGGCCCCCGCCCAAGCGACCGCCGACGTGTTGCCACCCGAGTCCGCCGCACCCGCCGAGCCGGTGATCGGCGTGCGCGTGGAGGTGCCCGTCTCCGAACACGGCATCAACCCGTCGCTGCTCGACGACCGCGCCATCAAGGTGGTCACGACGCTGCAGGATGCCGGCTACGAGGCGTATGTCGTCGGCGGTGCCGTGCGCGACCTGCTGCTCGGCCACCGTCCCAAGGACTTCGACGTGGCCACCAGCGCGACGCCGGAGCAGGTGAAATCGCTGTTCCGCCGCGCCTTCATCATCGGTCGGCGCTTCCGCATCGTCCACGTCGTCCACGGCCGGGGCCGCGAGCACGAGGTGGTCGAGGTGTCCACCTTCCGCGCCTACCTCGATGCCGCGGCCGCCGAGCAGGTGGCAGGCAACGAGAAGACCTCGAAATCCGAACTCGCCGGCAAGAGCCACGTCGTGGACGCCAGCGGCCGCGTATTGCGCGACAACGTCTGGGGCCCGCAGGACGAGGATGCGGCGCGGCGCGACTTCACCGTCAACGCGCTCTACTACGACCCGCGCCGCCAGATCGTCGTCGACTACCACCACGGCCTCGCCGACGCCAAGAAGCGGCTGCTGCGCATGATCGGCGACCCGGTGACGCGCTACCGCGAAGACCCGGTGCGCATCATCCGCGTCGTGCGCTTCGCGGCCAAGCTCGGCTTCGAGATCGAGCCGGGCACGCGCAAGCCGATCCGCGCCTGCGCCGACCTGCTCGCCAACGTGCCCACCAGCCGGCTGTTCGACGAGATGATCAAGCTGCTGCAGACGGGGCATTCGCTCGCCAGCCTCGAAGAGCTGCGCAAGCAGGGGCTGCACAAGGGCGTGTTCCCGATCCTGGACGCCGTGCTCGACGACGCACACCAGCACGACGGCCGCGAGCAGTTCATCCAGCGCGCCTTGTCCGACACCGACCGCCGCGTGTCCGAGGGCAAGCCGGTCGCGCCGAGCTACATGCTGGCGTGCATGCTGTGGCACGACGTGCAGCGCCGCGCCGAGAAGCTGCGCGCCAAGGGCGAGACGCCGACGCCCGCGCTGCAGCAGGCCACCGATGCCGTGTTCGACGCCCGCATCGGCGACATCTCCGGCCGTGGCAAGCTGGCCGCCGACATGCGCGAGATCTGGCTGATGCAGCCACGTTTCGAGCGGCGCACGCCGTCGTCTGCCTTGTCGCTGGTCGAGCAGCCCCGCTTCCGGGCGGGCTTCGACTTCCTGCGCCTGCGTGCCGAGTCGGGCGAGGCCGATCCCGAACTGGCCCGCTGGTGGGAGACGTTCTCCACCGCGAACGACGCGGCCCGCGAGGATCTGCTGACCGAGGCCCGCGTGCAGGACCAGGCCCGCCGCGCCGCTGGCAGCCAGGCCGCCACGGCACGGGCCGCCGTGGTCCGCGCCGACCCGCCGGACGACGGGGAGGAGGGGCCTGCCGCGTCGGATGCCCCCGCTGCCGCCCCGCGCAAGCGCCGCCGTCGCCGCAAGCCAGCGGGTGAGCGGGGTGCCGCACCCGCCGCGTCCAGCCCGGCGCCGCAGGGTGACTGAACCCTGTCCGGCACGGCTGGCCTGCATCGGGCTGGGGGCCAACCTCGGCGATGCGGCGGCGGCGCTGGATGTCGCGTGTGCCGCGCTGGCCGCGCTGCCCGGCACGCAGTGGGTCATGGCGTCCGGCCGCTGGTGCAGCCGCCCGGTCGCGTCCAGCGGGCCGGACTACCTCAACGCCGTGGCCTGTGTGCGCACCCGGCTGTCGCCCGAAGCCCTGCTGGAGGCGCTCCTGGCGATCGAGCTGGCCCACGGCCGCGAGCGCCCCTACCGCAATGCGCCGCGCACGCTCGACCTCGACCTGCTGCTCCACGGCGATCTGCAACGCCAGACTGCGCGGCTGACCCTGCCGCATCCCCGGCTGACCGAGCGGGCGTTTGTCCTGCTGCCGCTGCTGCAGGTGTGCGCGGCCTTGCCGGGGCAGATCGTGCTGCCCGCCTTGCTGTCGGTGGACACGGGCAGCCTGTCCGGCGATCTGGCCGCGTGGTCCGCGCTGGCACGACGTCTGGCGGCCGAGCAGGGCATCCACCCCGCCTGACGTGTCGTCAGGGGCGTCGCGCCGCCTCGGCCTGGCTGGCGGCCACCTGCGCCTCGAAGTAGCGTTGCAGCGTGAAGGTGATCGACGACAGCAGCATGGCCGCGCCGATCAGCAGCGCCGTGATCACCCCCAGCACCGCCAGCCAGCCGCCGGGTGGCGTGCCGCGTCCGCTGGCAGCCTCGGGGTTGTGGCGCGCATCCCAGCGTTCATCGCTGCACAGCCCGCAGAGGATGGCCGCCAGCATCCCGGCCGTGATCGACAGTCCGCCCAGCGGCAGCAGCCACGGCGCGACGTGGTCGTCCACCCCGAAGGCGGCCATGCGCTGCACCCCTGCCATGCCCAGCAGGGTCATCGGCACATGCAGCCAGCCCCAGCCGTCACGCAGCCCGTGCAGGTAGAAACGGTGCAGCCCGAATCCGCCGCCCACCACCGCCAGCCAGGTGGCCAGCGTCTTCGATTTCACGCGGGCGGCGCTCATGCCGAGGCTCCAGTGGACGGTGCGGTCGAGGCATTGGTGTGGGGGGTCTGACGCAGGTGGTGCATGCAAGTGCTCATGGAAGTCCGGGAGAGTTTATAATCTCGGGTTTTCCGACGACGGCTGCCCGGCAACTCGCCACGCAGCGCGATCTAACGGGGTCGGAAAGAATGTGGTGGTCGCGTGAAGGTCGCATGAAGTTCGGCGCACACGCGACATTGTCTGATCTGCTGGCCTGAGTGTCTCCTGGTCGCGTGGGTCTCTGGTTTTGTCTTCTCTACCTTTGATCAAGGAAACATCATGGTCGTGATCCGTCTTTCCCGTGGTGGCGCCAAGAAGCGCCCGTTCTACAACCTGGTCGTGGCCCACAGCCAGAACCGCCGTGACGGCCGCTTCATCGAGCGCGTCGGCTTCTACAACCCGGTCGCCTCGGGTCAAGCCGAAGCCCTGCGCGTCGCGTTCGACCGCGTCGACTACTGGACCAGCGTCGGTGCGCAGCTGTCGCCCACCGTCGAGCGCCTGATCAAGCAAGCCAAGTCCACGGTCGCTGCGCCCGTCGTCGCCGCCGCCTGATCGCACTGCGCCATAGCCCTGACTGCCCCGAGTCTCACCACCATGACCGTGACCCCCACCGATGACGCCGTGGCCTGGCCCGATGACGCCATCGAGGTCGCGCGCGTGGCGGACGCCTGGGGCATCAAGGGCTGGCTGCGGATCCAGCCCTACGCAGCGGATCCGCAGGTCGTCTTCAAGGCCCGCCAGTGGTTCCTGCAGCCACCGGCCGGCAAGCCCCGCGCCAAGGATGCGCCGGCCCTGCCCAAGGTGCTCCACGTCACCGTGGTCAAGGAGCACAGCGACGGCGTGATCGCCTCCGTGCGGGAAGTCGCCGACCGCAATGGTGCGGAAGCCCTGCGCGGCGCCCGCATCTTCGCCTCGCGCTCCACCTTCCCGAAGACGGACGACGGCGAGTATTACTGGATCGACCTGATCGGCCTGCACGTCGTCAACCGCGACGGCGCCGCACTGGGCACCGTGGCCGAGATGCTCGACACCGGCGCCCACAGCGTGATGCGCCTGACCGCCGAGAGCGTCGACGAGGCCGGCGTGCCCCGCACTGTCGAGCGCATGATCCCCTTCGTCGCCGCCTACATCGACGATGTCAATCTGGCCGAGCGGCGCATCGTCGCCGACTGGGGTCTGGACTACTGACCCCGCTGCGCCTGCCGTGCGCTTCGACATCGTCACCCTGTTTCCCGAACTGTTCGACCCCTTCCTGAAGGTCGGCGTGACCCGCCGCGCCTACACGACCGGGCAGGTGGACGTGCGCCTGTGGCCCCTGCGCGACCATGCCGACAACCCCTACCGCCGCGTCGATGACCGGGCGTATGGCGGTGGTCCTGGCATGGTGATGCTGGTGGAACCGCTGGAGCGGGCGCTGGCGGCCATCCGTGCCGACCGTGCCGACCAGGCTCCCTCCGCCCCCGTCATCCTCTTCAGCCCCGCCGGTGCGCCGCTCACCCAGTCGCGGGTCCAGACGCTGGCGGCCAGTCCCGGTGCCATCCTGGTCTGTGGCCGCTACGAGGGGCTGGACCAGCGTTTCATCGACCGCCATGTGGACGAAGAGGTGAGCCTGGGCGACTTCGTGCTCTCGGGTGGCGAGTTGCCTGCGCTGACGCTGCTGGATGCCGTCACGCGTCTGCAGCCAGGGGTTCTCAACGCCGCGGCCTCGCACGAGCAGGACAGCTTTTCCGACGGCCTGCTCGACTGCCCGCACTACAGCCGCCCCGAGACGCTCGGTGGCGACACCGTGCCGGCTGTGCTCCTGTCCGGCCACCACGCCCAGATCGCCCGCTGGCGCCGCGAGCGGCAACTGGCGCTCACCGCCCGCCGCCGACCCGACCTGCTCGCCACTGCCCGGGCTGCCGGACGCCTCAGCCGCGCTGATGAGCAGTACTTGCGCGAAATCACGCTATAATCGACGGTTTTGATCCTCTGCCCGAAGGAAGACTGGTGTTCGACAGGAACGCTGGCCCTTGCCGGCACGATCGCCTGGAGCCTCCATGAACCTGATCCAACAACTTGAGCAAGAAGAAATTGCTCGCCTGAACAAGACCATCCCCGTCTTCGCCCCTGGCGACACGGTGATCGTCAGCGTCAACGTCGTCGAAGGCACCCGCAAGCGCGTGCAGGCCTACGAAGGTGTCGTGATCGCCCGCCGCAACCGTGGCCTGAACAGCAGCTTCATCGTGCGCAAGATCTCCAGCGGCGAAGGCGTGGAGCGCACGTTCCAGCTCTACAGCCCGCTGATCGCCTCGATCGAAGTCAAGCGCCGTGGTGATGTCCGCCGCGCCAAGCTGTACTACCTGCGCCAGCGCAGCGGCAAGTCGGCACGGATCAAGGAAAAGCTGGCCTGATTGCTGCCTCGATCACGCCGTGCACGCAGATCACCAAGCCGCCTCCGGGCGGCTTTGTCGTTTTCGGCCTATGCTGAATCCATGTCCCGACGCCCGACCCTCATCCGTGATCCACGCGCCGTGCCCATTCTCGGCGCTGACCACCACCTGCCTGCGCTGTCCGGCGAGCGCCTGACCCCCACGCAGCTCAAGGCCCGCTTCGCCGCCCCACCCGCGTGGCAGCCCGAGTTCCGCGGTGATGGCGGCGGCCCGCTTGCCGACCGTGTGCCGACGGCAGCGGCCGTGCTCGTGCCGCTGGTGGCCCGCCAGGACGGGCTGCGCGTGCTGCTGACGCGCCGCACCGACCACCTGCGCGACCATGCCGGGCAGATCAGCTTCCCCGGCGGACGGGTCGATCCGGGCGAAGTCGATCCGGTGGAGACCGCTCTGCGCGAAGCCCGCGAGGAAATCGGCCTCGACGCCCGCCACATCGAGGTGATCGGCGCGCTGCCGGTCTACACCACCGTCACGTCCTACACCGTCACGCCGGTCGTGGCGCTGGTGCATCCGCCGTTCGCCCTGGAGATCGAAGGCGGCGAGGTCGCCGAAGCCTTCGAGGTGCCGCTGGACTTCCTGATGGCGCCGGCCCACCACCAGGTCCACGTCTTCGAGGCGGTCGACGAGCAGCGCCGCTTCCTCTCCATGCCCTGGCAGGGCCACTCGGCGCAAGGCGAGCCACGCGAGTACTTCATCTGGGGCGCCACGGCGGCGATGCTGCGCAACCTCTACCGCTTTCTGGCCGCCTGAGCGACCGCGGCAGGGGAAGGCCCGAGCCGTGGCGTTGTTCACGCCGTTATCATTGACGGCATGAGTTTCCTCGCCGTCCTGCTGGCACTGATCGTCGAACAACTGCGGCCTCTGCCGCAGGGCAATCCCATCCACGAAGCCCTGATCGACTGGGCCCGCTGGACTGCGCGCAACTTCGATGCTGGCCGCGAGCACCACGCCTGGGTGGTCTGGGCCGTCACGGTCTTCACACCCGCCCTGCTCGCATGGGGCGTCTTTGCGCTGCTGCACCACCAGAGCCTGCTGCTGGCGCTCTGCTTCAATCTGCTCATCCTCTACCTGACGCTGGGGTTCCGCCAGTTCAGCCACTACTTCACCGACATCCGCGACGCACTGGAGCAGGGCGACGAGGACCGCGCCCGCCGCGTGCTGCAGGAGTGGCGTCACCTCGATGTCAGCGAGCTGCCCCGCTCGGAGCTGCTGCGTCATGTCATCGAGCACGCGCTGCTGGCCGCCCACCGCCATGTCTTCGGCGTGTTTTTCTGGTTCGTGCTGGGATCGGCGCTGGGGCTGGGGCCGGTGGGGGCCGTGGGGTACCGGATGTCGGAGTTCTGCGCCCGCTACTGGACCTTCAAGCAGCGCGCCCAGACCGCTCCCGTCAACGGTGGCCTGACGCTGCGCTCGCAGGCGGCATTCGCCGTGCTCGACCACGTTCCGGCGCGCCTCACGGCCGCCGGCTTTGCCGTGGTCGGCAACTTCGAGGAGGCGGTGGACTGCTGGCGCCAGTGCGCGGGCCTGTGGAAACAGTCCAACGATGGCATCCTGCTGTCGGCTGCGGCGGGTGCGTGCGGGGTGTCGCTGGGCGGGGCGGATGCGCCGAGCCTGGCGACAGGGTCGGCGGGCGGTGGTTATGCGGTGGCCTTGCCCGGCGAGGTGACGCTGGAGGGGCAGGGCAGCACGCCCGGCGCGCCGCCTGCCCTGTCGCACCTGCGCACCGTGGTCGGACTGGTCTGGCGCTCGATGGTGCTGTGGATGCTGCTGCTGGCGCTGCTGTCGCTGGCCAACCGGCTGGGCTGACCCTCCGCACAGCGCTCTCAGCCCTTGAGGGTCTGCGCGGTCAGGCCCCCCGCCAGCCCCAGCATCATCACCGCCACCCCAGCGTCGAACACGCGCCAGGTGTGCGGCCGGCGGAACAGCGGCGCCAGCCGGCCAGCGGCCCACGCCAGCCCCGTGAACCACAGCAGGCTCGCCGTCATCGCGCCCGCAGCGAAAGCCCAGCGACCTTCACCATGTGCATTGGCCAGCGAGCCGAGCAGCACCGTGGTGTCGAGCCACGCATGCGGGTTGAGCCAGGTGAACGCCGCCGCCTGCAGCAGTGCCGCCGACCGCGTGAGCGGCGCGCCCCCTTGCGCTTCCAGCCCCTGCCCATCCGGTCGCCACGCCCGCCGCGCCGCCTGCACGCCGTAGACCGACAGGAACAGGATGCCTGCCACCGTCAGCAGCGGAACGGCCAGCGGAACGTGGACCGACACGGCACCAATGCCGGCAGTGCCCAGCGCGATCAGCACGGCATCCGACGCTGCGCAGAAGACGACCACCGCCGTCACATGCTCGCGCCGGATGCCCTGGCGCAGGATGAACGCATTCTGGGCGCCGATGGCCATGATCAGACCGGCGCTGGCGGCCATGCCGAGGAAGTAGGTGGTGGTGTTCATGGGCACAGCGTAGGGTGGCCTGCTGGTGCAGTACAGCTAAACTTCCTTACCATGATGAAGCTGAACTTCACTCCATGATCGACCTCGTCGCACTGCGTGCGCTGTCCACCGTGCTGCGGCTGGGCAGCTTCGAGCGGGCGGCGCGGGAGCTGCATGTCACGCCGTCGGCTGTCTCGCAGCGGGTCAAGGTGCTGGAGGAGCGGCTGGGCTGTGTGCTGCTGATCCGCTCGGCGCCCGTCACGCCCACCCCGGAAGGTGCACGCCTGTACCGCCATTACCTGCAGATCGAGATGCTGGAGGCCGATCTGCAGCACGACCTGCAGCCGCTGGCCGAGGCGGGTGAGGCGAGCACCCGGCCACGCAGCATTCCGGTGGCCGTCAACGCCGACAGCCTGGCGACATGGGTCATCCCGGCGATGGCCGACTTCCACCAGCGCAGCGGCGACACGCTGGCGCTGCACGTCGATGACCAGGACCACACCCGTGAGTGGCTGAAGAACGGCACGGTGTTCGGTGCGGTCACGGCGGCAGCCGAACCGGTGGGGGGCTGCCGGGTGGATGCGCTGGGGTCGATGTGCTATGTGGCAGCCGTCAGCCCGGCGTTTGCGCAGCGGCACTTCGCGGGCGTGGCGCTGGCCGAGGGGTTCCGGCGGGCGCCGATGCTGGTCTACAACCAGAAAGACCAGATGCAGCACCGCTTCCTCACCCAGGTGATCGGCGAGGACTGCACGCCGCCACAGTGGTGGGTGCCGTCGGCGCAGGGGTTTCTGGACGCGGCCATTGCCGGGCTGGGCTGGGGCCTGCACCCGATGCCGCTGGCGGCGGCGGCGCTGGCCTCGGGTGCGCTGGTCGATCTGTGTCCGGGGCACAGCGTGGCGGTGGCGCTGTACTGGCAGAGCTGGCGGCTCGACTCGGCCAGTGTCCGCACACTGCGCGCATGCATGTGGCGGGCGGCATCCCAGGTGCTGGAGCCGCCAGCGACATCCGCACTTCAGTAGTGCGTGCGCCCCAGCTCGTCACGCACTTCGAGGTAGATCCGGTGCCGCGACGGTGCGATGTCCCCGCGCTCCAGCGCCGCCAGCACCGCACACCCCGGCTCGTGGTCGTGGCTGCAGTTGGCGAAGCGGCACTGGCCCAGGTAGGGTGACAGGTCCGGCATCCACGCCGCGAGATCTTCCACCGGGATGTGACGCAGGCCGAATTCCTGGAAGCCGGGCGAGTCGATCAAGGCGCCTTGGTGCGCCTCGTCCAGCCAGTACCAGCGCGTGTGCGTCGTCGTGTGGCGCCCCGAGTTCAGCGCGACCGAGATTTCCCGCACGGGCGCCGCGGCGTCCAGCCCGAGCAGGTTCACCAGCGTGCTCTTGCCGGTGCCGGACGGGCCTAGCACCAGCGTCGAGCCCGTCGCCAGCAGGTCGGTCAAACGGGCGCGGGTTTCGTCGGGCTGTGCCTTGATCGCCACCTCGATCACGTCGTAGCCCATCTTCACGTAAGGGGCCAGCCGCTCGCGGGCGAGCTGCGCCGATTCGATCAAGTCGATCTTGTTCAGGAGGATGCTGACCTTGATGCGTGCCTGTTCCGCCGCGATCAGCGCCCGGGCCAACTGGCTCTCGCTGAACACCGGCTCCGCGGCGACGAGGATCAGCAGCCGGTCCAGGTTCGCCGCGAAGGACTTGGTCTTCCACTCGTCCTGGCGGTAGAGCAGGTTGGTGCGCGGCTCCATCGCCTCGATCACGCCCTCGTTGCCCAGCGTGTCGGTGGGCTGCCAGCGCACGCGGTCGCCGACGACGAGCTGGCTTTTCTTGCCCCGCGGGCTGCACTTGATCTCGCGGCCCTCCGGTGTCTCGACGATGTAGTGGCGGCCGTGGCCGGCGATGACGAGGCCGATGTCGAGTTCAGGCGTGGGCATGGAGAGCAGCGAGGCGTTCGGACGCCGGAGGGTGGGAGTAATGGAAGCGCACGTACAGCGGATCGGGTGTCAGCGTCGTGGCGTTGTCTTCGAAGAGCTTGAGCAGCGCGGATTGCAGATCGGCAGGACGGGCCTGCTGGCTGGCGTAGGCGTCGGCCTCGAACTCGTGCTTGCGCGACGTGGCGGCCATGAGCGGCGTGATGAAGAAGCTGAACACCGGCCCGGCCAGCGTCAGCAGCAGCAGCGCGAGGCCGTGGTTCGGCGCCAGCATGTTCGGCTGCACCCCGAGTCCTGTGTAGAACGCCGGCTGGTTCATCAGCCAGCCCAGCAGCGCCAGCCCCGCCAGCCACACTCCCATCATCGTGGCCATGCGCTTGGGCACATGGCGGTGGTGGAAGTGGCCGAGTTCGTGGGCGAGCACGGCTTCGATCTCCTCCGGGGACAGCCGCGCCAGCAGCGTGTCGAAGAAGACCACGCGCTTGCTGCTGCCGAAGCCGGTGAAGTAGGCGTTGGCGTGCGCCGAACGCTTGGAGCCGTCCATCACGTACAGCCCCTGCGCCTTGAAGCCGCAGCGTTGCATCAGCGCCTGCACGCGGCCCTTCAGCGCCTCGTCGGCCAGCGGCTTGAACTTGTTGAACAGCGGCGCGATGACGGTCGGGTAGAGCACCTGCATCAGCAGCGTGAACCCGGCCAGCACCGCGAACGCCCACAGCCACCACAGCGCGCCCGCCGCCGCCATCAGCCACAGCACCAGCGCCAGCAGCGGCACGCCGACCGCGACGCCCACGACCGTGCCGACCAGCGCGTCCTTGAGCCACAGCGCCCAGGTCATGCGGTTGAAGCCGAACTGCTGCTCGATGCGGAAGGTGCGCCACAGGTCGAAGGGCAGGTCGATCACGCTGCCGATTGCACTCACCGCCATCAGCAGCGCGACCTGGTAGCCGAGTTCACCCCAGCGCGGCAACGCCCAGTCGCGCACGACGACGTTCACCGCGTCCAGCCCGCCCAGCAGCGTCCAGCCCAGCAGCATCACGCCGCCCCACGCGGTGGTGAGCAGCTCGAAACGCTGGCGGGCGATGGTGTAGTCGGCGGCTTTCTGGTGGGCCTCCAGCGACACCACATCGGCGAACGCTGGGGGCACGGCGGCGCGGTGCTGCGCGACATGGCGGATCTGGCGGCTGATGAGCCACAGGCGGGTGCCGAGCATCGCCACGAGGGCGGCGGCAAAGGCGAACGTCACGGCGAGCGAATGCATGCGCCGATTCTCGCCGATGGCGCGTGGGAAAATCCCGGCTTCTCCTGGAGCCCCTGATGACCGAGCCGACTGCCGCCGCTGCCCTTGCCCCCGTCCTTGCCCGCCACGACCAGAACCTCGTCTGGGTGGACATGGAAATGACCGGACTCGACCCGGCGACCGACCGCATCATCGAGATCGCCGTCGTCGTCACCGACCCGCAACTCACCGTGCGCATCGAAGGCCCGGTGATCGCCATCCACCAGTCCGACGCGGTGCTCAACGGCATGGACGCCTGGAACAAGGGCACGCACGGCAAGAGCGGCCTGATCGACCGCGTGAAAGCGTCCACCGTGACCGAGGACGAAGCGGCGCAGCAGGTGATCGCCTTCCTGAAGCAGCACGTCGGCGCCAAGCTCTCCCCGATGTGCGGCAACACCATCTGCCAGGACCGGCGCTTCATGGCGAACTACATGAAGAAGCTCGAAGCCTTCTTCCACTACCGCAACGTCGATGTCTCCACGCTGAAGGAGCTGGCGCGGCGCTGGCAGCCGGGGCTGGTCGAAGGCTTCAAGAAACACCAGAAGCACACGGCGCTGGCGGACATCCACGAGTCGATCGACGAGTTGCTGTACTACCGGGCGCACATCCTCAAGGTGTGAGGTGTGAGGTGTGAGGTGCGCCGGTCGATGGCGTGCGCTGCTGGCTACTTGCGCGCCAGATAGACGCCCGCCATCGCGATCACCATCCCCCCCATCGCCACCGGGCTGAGCGCCTCGCCGAACAGCGCCCACGCCACCACCGCCGTGCAGGGCGGCACCATGTAGAACAGGCTGGCGACGTTCACCGCGCTGCCCGAGCGGATCAGCAGGTTCAGCAGCCCGACCGCCCCCAGCGACAGCACCAGCACCAGCCACCCCAGCGCGAAGACGAACGGTCCCGAGGACCAGTCGATGGCGCGGTCCTCGGTGGTCCAGGCGAGCACGCCGGTGACCAGCAGGCACGGCACGAACTGCGCCACCGCCCCGGTGCGGACATCGAAGCGCGGGCAGAACCGCTTCTGGTAGAGCGTGCCGGCCGTGATGCCGAGCAGGGCGATCAGCGCCGCCGGCAGGCCGGGCAGGTGGGCGAGCTGGCCGAGCGTGTGCAGATCCAGCCCCGCGCCTGCCAGCCGCGACGACAGCACCAGCACCACGCCCACCAGCCCGAGCACCAGCCCCAGCCACTGCTTCGGCCGCACCGCTTCCCCGAGCACCCAGCCCGCGCCCACCGCCGTCAGCAGCGGCTGCAGCCCCACGACCAGACTCGACACGCCGGCAGGCAGCCCCTGCGAGATGCCGGTGAACACGCCACCGAGGTAGACCGCATGGACCAGCAGCCCGGCCACTGCGAGGTGTCCCCACGCGCGCATTCCCTGCGGCCAGGGGGCACGCACCCACACCGCAGCCACCGCCATCAGCGCCACGACCAGCGCGTAACGTGCCGTCAGAAAGCCCAGTGGCGGCGCGTGGGGCAGGCCCAGCTTGGCGCCGATGAAGCCCGTGCTCCACAGCAGGACGAAGAGCAGCGGGGCGTGGCGGGTCCAGCCGGTGGTCGGGGGTGTGGTCATCGGAGCAGGGGATCGGGGCGCAGGCGCGGTGGACGCCAGTATCGCCGGATCGCCTGCGTCAGGGCGTTTCCAGCAGCCGCACCAGTTCGTCCCAGTACGGGGGTGGTCCGCCCCAGGTGTTTTCGTCGGCCTGCCACTGCCCGCCCGTGTTGGTCACGCTGAGCCAGGTGACATCGGCCTGGCGGGCGCGGGCCACGACGGACTGCAGTGCCGCCGCGGTCGTGGTGGTGTGGACCAGGTGCCACGGCTGCAGACCACGCTGGCGGGCCTGGCGCGTCACCTCGCCCAGCACGGTCTCGCGTTCGGCGTGGCTGGCGGCCGTGCCCTCGAAGACGACCACCGCTTCACCCGCTTGCAACCCGTCGAGCACGCAGGCGTCCGCGATGCCGGGGTTGAACGCCAGCCGCAGGGCCGGGCTGCCATCGCGGCGGTGTCGGGCCACGAGGGCGCGCAGCCGGGCGTATTCGGCGGCAAAGACGCTGCAGTCCCAGACGGTCGGGGCCATCTCGTCGAAGAACAGGCCGTCGAGCTGGGGCATCTGCGTCAGGTAGGTCGCCACTTGCGCCTCGATGCGTGCCCAGGTCTGGCACTGGCCGGTGAGGTCGCAGTCGTGGCGGAAGTAGCCGGTGGGCACGTAGCCGAGGTGGAACACGCCGCGCCCGCGCAGTTCGGCCGAGCGGAGCTGCCAGGTGGGCAGGGCGGCGATGGGGGTGTTCACCGTGCCGGCGGCGAGGATGCCCACGTCGGGGTTCAGCACCGCCAGACTGGCGGCGGGCAGCAGCCGGTAGGCATCGGCGCTGCTGCCCCAGTAGCTGATGGCCCCGAGTCCTGGCCGGAGAGCGGCCGTCTGTGCTGGGAGGGTGGTTGTCGCCGCAGCCACGGCCGTGTTGGTGGCGTCAGTGCCACCACAGCCGCACAGCAGCCAGGTGGTGGTCAAGAGCACGATGGCCTGCCGCCGCGCCGGCTGCAGGTGTCGCCAAGTGGTGTTCATCGTGCCAGCCCTCGGAAGGTGCAAGGAAAGTGATAGAAATGAAAAATCTATCGCATCCTAGCGACCGAGGCTGAGCGGTGGCTTGGCAATCGACGGGCAAAGCTTGTTGGCAGCTTTGCTACAGAGTGTCAGTGGAGGGGGGTCAGCGCGCGGCGGGCAGGTGCCGCGCCACCTTGTCGAGCAGCTCGATCAGCATGGCCCGCTCGGCCCGGCTCAGGCAGCCGTCGAGTTCCGCTTCCATCGCGGGCGTCTTCGCCGCGATGTCGTCGGCGAGCGTGCGGCCGGCGTCGGTCAGCAGGACGTGCTGCGAGCGGCGATCGACCTCGCTGCGCACCCGCTGCAGCAGCCCGCGCACCTGCATCCGGTCGAGCAGGATCGTGAGGTTCGGGGCGGACAGGGCCAGCGACTGGGCGAGCTGCTTGGGCGTGAGCTGCGCGTTGGCCAGCAGCAGCATCAGCAAGGAGTATTCGACCGGGCGCAGGTCAAGCGGCTGGCCGATGTGGGTGATGAACGTGACATGGGTGGTCACGCGCGCGCAGGCCAGGTGGTGGCCGACGACGTTGTCTAGCACGCCTTGTGCCTGCCCCTGCTTCTTGTTGCTGCTGCCCATCACGCTGGTATCCAGCCCAGCGCCAGTGTCGCGTCCGCCACCCGCTGCCAGCGCCAGCGCGCCGCGGGCAGCAGCCAGGTGCGGCCGTGCTCGGTGACGGTGTGGAGCCAGTCGCGGCGGGCGGTGTCGGTGTCGTTCAGGGCCGCCCGCGCCAGCCGCGCCCAGCTCCACGCCAGCAGGCTGTGGCCGAGCGCGTGCAGGTAGTCGTCGGCGACGAGGAAGGGCCGATCCGGCGCCGCGGCCCGGCTGGCTTGCAGCGCGGCGGTCGCGGTGGTGATGGTCTCGACCTCGTCGGCCAGCGTCTCGGCCCAGGTGCGCAGCGTGCCGGTGGCGCCGTCCGGCGTGGCCCGCAGCGTCTCGATCTCGCCGCGGAACACGTCCAGCAGCGCCTCCAGCCGCTGCGGCCGGTCCAGCACCTTGCGCATCAGCAGGTCGATCGCCTGGATCTCGTTGGTGCCCTCGTAGATCAGCGCGATGCGGCTGTCGCGCACATGCTGCTCGATGCCCCAGTCATGCACGTAGCCGTGGCCGCCGAGCACGCCGAGGGCTTCGTTGGCGCCGTGGTGGCCGAGGTGGGTCAGGAATGCCTTGAGGATCGGGGTCAGCAGCGCGACGAGTGCGTGTCGCTCCTGGCGCACGGCGGCGTCGGGGTGGTGCTCCGATTCGTCGAGCAGGATCGCAGTCCAGTACGCCATGACACGGGCGCCCTCGCACTGCGCGTGCAGGTCCAGCAGCGTGCGGCGCATGGCGGGGTGCCAGGCGATCGGGTCTGGTCCCTTGTGGGCCGGATCAGCGTCGGCCGGCCGGGCCGGGGCGCGCAGTTGCAGCCGCTCGCGGGCATAGGCGGTGGCGATCTGGCAGGCGGCCTCCAGATGGCCGAGGCCCTGCATCCCGACGTGCAGCCGCGCCGAGTTCATCATCAGGAACATCGCGGCCAGCCCGGCGTTCGGCTCGCCCAGGATCCAGCCCTCGGCGTTGTCGAAGCGCATCTGGGCGGTGGCGCTGCCCTTGATGCCCATCTTCTTCTCGATGCCGTCGCACCACGCGCCGTTGCGGCGGCCGTCGGGCATCCACTTCGGCACCAGCACCAGCGTGAGGCCTTTCGTCCCCGCAGGCGCTCCGGGCAGGCGGGCGAGCACGAGGTGGACGATGTTGTCCGTCATGTCCTGGTCGCCGCCGGAGATGAAGATCTTGTTGCCCGTGACCGTGACTGCCGCGCCGTTGACCACGGGCGCCTCGGCGTCCA
>JAAFKB010000040.1 GCA_013299055.1 Sphaerotilus sp.
CCTGGTCTCCGCGCTGGAGAAGACCGCCAAGCAGGCCCAGCGCGCCGGCCAGATCATCCACCGCATCCGCCAGTTCGTGAAACGCAGCGAGCCGCAGCGCCAGCCCACCCGCGCCGCCGACATCGTCGACGACACGCTGGAGCTGGCCGGGCTGGAGCTGCGCCGGCGCAACGTGGCGATCCAGAGCTATGTGGCGCAGCGGCTGCCGGTGCTGCAGGTCGACCCGATCCTGATCGAGCAGGTGCTGCTGAACCTGCTGAAGAACGCCGCCGAGGCCATCGACAACGCGCAGATGCCCCCGAAGCGGCGCACCATCGAGCTGCGCGTCGTGCCCCGCCACACGCCGGAGATGGGCGGGGTGATCGAGTTCAGCGTGACCGACGCCGGCCCCGGTCTGAAAGAAGACATCAGCAAGCGCCTGTACGAAGCGTTCTTCTCCACCAAGACCGATGGCATGGGCATCGGGCTGTCGCTGTGCCGCTCGATCATCGAGTCGCACCAGGGGCGGATCAAGGCGGAGAACCTCTACAATGGAGACAGCATTTCCGGATGCCGCTTCTCCTTCATGCTGCCCGTCGGCACCGTCGGCGAATCCACCAAACCCTCTGAACTCCACTGAAACGCATGAGCCTGATCCCCAAAAAAGGCACGGTCTATGTCGTCGATGACGACGAAGCAGTGCGCGATTCGCTGCAGTGGCTGCTGGAAGGCAAGGACTACCGCGTCAAGTGCTTCGACTCGGCCGAGGCGTTCCTGTCCCGGTTCGATCCGCGCGAGGTGGCCTGTCTGGTCGCCGACATCCGCATGGACGGCATGAGCGGCCTGGAGCTGCAGGACCGGCTGCTGGAGCGCAAGAGCCCCCTGCCCATCGTCTTCATCACCGGCCACGGCGACGTGCCGATGGCGGTGACGACGATGAAGAAGGGCGCCGAGGACTTCATCGAGAAGCCCTTCAAGGAAGAAGAACTGGTGAACCTCGTCGAGCGGATGCTGGAGCGCGCGCGTTCGGCCTTCTCGACCCACCAGGAGCAGGCCAGCCGCGACGCCCTGCTCTCGCGCCTGACCACCCGCGAGGCGCAGGTGCTGGAGCGCATCGTCGCCGGCCGCCTGAACAAGCAGATCGCCGACGACCTCGGCATCAGCATCAAGACGGTGGAAGCGCACCGGGCGAACATCATGGAAAAGCTCAACGCCAACACCGTCGCCGACCTGCTCAAGATCGCGCTTGGCGCCACGGCGGCCGCTGCGGCCAAGGCTTGAGCCGGCTGCCGCACGACCCCGCATTCCCCTCCAAGGCCGCTCCCCAGCGGCCTTTTTCATGCCTAGGAAACCGCCCCCATGTCCGCCCAACGCATCGACGGCAACGCCCTGTCCCAGCAACTCCGCGCCGACGTGGCGCAACGCGCCGCCGCACTGACCCAGCGTGGCGTCAAGCCCGGCCTGGCCGTGGTCCTCGTCGGCGACAACCCGGCCAGCGCGGTCTATGTGCGCAACAAGGTCAAGGCGTGTGCCGACAGCGGCCTGCATTCGGTGCTGGAGAAGTACGACGCGACCATGACCGAGGTCGAGCTGCTCGCCCGCATCGACGCGCTGAACCATGACCCGGCCATCCACGGCATCCTGGTGCAGTTGCCGCTGCCGAAGCACATCGACGACCACAAGGTGATCGAGGCCATCTCGCCGCTGAAGGACGTGGACGGTTTCCACATCGCGTCGGCCGGTGCGCTGATGGTGGGCGAAGTCGGCTTCAAGGCGTGTACCCCCTACGGCTGCATGAAGATGCTGGAGTCGATCGGGATGCAGGATCTGCGCGGCAAGCACGCCGTCGTCATCGGCCGCTCGAACATCGTCGGCAAGCCGATGGCGATGATGCTGCTGGCGGCCAACGCCACCGTGACCGTCACGCACAGCGGCACTGCCGATCTGGCCTTCCACACGCGCCAGGCCGACATCGTGGTCGCCGCGGTCGGCAAGCGCAACGTGCTGACGGCCGACATGGTCAAGCCGGGCGCGGTGGTGATCGACGTGGGCATGAACCGCAACGACGAAGGCAAGCTCTGCGGCGACGTGGACTTCGACGGCGTGAAGGAAGTGGCGGGCTGGATCACCCCGGTCCCCGGTGGGGTCGGGCCGATGACCATTACGATGTTGTTGGTCAACACGATCGAAGCCGCGGAACGCGCTGCCGCCAGCGCCACCTGAGGCACACCGCCCAACGCACTCAACGCCCATGACCGACACGACCTCCACGAACCCCCTGCTCTCCGCCCAACCGCTGCCGCTGTTCGACGCCATCCGGCCCGAGCACGTCACGCCGGCACTCGACGCGCTGCTGGCCGACGCCGAGGCCGCCCTCGACACCGCCGTGGCACCCGACACCCCGGCCGACTACGACACGCTGTCGAAGGTGCTGTCGGTGGCGACGGAGCGGCTGGGCTGCGCGTGGGGAGCGGTCGGTCACCTGAAGGGGGTGGCCGACACGCCCGAACTGCGCGCCGCGTTCAACGAGAACCTGCCGCGCATCACCGAGTTCTACACGCGCCAAGGGGCAGACAAGCGGCTCTACACCAAGTACAAGGCGATCGCCGCCAGCCCGTCCGCCGCCACCCTGAGCGCCCCGCGCCAGCAGGCGCTGTCGCACTGGCTGCGCGATTTCGTGCTGTCCGGCGCCGAGTTGCAGGGCGAGGCCAAGGCCCGCTTCGCCGGGATCCAGGAGCAGATGGCCGACCTGGGCCAGAAGTTCTCCGAGCATGTGCTCGACGCGACCGACAGCTTCACGCACTACGCCACGACCGACGAGCTGGCCGGCGTGCCCGACGACGTGAAGGCCGCCACCCGCGCCGCTGCTGAAGCGGAAGGCAAGGACGGCCACAAGCTGACGCTGCACATGCCGGTCTACCTGCCGGTGATGCAGTACGCCGACAACCGCGCCCTGCGCGAGCAGCTCTACACCGCTTACGTCACTCGCGCCTGCGAAGCCGGGCCGCCCGAGCGTGACAACGGCCCGGTGATGGCCGAGCTGCTGCGCCTGCGCCAGGAAGAGGCGACGCTGCTCGGCTACCCGAGCTACGCCGATGTGTCGCTGGTGCCCAAGATGGCCGAAAACCCGGCGCAGGTACTGACCTTCCTGCGCGACCTCGCCCGCCGCGCCCGCCCGTATGCGGAGCGCGATCTGGCCGAGCTGCGCGAATTCGCCGCGACCGAACTGGGGCTGGCGGACCTGCAATCCTGGGATTCCGCCTACGCCAGCGAGAAGCTCAAGGAAGCCCGCTACGCCTTCAGCGACCAGGAGGTGAAGCAGTATTTCACCGAGCCGAAGGTGCTCGACGGCCTGTTCCGCATCATCGAGACGCTGTTCGAGGTGGCGATCCGGCCGGACACCGCGCCGGTGTGGCACGACTCGGTGCGCTTCTACCGCATCGAGCGCGCCGGCCAGCTCGTCGGCCAGTTCTACCTCGACCCGTATGCCCGCCCCGGCAAGCGCCCCGGCGCCTGGATGGACGACGTGAAGGGCCGCTGGCTGCGCCCGGACACTGGTGTACTGCAGACGCCGGTCGCGCACCTGGTGTGCAACTTCTCGACGCCCGTCGGCAACAAGCCCGCGCTGCTCACGCACGATGAGGTGCAGACCCTGTTCCACGAGTTCGGCCACGGCCTGCACCACATGCTGACACAGGTCAGCGAGCTGGGCGTGTCGGGCATCTCGGGCGTGGAGTGGGACGCGGTCGAGCTGCCGAGCCAGTTCATGGAGAACTTCTGCTGGGAGTGGGAGGTGCTCAAGCACATGACGGCCCACGTGGACACGGGCGAGCCACTGCCGCGTGCGCTGTTCGACAAGATGACGGCGGCCAAGAACTTCCAGAGCGGCATGATGACGCTGCGCCAGGTGGAGTTCTCGCTGCTCGACATGCGGTTGCACGCCGAGCCGGGCAGCGACGGGCGTGTTCAACAGGTCGTGGACGAGGTACGCAACGAGGTGGCCGTGATGAAGCCGCCCGCGTTCAACCGCTTCCAGCACACCTTCTCGCACATCTTCGCGGGCGGTTACTCGGCGGGTTACTACAGCTACAAGTGGGCCGAGCTGCTGAGCGCGGATGCCTGGAGCGCGTTCGAGGAAGAAGGCGTGCTCAACCCGGAGACGGGACGGCGCTACCGACGCGAGATTCTCGAAGCAGGCGGCGCGCGGGACGCCATCGACAACTTCAAGGCGTTCCGCGGGCGTGAGCCGAACATCGACGCCTTGCTCCGACACCAGGGAATGGCAGGATGAACGTTCGACACCACAGACAGCGCGCTGGACACACCGGTCGCCTTGCTGCGCTGATCGTCGCAGCGGGACTCGCAGGGCTGGCTGGCTGCGCCTCGACCACCCCGAACCCGCCGCTGCCAACCGTCCCCTCGGTCGATCTGGCGCGCTACGTCGGCACCTGGCACGAGGTGGCGGCGCTGCCCAACCGCTTCCAGAAGCAGTGCGTGGCCGACACCCAGGCGCGCTACCGCCAGACCGGCGCCACCATCGAAGTGGTCAACCGCTGCCGCACGGCGGACGGCAAGGTGGACGACATCACCGGTGTGGCCAAGGTCGTCCCCGACAGCGGCAACGCCAAGCTGCGGGTGAGCTTCTTCCGGCCGTTCTACGGCGATTACTGGGTGCTGGCGCTCGGGCCGGACTACCGCTGGGCGCTGGTTGGCTCGCCGTCGCGCCAGTACGGCTGGGTGCTCTCGCGCGCGCCCCAGATCGCCCCGACCGACCTGGACGCCGCCCTCGCACGGGCACAGGCGCTGGGCTACCCGCGCACCGCCTTCCGGACCACGCCCCAGACCCAGCCACTGGACTGAACCGTGTCGTCCACCGCATGCACCCGCACGAGGCTCCCATGCCCACCTTGATGCACCTGATCTACAGCAGCGCCGCCACGCAGGCGTTCTCGAACGAGGCCCTGGCCGAGCTGCTCGCCAGAGCCCGGCACAAGAATGCCACGCTGGGCGTGACGGGCATGCTGCTGTATGTCGATGGCAGCTTCCTGCAGGTGCTCGAAGGCGAAGCCGACGCGGTGGACACCGTGTTCCGCACCATCGCGGCAGACCCGCGCCACACCCAGCTCGTCACCATCATCCGCGAGCCGATCCCGCGCCGTGGGTTCAGCGACTGGAGCATGGGGCATCCCCAGGTGACACCGGAAGAGCTGGCCGAGATCGATGGGGCCAACGACTTCTTCACAGGAGGCGCCTGCCTGACACGCCTGAACCAGGGCCGTGCGAAGAAGCTGCTTGGGGCGTTCAAGGAGGGCCGCTGGCGCAGCCGTCTGACGGTCAACCCGACATCGGCACGCCGAGAACCGGCCCTGCCCGAACGCCCTCCCATCTCCTTCGCCTTTTCCCCGGTCTTCGATGCGGGCCAAGGCACGGTCCTCTCGCACGAAGCCCACCTGTGTGCCAAGGACGGTGGCGTCCCCGACGCGGTCCTGGCCCAGTGCGCCACGCCACAGGACCGCATACGGCTCGACATGGAAGCCCGTGTGCTGGCCATCGGGCTGGCATCACGCCTGGGCCTGACCAGTGGTCTGACACTCGCCTTGACCGCCCACCACCCCCAGCATGTCAGGTCGGCATTGCGTTCAGTGCTGGACACCGCCACACAATGCGGTATCGCACCCGAGCGCATCACCATCGCCATCGACCAGGACGGAATGACCGGCGATCCGGCGGAAATGGCCTCCAGCATCCAGCAGTACCGCGGTGCGGGCCTGAGGATCTGCCTCGACCATTTCGGTTCCGGCCGCTCGGGGTTGAACCAGGTCGAGGCACTGCAGCCCGACAGCATCGCGCTCAACGCGCATCTGGTGCGCGGCATCGAGTCCCATGGTCCGCGCCAGGCCATCGTGCGCGGCATCGTGCAGACCTGCAACGACCTGGGCATCGAGGTCATCGCCAAGCATGTGGCCACAGTGGCCGAATACGACTGGTTCCGCGGGGAAGGCATCACCTGCTTCCAGGGGCCGCTGATCGGCTCCCCCCAGTTCGAAACGCTCCGCCACCACCTGCAGCGACCTGACGGAACCAGCCCGTGACGTCCCAGCCCCCCTTCACTTTCGCGTTCCAGCCCATTGTCCGGGTGACGAGTGGCGAGATCATCTCGTTCGAAGCCCTGGTGCGGGGTCTGAACGGGGAGTCGGCCGCCCAGGTGCTCGACCAGGTCGACCCGCGCGACCTGCACACGCTCGACCTGCAATTGCGCCGGGAGGCCATCCAGCTGGCTGCACTGCTGGGCGGACCCTGCCACCTGAACCTGAACCTGATGCCGCGCAGCCTGGCGATCGCCCCCGAGGCGATTTCCTCGACTCTGGCCATGGCGGCGCACTGCGGCATGCCACCCGACCACATCACGCTGGAAATCACCGAAAACGAGATCATCGACGATCTGCGCCAGTTCTCGGAGCAGATCAATGCCTACCGGGCCTCGGGCGTGCGCCTGGCCATCGACGACTTCGGTGCCGGCTACGCGGGGCTGAACCTGCTGGCGGAATTCCAGCCCGACGCGATCAAGCTGGACATGACCCTGGTGCGCGGCATCGAGAGCCGTGGCCCGCGCCAGGCCATCGTGCGCGGCATCCACCGCACCTGCCTCGACCTGGGCATCGATGTCATCGCGGAAGGGGTGGAAACGGAGGCCGAATACTGGTGGTTCCGCGAGGAGGGGGTGGAGCTGTTCCAGGGCTACCTGTTCGCCCGGCCCGGTCTGCGGCAGATGCCGCTGGCGTTCTACCCCACGCAGAGCTGAGTCGGGCGGCGCCGGTCAGCCGCGCCGCCCGGCGCGTGCCACCCGTTCGCACACCGCCAGCGTCTCCACCGCCACATCGTCCCAGGTGCGGCTCATCGCGGCAGCGATCGCAGGGCGGTCCCACGGCTGGTCGAGCGCCTGCCGCAATGCCCGGGCCAGCGCCTCGGCGTTCTTCGGTGGCACCAGGATGCCGTTGTCCGCGTGCAGGATCTCGCGGGTGCCGCCGACATCCGTCGCCACCACCGGCCGGCCGCACGCCACGCCCTCCACCACCACGTTCGGATAGCCCTCGCTCCAGCTCGGCAGCGTCAGCACGTCGGCGGCGTTGATCCACTCGGCGACCTGCTCGGGCGCCTGGCCGCCGGGCAGGTGGACGCGCTCGGTCAGCCCGGTCGAGGCCACCAGCGCCATCAGCTCGTCCTTCATCACGCCGTCGCCGACCAGGGCGAGCGTCACCTTCGGGTCATCCTTGGCGAGTCGCTGGAACGCGGCGATCAGCTCGCGCATGCCCTTGGCTTCGACGAAGCGGCCGACGTAGACGATCATCTTCTCGTCCGGTTTGACACCCCACTTGGCCCGCAGCGCCGGCTGGTCGAGCGGCTTGAAGACGGCGGTGTTGAAGCCGTTGATGATGGTGTGGACCCGCTCGGGCTGGGCGGCGAACTCGCGGATCGCGTACTGGCGCATCGCCTCGCTCACGGTCAGCAGCGCGTCGATGCCGCCGAGGGTGCGGCGGGTCATCTTCTCGTTCACGCCCGAGCGCACATGGATGTCCGAGCCCAGCGCCCCGACGATGCACGGCACGCCCAGCGCCCGCGCCGTGCGCAAGGCAGCAAACCCGTCCGGATACACCCAGTACGCCAGCACCAGGTCCGGCTGGAAACGGCGCACCCGCGGCGTCAAGGCGAGGCTGGCGATGTGGCCGTTGTAACCCCGGCTGAGCACCGGCACGCCAGGAAAGGTGAACGCCTCGACATCGCAACCGTCGAGCGTGTAGTCCGGCCCGACCGCGCCGTACAGGAAGCTGCGCGGCTTGAACCCGGGGATGCGCGGGTACTGCATCGTCTGGAAAAACGTCTTCACCGTGGCGAGCTTGCCCAGCGAGCGGGCGGTCTCGTGGATGTAGCGGCCACGCGTCTGGTCGTGCGGAACGGGCAGCATGGGGGTGACGAGGGCTATGCGCAGCATCGGAGGCTCGGGCGGGGAAGTCGGACTGGCCGGGATTGTCGTGGCAAACCGTGGCGCGGACCTGTCGGCGGGCCTCAGCGGCGCGGACTCGGGTGGTCGAGCACCCGCATCGGGGTGTCCAGCCGCAGCCACCCCTCCAGCCGGGGACCGGACGCGAAGATGCGCTCGGTGGGGCCGGCGATGACGGTGCGCAGCCGTGGCGGGGTCCAGTGGCGCTGCGCGAACGCCTGCACCTGCGCGGGCGGCACCGCCTTCAGCCGCGCCGGCCAGCCGGCCAGCCGCTCCACCGGGCTGGACTGCGCCCACTCCTCGCCGATGCGGGCGATCCAGCCACTGGTGGTGTCGAGCTGGCGGGCCAATGCGCCCAGCAGCGCGGCACGGCGGGCGTTCAGTTCGGCCGCACCCAGGGGCAATTGCGGCTGGGCCAGGGCCAGGAGCTGCGCCTGCATCAGCGCCGCCACCTCGGCCGCATGGGCGTGGTCGGTCTGGGCCGAGGCGTAGAACAGCCCCGTCAGCCGCTGCTGCTCGATACGCCCGCTCACGCCGTAGGACAGCCCGCGCCGGATGCGCACCTCCTGGTTCAGCCGCGCCGAATGCCCAGCACCGACCACCGCCGCCGCCAGCGTGCCGGCGGCGTGGTCGGTGGCGTCGGTGCCGACGAACGGAGCACAGACGAGCACGCTGGTCTGCGCCACCGCCGGCAGGTGCAGCAGCAGCGACGCCGGCAGCAGCGGCTCGGGCAGGACACCCGGCTCCGCAGGCTCCGGTGGCGGCGTCTCGGCTGGCCGCACCCAGTCCGCCAGCACCCCATGCGCCACCACCCGTGCGCCGACCACGTCCACGTCGCCCGCCAGCACCACCGCCACCCGGTCAGGCCGCACCCAGCGCCGGTGCAGTGCCAGCACCTCCTCGCGCCGCACGGCCGCCAGGCTCGTCGGGGTGGTCACGCCGCCCTGCGGTTCCGCCGCCCAGGCGGTGCGGCGCGCCACCCACGCGGCGAGCTGGGCGGGATCCTGCAGCCGCAGCGCCAGGGCATCGCGCATCTGGGCCCGCACGGCCAGCAGGTCGTCGCCCGCCAGCAGCGGGGTGCGCAGCAGGTCCGCCAGCAGCGCCAGCGCCGCCCCGACCCGCGGCGCCAGCACGGTCATCTCCAGCACCGTCAACCGGTCCTCCACCCGCACCGACACCGCGCTGCCCAGTGCCTGCGCCTGCCGTGCCAGCGTCACGCCATCGACCGGCCGCCCGCGCCGCCATGCCCCCCGCATCAAGGTGTGCGCAAGCAGCTCGGCCACGCCGCGCCGCCCGGGCGGATCACAGGCCGGCCCACAGCGCACCATCAGCGCCACGCTCACCAGCGGCAGGCCTGGCCGCGGCGCCACCACCAGCGTCAGGCCCTGGTCACCGAGCCGCTCTTCGGTGCACACGGGCAGGTGCAGCGGCAGCGGTGGACCAGGCTCCGGCAGGCCCGAGGCGGATGGCAGCGTGGCACTGGGTGGTGGTGGTGGTGGTGGTGGTGGTGGTGGGGTGGCGGTAACAGGCGCGGGGACGCTGCGCGGCGGTGCCGTACACCCGCCAGCCGTGGTACCCAGCGCGGCCAGACCGGCCTGCGCCAGCCAGCCCGTGAACTGGCGCCGGGGCAAGGAATTGGCGGTCATGGCCGGGCGCGACTTCCTGCAGGTGCCTGCACATAGCGCAGCGTGAGCCGATGCGCCGCCAGCACATGGACACGCAGCACCCGCTGGACATCCTCGGCCCGCACCGCCTGCAGCTGCGCCAGTTCGGCATCCGCCATGCGCGCATCCTGACGGCGCACCACCGCCCAACCCAGCGCCAGCGCCCGCCCCTCGGCCGTCTGGCGGGCCACCAGCGCCTCGGTCAGCAGATGGGTGCGCACCTTGTCGAGTTCCCCGATCGGGATGCGCCCTTCCGCCAGGCGCCGCACCGTCTGCAGCAGCGCCGCCTCCAGCCGTGGCAGACGGGGATCATGCAGCGCATCGGGGCCGAGCACGGGCGGGCCGGCGGCGATCGCCCAGGCGCTGAGCATGCCGGCATCCCCGTGCAGATCGGCGGCGAATCCGATGCTCTGGGCCAGCGGCGTGCGCTCGACCAGCTCGGCGGACAGCCGCGAGGAGTCGCCCTCGCCCAGCAGCGCCGCCGCGACCCGCAGCGCCCCTGCATCGGCGTGGCCCGCGCCCGGTGCCTGCCACAGCAGCGCCACCGCCGGGGCCGGCACCTGCGGCGCGGTCAGCGTGGTCCACTGGTCCTGCGTGCGCCGGGGCTCGCGCACCGAGACGCGTGGCACGGGC
This sequence comes from Sphaerotilus sp., assembly GCA_013299055.1. GTDB lineage: Bacteria > Pseudomonadota > Gammaproteobacteria > Burkholderiales > Burkholderiaceae_C > Sphaerotilus. The sequence goes on from JAAFKB010000040.1 coordinate 10,276, forward strand.
ACATCCGGCACCACCAGCCCGCCGAAATGGCGGTCCACCCAGACATCGACCTGGTCCGCCTCGACATCGCCCGCGACGATCAGCGTGGCGTTGTCCGGGCGGTAGTAGCGGGCCTGGAAGCGGCGCACGTCGTCCAGGCTGGCCGCGTTCAGTTCCTCGACGCGGCCGATGACCGGATGCCGGTAGGGATGGACCTGCCAGAAGGCGGGCGCCATGCCGTGGAACAGCCGCCCGTAGGGCTCGCCCAGCACCTTCTGGCGGAACTCGGCCTCCACCACCGCCCGCTCGCTGCGCAGCTGCGCCAGCGTCACCTGCAGGTGCGCCATGCGCTCGGCCTCGGCCCACAGCAGCCGCTCGACGTGGTTGGCGGGCACGGCGTTGTGGAAGACGGTCGCGTCCTCGGTGGTGAAGGCGTTGCTGTCGCCACCCACGTCCTCGGTGAGTCGGTCGAAGGCTTCGTCGGCGAGGTGGCGGGTGCGCTTGAACATCAGGTGCTCGAACAGGTGCGCGAAGCCGGAGCGGCCAGGCGGGTCGTCCTTGCCACCCACGCGGTACCAGACCTGCACGGCCGCCGTGCCGCTGCCGGGCTGTCCCGGCGCGCGGGCGTCGGGCAGCACCACCACCTGCAGCCCGTTGCGCAAGATCCGCACCCTCGGCACCAGCGGCGGCACCCGCACCAGCCCCAGCGGCGCTTCAGCCCGGCCCACCGCGGACCACCCGCTGGCCAGTGCAAGCCCTCGCACCAGCCAGCGCCGGCGCCCGGGCTGTGCCGGCCACGCAGCGTCAATGTGGACCGAGGTGGGTGTCATGGAGCTGGTGGAAACGCAGACCGTTGCGTCCTTCGCGCTTGGCCTGGTACATCGCCGTGTCGGCGCGGCGCATCAGCGTGGCCTCGTCGTCGCCGTGGCTGGGAAAGACCGCGATGCCGATGCTGGCCGAGACCTGCAGCGTCAGCCCCTCGATGCGCATGGGGGCCGATACCGCCTCCAGGATGTGGCGGGCCACTTCGGCAGCGTCCTCGGGCGCGTGGAGCTGCGGCAGCAGCACGACGAACTCGTCCCCGCCCAGCCGGCACACCGTGTCACTGGCCCGCACGGCACCCAGCACGCTGGCAGCCACCTGGCGCAGCAGCGCGTCGCCCACGTCGTGGCCCTGGCGGTCGTTGATCTGCTTGAAGTGGTCGAGGTCGAGGAACATCACCGCCAGACAGCCCCCCGTGCGGCGCGCCAGCTGCAGGGCCTGCTGCAGCCGGTCCTGCAGCAGCAGGCGATTGGGCAGACCGGTCAGCGCGTCGTGCTGCGCCTGGCGGGCCAGGGTGCGGCCCAGCTCATGGGCGGTGGTGGTGTCCTGGAAGGTGGCCACCGCGCCCAGCAGCACACCCGTGTCGGGGTCGCGCATGGGAGTGACCGTCTCGCGGATGACCAGGCGGCTGCCATCGCGGTGGCGCAGCCGTGCGCCCTGCCCCTGCACGCACGCGCCCTCCTGCAGGCAGGCCAGTACCGGATCGGCCAGCGGCTCGTCCGAGTCCAGATCCAGCCGCTGCACCACCGTGCCGTAGGCCTGGCCCACCGCCTGCGCCTCCGTCCAGCCCGTCATCGCCACAGCGGCCGGGTTGAAGCTGACGATGCCGCCACGGTCGTCGGTGCCGATCACCGCGTCGCCGATGCTGGCCAGCATCACCGACATGCGCTGGAACTGCACCGCGAGCTGTTCGGCCAGGCGCTTGCGGGTCACGTCCTCGACGATGGCCAGCGAACGGCTGATGCGGCCGCGCTCGTCGCGCTCGGCGGTGGCCGACACCAGCACGTCCAGCGTCTGCCCGTCTCGACAGCGCATGCGCAGCTCGACATCGCGCATCGTCCCCGTGCGCTGGTACTGCGGCAGGACCACGTCCAGCAGGTACTGGTGCGAAGGGCCATCCAGAAAGTCCGTTCCCCAGCGCCCGAGCACCTCCTCGGCCCGGTAGCCCAGCGCCGCCAGCCAGCGTTGGCTGACCGCGACGATGCGTCCGTCGGCATCGGTCGAATGCAGCATCGCCGGGCTGTGGTCGTAGAGCTGGCGCAGCCGCTCGCGCTCGCGCTCCAGCGCCCGTCGGCGGCCTCGGGCGGACTCCACCGCCGCCGCCAGCAGCAGCGGTGGCAGCAGCGCGGCGAGCAGTGGCAGATGCAGCAGCAGCTTCTGCCACTCCGCGTCCACCTGCGGCAGCACCAGCCCCCCGCGCGAGATCGTCGCCCCCACGGTCAGCGACACCAGCAGCACCTGCAGTGCCACATGCACGAAGGACTGCCGCACGGCCACCAGCAAGATCGGCAGGCCCAGGTAGACAAACGGAAATGGCAGCCAGGACAGCGCCAGCGTGGCCAGCCCCATCGACAAGGCCACCAAGGCCAGCGACTCCGGACTCAGCAGCGCACGCACGGTCGCTTTCAGCCCTTGGTGCCGGGCCAGCAGCGACAGCACCAGCGGCAGCACGGACGCCGTGCCGATCAGACTGCCCTCGAACCAGCTCCACCACAGCCGCGACAGCGGCTGGGGCGACACCCCCGTCAGCCCCAGCAGCAGCACAGCCAGCGTCGCCCCCAGCAGTGCCGGCAGCAACACCGCCCGCAGCCACACCCGCCAGCCGGCCCAGGGACTGCGGTGGATCTCGCGCCAGTGGGTGTCGCGCGACAGCAGCCACGCCCCCAGCACCATCTCCGCGAGGTTGGGCACGGCGTACAGCACGGCCGAGGGCGCCTCCGCCCCCACCAGCCCGCTGGCCAGCAGCAGCCCGGCGGCCAGGGCGAGCAGCGTCGTGCGCTGGTGGTGCGGCGCGCTGCTCAGCGCGAGCAGGCAGCACGCACCGAAACCGTTGGCATACCAGAGCGTGGACAGCCCGGCCGTGCTGCACGAGAGCTGCATGGACAGCCCGGCCAGTGCGGCGCAGCCCGCCACGACTGCCGCCCACCACCACCAGGGTGGTGTGGCGGTGTGCGGTGGCGACACGGGAGAGCGTGGTGGCATGGCGTGATTCTGGTGTGGTGATCCCCGGAACACCAATCGGTTTCAGTGCCGGGATCAGCGGCGCGGACGCCCGGCGCGGGTCGGCAGGCGGGTGGGTGGAAGCGGCGTGGCAGTCTCAGGCTGTTCCTCGGCGGGCGCGCCAGGGACCGCACCGTCCCGCAGCGCCAAGGCTTGCGCGTACAACACGTTGCGCGCCCCTCCTGTGGCCTGCGCCGTCAGGGCCACCGCCTGCTTGAGGGGCAGCTCGGCCATCAGCGTGCGCAGCAGCTGCGTGGTGGAGACCGCGCCGGCGTCCTCGTCGGACGACGACATCTGCGTGGCCACCTGGGCGTGGAGCACCAGCACGAACTCACCACGGGCGTGGTCCGTGTCAGCCGCCAGCCAGGCGGGAAAGTCGGCGCATTCCAGCGTGTGGATGGACTCGAACTGCTTGGTCAGCTCGCGGCAGACGGTCAGGCGCCGGTCTGGCAGCGTCTCGGCCATCGCGCCGGCCAGGGCCTCGATGCGGTGCGGCGCCTCGAAGAGCACGCAGGTGCCCGGATCACGGCCCAGCGCCTGCAGGGCCTGGGTGCGCGCCACCGCCTTGGGCGAGACGAACCCGACAAAGCGGAATCCGCCACCGGCCACATCCCCGGCTGCACTGAGCGCCGTCACCACGCTGCTCGCCCCCGGCAGCGGCACGACCCGGTGCCCGGCTGCCCGCACCGCCGCCACCAGCCGCGCCCCCGGATCGGAGATGGCCGGCGTGCCCGCATCGCTGACGTAGGCCACGCGCTCGCCACGGGCCAGACGTTCGATGACCTGCGGAGCGGCAGACTCCTCGTTGTGCTCGTGCAGGGCGATCAGCGGGCGGTGCAGCCCCAGGCGCTGCAGCAGGCCGGCGCTGACCCGCGTGTCCTCGCAGGCCACGGCGTCCACGGTCGACAGGACGTGGATGGCACGCAGACTCATGTCGGCCATGTTGCCGATGGGGGTGGCCACGACATACAGTGCCGAGGCGGGGTGCTGCTGGTGCCCCGCAGCGGCGTTGGCGGCTTGCAGGATCAGGGGGGAAACGATGGTGTCGAGACTCACGGGTGGCAATCGCGGAGACAGCAGTCCGGTCGGGGACGGCAGAAACAGAAAAGACATCGGCGATGCCGGCGAGGCGCGCGCCTTGGCACACCTGCAGCAGCAGGGACTCGTGCTGGTGCAGCGCAATTATCGGGTGGCGGCCGGCCCTTCGGCGCGGGCGGGCGAGGTCGACCTGATCCTGCGCGACCGGGACCGCGAGGGCACGCTGGTCTTCGTCGAGGTCCGCCAGCGCACGCGCTTCGACCATGGCGGAGCTGCCGCCAGCGTGACCCGCACCAAGCAGGCCCGCATCGTCTACGCCGCACGCCACTACCTGCAGCGCCACTGCAGGGTCTGGCCGCCCTGCCGCTTCGACGTGGTGGCCATCGACGGCGACACGCTGACCTGGCTGGTCGCGGCCTTCGACGCCGGCTGAACCCGGGGTGGCACACACGGCAACGCAGCCGAAATCTGGCGCTGGCCGGGCTGGCATATCATCGACCCATGCTTGAGCAACGCATACAGCAACAGTTTTTCGACAGCGCAGACCTGAAATACGCCGCCGCCGAGGTGCTCACGCGCCCGGTGAGCGACGCCGCCATGGTGCTGCTGAACACGATCACCTCGGGGGGCAAGGTACTGGCCTGCGGCAACGGCGGCTCGGCGGGCGATGCCCAGCAGTTCGCCGCCAAGTTCGTCGGCCGCTTCGAGCGCGAGCGCCCGGGCCTGGCCGCGCTGTCGCTGTCCACCGACACCTCGATCCTGACCGGCATCGGCAACGACTACGCCTTCGACCAGATCTACGCCAAGCAGGTGCAGGCGCTGGGCCAGCCCGGCGACGTGCTGCTGGTCATCACCAGCAGCGGCCACTCGGCCAACCTCCTGGAAGCCATCGACGCCGCGCACCAGAAGGACATGGTGGTCGTCGCGCTCACGGGCAAGGGCGGCGGCAAGGTCGGCACCGCGCTGCGCGAGGGCGACATCCACCTCTGCGTCCCCCATGACCGCACGGCGCGCATCCAGGAGGTCCACCTGCTGGTGCTCCACTGCCTGTGCGATGCGGTCGATGTCTCACTGCTTGGAGAATGAAGTCCATGAAGACCATGAAGGCGATGAAGCCCGTGCTGGCGATGCTGGGAGCCGCAGCCCTGTGTGGCGTGCTGTCGGGGTGTGCGCCGCTGCTGGTGGGCGGCGCCGCGGTCGGCGGCACGATGGTGGCCACCGACCGGCGCAGCTCGGGCGTTCAGCTCGAAGACGAGACCATCGAACTCAAGGCCAGCCAGCGCATCCGCACCGCCGTGGGCGACCGCACGCACGTCAACGTCACCAGCTACCAGCGCCAGGTGCTGCTGACCGGCGAGGTCCACCGGGAAGCGGACAAGGCCACGGTCGAAGCCACCGTGCAGAAGATCGACGGCGTGAAGTCGGTGGTCAACGACCTGGCGGTGATGTGGCCGACCTCGACCAGCGAACGCTCACGCGATCTGCTGCTGGCTGGCAAGGTCAAGGCCACCCTCGTCGACGCCTCGGGGCTGGCCTCTGGCGCGTTCAAGATCGTGGTCGAGCGCGGCGTGGTCTACCTGATGGGCCGCGTGACCGAGGAGGAAGCCACCCGCGCCATCGACCTGGCACGGGCAGTGCCGGGCGCGGCCAAGGTGGTGCGGCTGGTCGAGGTCATCAGCCCCGAGCAGCTGCGCAACATCAAGGGCCGCTGAGCGGTCAGCGCAGACGCTGGATCAGGCTGGAGGTGTCCCACCGCTGGCCACCCAGGGCCTGCACCTCGGCGTAGAACTGGTCGACCAGTGCCGTCACCGGCAGGCGCGAGCCGTTGCGGCGCGCCTCGTCGAGCACCAGCCCGAGATCCTTGCGCATCCAGTCCACCGCGAAGCCGAAGTCGAACTGGCCGTTCACCATCGTCTTGCCGCGGTTGTCCATCTGCCAGCTCTGCGCGGCGCCCTTGCCGATCACGTCGAGCACCTCGTGCATGTCCAGCCCGGCGTTCTGCCCGAAGGCGATCGCCTCGGCCAGACCTTGCACCAGCCCGGCGATGCAGATCTGGTTGACCATCTTGGCCAGCTGACCTGCGCCGCTGTCGCCCAGCAGCGTGATCGCGCGGGCAAATGCCATCGCCACCGGCTGGACGGTCTCGAACGCCGCCGCGTCGCCGCCGCACATCACGGTGAGCACGCCGTTGACCGCACCGGCCTGGCCACCCGACACCGGGGCGTCGATGAACCGGCCACCTTGCGCCGCCGTCAATGCCGCCAGTTCGCGGGCCACGTCGGCCGACGCGGTGGTGTGGTCGACGAGGATGGCGCCCGGACGCAGGCCCGCGAGCGCGCCGTCCGCCCCCAGCACCACCGAGCGCAGGTCGTCGTCGTTGCCCACGCACAGGAAGACGATGTCGGCCTGCTGCGCGGCCTCGCGCGGCGTCAGCGCCATCGCGGCGGACAAGCCTTCGGCCGCGTGCTGCGCGACCCAGGCGTCGGCGCGGGCGGCAGTGCGGTTGTAGACGGTGACGCGGTGGCCGGCGCGGGCAAGGTGGCCCGCCATCGGCCCGCCCATCACGCCCAGGCCGAGGAACGCCACATCACGGGCGGGAACACTGTCGTAGGTCTTGGTCATGTCGAAGTTCAGGCGAGCCAGGCCGTGCTGGCGGTTCAGACGATCTTGAGGCCCCCGGTTTCGGTCGTGGCCCCGGAGCGTGCGCGCATGCTGTTGAGCTTGATCTGCAGCCGCAGGTCGTTGACCGAGTCGGCGTTGCGCAGCGCGTCCGCCGCCGTAATGTAATAGCCTTCGTAGAGATCGAAGAGGGCCTGGTCGAAGGTCTGCATGCCGTGCTCGCGGCCCTTCTTCATCACCTCCTTGATGGCGGAGACCTCGCCCTTGAAGATCAGGTCGGAGATGAACGGCGTGTTCAGCAGGATCTCGACCGCCGCGATCCGGCCCGCGCCGTCTTCCTTCGGAATCAGGCGCTGCGACACCATCGCCTTGAGGTTGAGCGACAGGTCCATGAGCAGCTGGTCGCGGCGCTCCTCGGGGAAGAAGTTGACGATGCGGTCCAGGGCCTGGTTGGCGCTGTTGGCGTGCAGCGTGGCCATGCACAGGTGGCCGGTCTCGGCGAAGGCGACGGCGTGCTGCATCGTCTCGCGGTCGCGGATCTCGCCCATCAGGATCACGTCGGGGGCCTGGCGCAGCGTGTTCTTCAGCGCGGCATCCCAGGTCAGCGTGTCGATGCCGACTTCGCGCTGCGTGATGATGCAGTTCTTGTGCGGGTGGACGAACTCGACCGGATCCTCGATGGTGATGATGTGGTCGCTGGCCGTCTCGTTGCGGTAGTCCACCATCGAAGCCAGCGTCGTGCTCTTGCCGGACCCTGTGGCGCCGACCAGGATGACCAGCCCGCGCTTGAACATCGTGATGTCCTTGAGCACGCTGGGCAGGCCGAGCTTGTCGATGCTGGGCAGGTCTTTCGGGATGGTCCGCAGCACCATGCCGACCTGGCCCTGCTGCACGAACGCATTGACACGAAAACGCCCGATGCCCTGTGGCGAGATGGCGAAATTGCATTCCTTGGTGCGCTCGAACTCGGCCGACTGCTTGTCGTTCATCACCGAGCGGGCCAGCGCCATGGTGTGCTGGCTGGACAGCGGCTGCGGCGAGACCTTGACCACCTTGCCGTCCACCTTGACGGCCGGCGGGAAGTCGCAGGTGAGAAATAGATCGGAGCCGCCGCGCGAGACCAGCAGGCGCAGCAGATCATTGATGAACTTGGAGGCCTGGTCGCGTTCCATGGTGGGTCAGGTTCGGTGGGAGAGCGGACTCGAAGCGGCCTCAGCCGGGGAAGTTCTCGGGCGAGCGCGCCTTGGCGCGTGCCTCGGCCGGGGTGATCTGGCTGCGGCGCACGAGGTCGGCGAGGTTCTGGTCGAGCGTCTGCATGCCCTGGCCCTGGCCGGTCTGGATGACCGAGTACATCTGTGCCACCTTGGCCTCGCGGATCAGGTTGCGGATGGCAGGGCTGCCCAGCATGATCTCGTGCGCCGCCACGCGGCCCGTGCCGTCGCGGTTCTTGCACAAGGTCTGCGAGATGACCGCCACCAGCGACTCCGACAGCATCGCCCGCACCATGTCCTTCTCGTCGCCGGGGAAGACGTCGATGATCCGGTCGATGGTCTTGGCCGCACTCGACGTGTGCAGGGTGCCGAAGACCAGGTGGCCGGTTTCCGCCGCCGTCAGCGCCAGCCGGATCGTCTCCAGATCGCGCAGCTCGCCCACCAGGATCGCGTCCGGATCCTCGCGCAAGGCAGAGCGCAGGGCGGCCGAGAACGAATGCGTCTGCGTGAACACCTCGCGCTGGTTCACCAGACATTTCTTGGATTCGTGGACAAATTCGATCGGGTCTTCCACGGTCAGAATATGGCCATATTCCGACTCGTTGAGGTGATTCACCATCGCCGCCAGCGTCGTGGACTTGCCCGAGCCGGTCGGGCCCGTGACCAGCACCAGCCCGCGCGGCTTGAGGGCCAGCTCGCCGAACACCTTGGGCGCGTTGAGGTCTTCGAGGGTCAGGATCTTGCTGGGGATGGTACGGAAGACGGCGCCCGCACCCCGGTTCTGGTTGAAGGCATTGACCCGGAAGCGCGAAAGCCCTTGAATCTCAAAGGAAAAGTCGCACTCCATGCTCTCCTCGTAGCTCTTGCGCTGCGAGTCGTTCATCACGTCGTAGACCATCTCGTGGATGCGCTTGTGGGGCAGCGGATCGACGTTGAGGCGGCGGACATCGCCGTGGACGCGGATCATCGGGGGCATGCCGGCCGACAGATGCAGGTCTGACGCCTTGTTACGAACTGCAAACGTCAGTAGCTGTGTGATATCCATGCGATGGCTCCTCGGACCGGGCGGCCGGTACACCGATTTTTCCGAAGGAAAAGTGGGGAAAAATGAAAACTTCGATCTCGACGATTATGACGACCATCTCCGACAACGTACAAGCCACACAAGCGCGGCTAAATCAGGCCAGTTTGGCGGCAGGCCGCCCCGCCAACGCGGTGGCGTTGCTGGCCGTGGGCAAGCGCCAGCCGGCCGAGGCGGTGCGCCAGGCGCATGCGGCAGGACTGTGCGCGTTCGGCGAGAACTACGTGCAGGAAGGGCTGGACAAGCTCGCCGCGCTGGCCGATCTGCGCCAGGTCCTGCAGTGGCACTTGATCGGGCCGCTGCAGAGCAACAAGACCCGCGCCGTGGCCGAAGCCTTCGACTGGGTCCACAGCCTCGACCGCCTGAAGACCGCCCAGCGCCTGAGCGAGCAGCGCCCGGACAGCCTGCCGCCGCTGAACGTGTGCCTGCAGGTCAACATCAGCGGTGAGGACAGCAAGAGCGGCGTGGCGCCTGTGGACGTGCCGGCACTGGCGCGTGCGGTCGCCGCCCTGCCCCGGCTGCGGCTGCGCGGACTGATGTCGATCCCCGAGCCGGCCGACACGCTCGACGCCCAGCGCGTGCCGCACCGCGCCTTGCGAGTCCTGCTCGATCAGCTCAACGCCGACGGACTGGCGCTGGACACGCTGTCGATGGGCATGAGCGCGGACCTGGAGGCGGCGGTGCTGGAAGGCGCGACGATGGTGCGCATCGGCACGGCGATTTTTGGCGCGCGCGGCGGCTGAGGTCAGGCCCGGGTCACGGCGAGGGCACGTTGAACGGCGTGATCACCTCGACCCTGGACGGCACCGGCAAGGGCGATGCGCTCGCGACACCGTGGGCCTGCAGCACCAGCCGGCAGGCCAGGTGCAGGTCGTGGTGCAGGTCGTGGTGCAGCACGGCCGACAGCCGACCCGCCCGCAGCAGCGCGAGGTTGTCGTCGTCCAGGTCATGGCCGATGAACACCCGGCAGGGGCGCCCCGCCGCCTCGAACGCCGCCAGGATCGCCGCGTTGGCCCCGCCGACCGAGTACACCGCCGCGACGGCCGGGCAGCGCGCCAGCCGTTGGCCGACCGCCTCCTGCGTCGGCGCGTGCAGCCCGTGCCCGGTGTCCATGACGTGGACGTGGCTGGTGGGGCGCATGCGGCCGAGTGCCTGCACGAAGGCGGCGATGCGCTCGCCCTCGCCCTGGAAATGCGGGCCGCTGGACGAGACCAGCACATCGGCTGGCGCACCCTCCAGCAGCGCCGGTGCCCCGAGCCACTGGTCCGTCAGGTAGGCCGCCGTCTGGCCGGCGCGGTGGTTGTCCAGCCCGACATAGGCCCGCCGCGGCGCCTGGCGCAGATCGGTCACGAGCGTGATCACCGGGATGCCCCGCGCCTGCAACCGCGCCACCGCCTCGGTCACGGCGGGCACGTCGGGCGCCTTCAGCAAGACCCCCTGGCTGCCACGCCGGCCGATCGTGTCGAGCACCGCGACCAGTTCGGGCAGCGCCACCGTCTCGGCCAGGTGCTCGCGGACGCGGAACACCGCCGGCTGCACCCGCTGCACCGCCAGCGCCAGCGTGTCGCGCACCATCCGGGAGAAGCGCGACGGGGCCTCCATCACCAGGTCGATGAGGAAACGCCGGCCCTGCAGTCCCACCTGCTGGTGCTGGCGTTCCAGCTCCAGGCACGCCTGCTGCACGCGCCGCCGCATCGCCGGACTCACCCCCGGCCGGTCGTGCAGCACACGGTCCACCGTGGCCAGACCGATGCCCGCCTGCCACGCGATCTCCTTCATCGAAAAAGCCTTGGTCATGGTCAGGGAGGATAGTCGCTGAGGTGTTCTTGAGGTGTTTCGCATGCCCCGCGCACCCCCCTCTTTCCTAGACTGGCCAGGTCCGCCGACCCATCCCGACAGGAAACGCCATGCTGCTGCGCTCCCCCGACATCCACCTCGACGACCTGCTGCGCGTGCTGGCCCAGCGCACCGACCCGGCCGACTGCCCCCTCGCCACGCACCTGCAGGACGACGTGCCGGTGTACGACTGCGCCGCATTGCGCGAGCGGCTGTCCGCCGAAGGCGAGGCCCTGCGCGACACCTTGATGGCCGAGTGGGCGCGGGTCTGGGAACACGGCGCGGGCCTCGTCGTGCTGCAAGGCGCCTTTGCGGACGCGGGGATGGTCGATGCGGTCACGGCCCGCTTCCAGCAGATCATCGAACGGGAGCGGCTGCGCGGCGCGGTCGGCGACCACTTCGCCAAGGCAGGTGCCAACGACCGGGTGTGGAACGCGCTGGAAAAACTCTGCCAGGACGACCCGGCGCTGTTCGCCCGCTACTACGCCAACGACATGGTGGCGCTGGCGAGCGAGGCGTGGCTCGGTCCGGCGTACCAAGTCACCTCGCAGGTCAACAACGTCCGCCCCGGCGGCGCCGCGCAGACCCCGCACCGCGACTACCACCTCGGTTTCTGCACGCCCGCCCAGGCGGCACGCTACCCCGCGCACGTCCACCACCTGTCCCCGATGCTGACGCTGCAAGGGGCGGTCGCGCATGTGGACATGCCGCTGGAGAGCGGGCCGACGCTCTACCTGCCGCACTCGCAGAAGTACCGCCACGGCTACCTCGTCGCCGACCGGGAGGATTTCCGCGCCCACTTCGAGCAACACCGCGTGCAACTGCCGCTGAAGAAGGGCGACGCGGTGTTCTTCAACCCGGCGCTGCTGCACGCCGCCGGCACCAACCGCTCCAGCGACATCCAGCGCATGGCCAATCTGCTGCAGGTCTCGTCGGCCTTCGGGCGGGCGATGGAAACCGTCAACCGCGACCAGATGACGCGGCAGCTCTACCCCGCGCTGCTGGCGATGCGCGCCGACGGCACGTTGTCGGAAGACGAGGCCGACCGTGCCCTGGCCGCCTGCGCCGAGGGCTATGCCTTTCCGACCGACCTGGACCTCGATCCGCCGCTGGGCGGGCTGGCACCGGAGAGTCCGCAGGCGGTGACGCGGCGAGCGTTGCGCGAGGGCTGGTCGGCGGATCGGCTGGGGGCCATGCTGGACACGATGGTGACGCGCCGAGGACGGGACACGGCCTGACACGGCCCCGTCACGCCGGCTCGGTCACACCGCGATCACCGCCGTGTTCTTCACCTCTTCCATCACCACATACGTCCGTGTCTCCCGCACGCCCGGCAGCGTCCAGATCACCGAGCCGATGAACTCGCGGTACGCCGCCATGTCGGCCACGCGGGTCTTGAGCAGGTAATCGAAGCCCCCCGCGACGAGGTGGCACTCCAGGATCTCGGGCCGCACCTGCACCGACGCCCGGAAGGTGTCCATCACGTCCTGCACCGTGCGGTCGAGCAGCACCTCGACGAACACCATCAGCCCGGCGCCGAGCTTGGCCGGATCGAGCCGGGCCTCGTAGCCGAGGATGTAGCCGTCGCGGGTGAGGCGGCGCACGCGCTCCAGCACGGCGGTGGGCGAGAGATGCACCGCCTCGGCCAGCTTCAGATTGGACAGGCGCCCATCGGCCTGGAGCAGCGCGAGGATGCGGCGGTCGATCTTGTCAATCTTGTCGATGTCGGTGCTCATGGCTGGATATTATCCAATCGATGGATTTTTGATTGGTGAGTTATTCATCTTCATGGCGCCTAAGCTGGAGGTCTGCGCAACACCACGCCGAGACACCGCACCATGACCACCGCCCTCTTCTCCGACCGCCTGCCCGCCCCCGTGCGCGACGAAACCGCACAGGTCACCCGCCTGCTGGGCGAGCTGCAAGGGCGCGTGGACTGGTCCGCCGTGATCGCCACCGGCACGCCGTGGGTGGACGCCGTGCGCCGCCAGCCCGCGCCGTTCTGGGCGATGGAGTCGCTGCTGCGCGAGTACCCGATCTCCAGCGCGGAAGGCTTGGCGCTGATGCGGCTGGCCGAGGCGCTGCTGCGCGTGCCGGACACCGAGACGGCGCTCGCGCTGACCGCCGATCAGTTGGGCCGCGCCGATTTCTCGGGCCACGCTGCGGATGCATCTGGGCATGGGCAGGCGCACCCGGTACTGTCCGGGCTGGCGTCGCAGGCGATCCACCTGTCCAAGAAACTGCTGCCCGAGGATGGCGACGCGCCGAACGGCGGCGGGCTGCTGCAGCGGCTGGGCGCGAAGACGGTGGTGGCCGCGACGGTGCGGGCGATCCAGTTGCTCGGGCGGCAATTCGTGCTCGGCCAGTCGATCGGCGAGGCACTGACCCGCGCCGACGCCAACCGCCGCGAACACGCGATGATCCGCCACAGCTTCGACATGCTCGGCGAAGGCGCGCGTACCGACGCCGACGCGCTGCACTACGGCCGCGCCTACGCCGACGCGATCCGCGCCATCGCAGCCAAGGGCCGCCCGGCGCGCCCAGAGGACGGCGACGGCATCTCGATCAAGCTCTCCGCGCTCGACGCCCGCTACGAGCCGGCGCAGTTCGCCACCGTGGCCGGGCGGCTGATGCCCCGCCTGCTCGACCTCGTGAACGCCGCCGCCGCCGCGAACATCAACCTCACCATCGACGCCGAGGAGTCCGAGCGGCTGGAGCTGTCGCTGGTCGTGCTGGACCTGCTGGCCGCACACGTCGCGGCGCGCTTCCCGCAGTGGCAAGGACTCGGCCTGGCGGTGCAGGCGTACCAGACCCGCGCCCCCGAGGTGATCGACGAAGTGACCGCCATCGCCCGCCGCCACGGCCTGCGTTTCATGGTGCGGCTGGTCAAGGGCGCGTACTGGGACGGCGAGGTCAAGCGGGCGCAGGAACTCGGTCTCGCCGGCTACCCGGTCTGGACCGACAAGCGCCACACGGACCTGAGCTACCTCGCATGCGCTCAGCGCCTGCTCGCCGCGCCCGAGGTCTACCCGCAGTTCGCCACCCACAACGCCGGCACCATCGCCGCGATCCTGGAGATGGCCAAAGCCGCGCACCCGCAGGGCACGCCGTTCGAGCTGCAGCGCCTGCACGGCATGGGTGAAGGCATCTACCGCGAGGTCATGCAGCGCCCGGACGCGCCGCCGCTGCGCATCTATGCGCCGGTGGGCGAACACCGCGACCTGCTGGCCTACCTGGTGCGGCGGCTGCTGGAGAACGGGGCGAATTCGTCGTTCGTGCATCAGCTTGCGGATGAGGCCGTGACGCCGCAGATGCTGCTGGCCTCGCCGCTGCGGGCGGCGTCGCGCTCGGGGCTGCCGATGCCGCTGCAACTGTTCGGCGCGGCGCGGGCGAATTCAAAGGGCGTCGATCTGGCGTCGGAGCGCGAGCGGCAGCCGCTGCTGGCGGCGCTGGCCGTGCCGATGCCTGTGGCGCCGAACGAGGCGAGTGTCGAAGGCGCCGCCGCCGCGATGGACGCGCTGCATGCCGCCCAGCACGGCTGGAACGCAAAGCCGCTGGCCGAACGCTGCGCCGTCCTGCTACGCGCTGGGGATGCGCTGGAGCGGCGCACGAGCGAGTTCGTCGGCCTGCTCGCCCAGGAAGGCGGCAAGACGCTGGGCGATGCCGTGGCCGAGGTGCGCGAGGCGGTGGATTTCTGCCGCTACTACGCCGAGCAGGCCGCCGCCCGGCTCGCGCCGCAGACGCTGCCCGGCCCGACTGGCGAGCGCAACGAGCTGCGGCTGCACGGCCGCGGCGTCTTCGTCTGCATCAGCCCGTGGAACTTCCCGCTGGCGATCTTCGCGGGGCAGGTGGTCGCCGCGCTGGTCACGGGCAACACGGTGGCCGCCAAGCCCGCCGAGCAGACGCCACGGGTCGCCCGGCGGTTCGTCGAGCTGCTGCACGACGCGGGCCTGCCGCGTGCGGCGCTGGCGCTGGTCTGCGGTCCTGGCGAGACGGTCGGGGCGGCGCTGGTGGCGCATCGGCGTTGTGCGGGCGTGTGCTTCACCGGTTCGACGCAGGTGGCCAAGGCGATCAACCGCACGCTCGCGCAGAGCAACGGCCCGATCGTGCCGCTGATCGCCGAGACGGGCGGGCTGAACGCGATGCTGGTGGACTCCAGCGCGCTGCCGGAGCAGGTGGTGGACGCGGTGGTGCAGAGCGCGTTCCGGTCAGCCGGTCAGCGGTGTTCGGCGCTGCGGCTGCTGTGCCTGCACGAGAGCGTGGCGGACAAGGTGCTGGAGATGGTGGCAGGGGCGATGGCCGAGCTGGTCTGCGGCGATCCGGCGAATGCTGCGCAGAGCTGGGCGGTCGATGTCGGCCCGGTGATCGACGCCGAGGCGCACGCGGGCCTCACCCGGCACATCGCCCGGCTGGAACGCGAAGCCCGCCTGATCGCCCGCACGCCACTGCCCGAGCGGCTGGCCGCCACGCACATCGCGCCGGTCGCGTTCGAGCTGAAGTCGATCGGCGAGATGCGCGAGGAGCTGTTCGGGCCGGTGCTGCACGTCGTGCGCTGGCGCGGCGCGGTCGATGCGCTGGTGGACGAGGTGAACGCGCTCGGCTACGGGCTGACGCTCGGCGTCCACACGCGCATCGACGACCGGGCGGTGCGGATCGCCGAGCGGGCGCGGGTCGGCAATGTCTACGTGAACCGCAACATGATCGGGGCGGTGGTGGGGGTGCAGCCGTTCGGCGGGGAAGGCTTGTCGGGGACGGGGCTGAAGGCGGGGGGGCCGCACTATCTGTATCGGTTCTGCGGGGAGCAGACGGTGACGGTCAATACGGCGGCGGCGGCGGGGAATGCGACGCTGCTGGCGGGCTTGTGAACCGATCGGTCCCAAGCGTCACTGCGAGCTTGATCAGATGCGCCCGGCCAAGTGCAGCGAGGCACGCAGCATGTCGTTGATGCGCGTCTGCCACCCGTCGCCGCTGGCGCGCAGCGCGGCCAGCACATCGGCATCCAGACGCAGCTTCACCGGCTCCTTGGTGACGGTTTGCGTGGTGCCGGCAGGCCGTCCACGGCGGCGCGCCACGATCTGCTCGGGCGTATGTGCCAGTCCATGCCCTTCCCGCGCCTCCGCCAGCGACTCGCGCAGACCCGGTAGCGCCTGGCCTGCGTCGGCTTCGATGGCGGCAGCCACCTTGTCGAGGTCCAGTGTCTTCAGCGTCTTCATGTTCAGCTCCTCGTCAAGATGTCTTTGGGCTTGACGTTCGTGCGCTCGGCCTTGGCGTAGACCATGACCAGCAGCACCACCTCGTCGCCCACCAAGTGGAAGTAGATGACCCGCGCCCCGCCGCGCTTGCCCATGCCGGGACGGTCCCAGCGCACCTTGCGTGCCCCGTCGGCACCTGGGATCACGTCGCCTGCGTCGGGGTGCTCCGCGATCCAGTCAATGAACGCCTCGCGATCCGTCGCACGCCATACAGCGGCAGCCTGCTTTTGGAAGGTCGGCGTTTCGATGACGGTTCTCATGGATTAAATGTACACCCAAAAATATAAGTAACTCAGTTGCAGCGTTCCCGCTCGACCACGCTGGCACCCTCCAGCCCACACACTGCCAGCCCCTCGAACCCGCACACCCGCCCGCCGCCGATCCACTCGCAGGACCATTCCTGCGACTGCACCTGCGCGGCGGGTTCGTCGGCGCCGAGCATCGCGTCGGTGCTCGCCCGGTAGGCGCCATCGGGGAAGCGGCGCAGGTGTTAGCGCAGCGCCAAGCCAGCGGCCAAAACGTTGCACTTCAGGCGTGACTTCGCTCACGTCACGCCGCTGTCAGGCTGCCTGCCAATCAACAAGAAAACCCCCTATTCACGGGGGTTGCAGGCCGTATTGATCTGTGTGAATATGAAAAATTCACACAATAATAATGCCGTATCACATCTGCACCCGAAAAGCCACCCCGCTTTCTCAGGTACGAATTGTTGGGAAGTCATCAAAAGCATACGGCCCGCCCCTCATCACGATAGTGGATGAGGCTAGCCCCTTATTTTCTCGATGCAATCATGAACTACCGAAACTTCAGTCAAGTTACCACCCGGGGACTGACCGCGCTTTCACTGGCTGCCGCCGTATCAGATACCGCGCAAGCAGCGACTCCAGCTCTGCCGCTAATCACGGAAGTTTTTGTCAACAAGACTGGTGTTCTGGGCATGGCTTGGAACCCAGTGGCAAATGCCGCATCGATGCGCCTGCAAGTAGCCAGTTCGGGTGACGGGTGCCCACTTACGACGCTGACTCGACCTGCCGGGTGCTTCGTCAACCAAGTAGTATCCCTGAATGGTCCATTGGCGCCTGCGCTAAAAACAGGCGTATCAGTGGCCAACTACAACAGCGGCAATGTATACGCCCGACTTGTGGCCGTAGATAGTACAGGTAGAAGCAT
The DNA here is from genome assembly GCA_013299055.1 of Sphaerotilus sp. Lineage (GTDB taxonomy): Bacteria > Pseudomonadota > Gammaproteobacteria > Burkholderiales > Burkholderiaceae_C > Sphaerotilus. The sequence continues at coordinate 27,504 of JAAFKB010000040.1, forward strand.
GACAGGCACCGCGTGGATCAAGGTGCCACATTACCTTGGGCTAACCTCGGGTGGAAAGACATGGCCACTTTCATTGGTGGCCTCTGGATCGCCGGTGACTGTGACGGCAACTGTCACGAACAGCACAGCCATGACGGATCTTTGGGCATTTGATGTACAAGGCAACTCGTCAAATAAGTCAAAATCAGGTCTAAACTTTACCGTAACCCCCCTAGCGACAGGGAGCCAACAAGCTTGGATCATAAAATCCAAGTCCGGCGGCCTAACTATTGACAGCGGGGCCATAGCCGTAAATAAAATCAACCCGACCAATGTTGCCACACCCGGCCCAAATACATATGCAAAATTTGGATACGTGAAATACAACTATTATCATGCCGGCTCAGATTACATGGCTGCAGCAGGCAGTCCAGTGTACGCAAAAGTATCCGGAATCGTGACCACGATACCAATGCCACAAGGCGGCACAATAGATAATCATTGCATGGGCAATGTAGTCATTATGCCTGACAACCTGGGAAAGTATTACCTATATGCACACTTACAAGAGATAAGCGTCAAGAACGGGACTTACGTTTCTGCAGGATCTCAAATCGGCAAAGTAGGCAACACTGGCTACAATAAAAACGCACGAACCAGTTGCCAGAGCAACGCTCCTGCACATTTACACCTTGAGCTAAAAAATTCCCCAATACTGCACAATCCTGCGGGATCACCTCAAGTTTGGGGATACACGCCCAAGCACCCCGATGGTTTTGGCTACAAAAATCCGGAATAAATCCTAGAATTATTTTTGTGGTGTCGACGACAGCCTATGGGTGCCAGTTCTCGATATGCAGTCCCGGCACCCGCTCGAGCTCCCGAAAGTTGCGCGTCACCAGCGTCAGCCCACGCGCCCGCGCCTGCCCGGCGATGAGGATGTCGTAGGCGCCGATCGGCGTCCCCTGTGCCGCCAGCCATGCCCGGATGTCACCGGCATGGCGTGCGTCCTCGGTGTCCAGCGCCAGCACCTCGAAGCGCAGCGCATCCACCACCGCCAGATTGCGCTCGCGCCGCTGGCTCTTGAAGGCGCCGAAGTACAGCTCGTGCATGACGATGGCGCTCACCACCACGTCCGCCGGCGCCTGGGCATGGAGCCGGCGCGACACCGGGCCGCCCGGCGTGTTCAGCACGGCAATCACCGCATTGGTGTCGAGCAGATAGCGCATCCGTCGGTCCACCTGTCAATCGAAGAGCTGGTCCAGCGCCGCGCGGTCCTGCGCCTGTGGTGGCTCGCTGGCCGCCTCCACGAAATCCGCGTCCAGCGGACCGGCCAGCGCATCCAGCCAGGCCCAGTCAGCGTTCATGGGTTCCAGGATCACGGCGTTGCCATGTCGGCGGATGCGAACCTCGCTGCCTTCGATGCGGAAGTCCTTGGGCAGCCGGACCGCCTGTGAGCGGCCAGACCAGAAGAGTTTGGCGGTGTCCATGGGGAAGCTCCAGAATGTCTTGCACCAAAGTAGGTAGCAAAAAGATATACCAATGACATCGGCGATGCAAGCAGTGCGTTCAGGTGCGTTCAGCCGAAGCAGCTCGGTAAACTGGTTCCATGACACACCCCACGCCCCTCACCCACCCCACCCTCGCCTTCATCGGCGGCGGCAACATGGCCACCGCCATCCTCGGCGGCCTGATCCGCAGCGGCACCCCTGGCGCGAACCTGATCGTGCTCGACCCGAACGCCGTCCAGCGCGCCCGGCTGGAACACGACTTCGGCGTGCGCACGCTCGCTTCCGCTGATGCCACCTTGGCCGAAGCCGACGCCATCGTCTGGGCCGTCAAGCCGCAGAGCTTCAGCGAAGCCGCTGCCCCGTGCGCCGCCCATGTCGGCGGCGCGCTGCACCTGTCGGTCATGGCCGGCATCCGCAGCGACGCCATCGCGCAGGCCACCGGCTCCGACCGCGTCGTGCGCTCCATGCCGAACACGCCCGCGCTGATCGGCCAGGGCATCTCGGGCCTGTACGCCCGCCCCGCCGTCACCGCCACCGAGCGCGCCCAGGTCGAGGCGCTGCTGGCCCCGACCGGCGATGTGGTGTGGGTCGAGCGCGAGGTGGATCTGGACGCCGTGACCGCGCTGTCCGGCTCCGGCCCGGCCTACGTGTTCTATTTCATCGAGGCGATGGTGGCCGCCGCCGAGCGCATGGGCTTGTCGGCCGAACAGGGCAAGCAGCTCGCGCTGGCCACCTTCGGCGGCGCCACCGAGCTGGCGCGCCGCTCCGACGAAACGCCCGCCACGCTGCGCGAGCGCGTCACGTCCAAGGGCGGCACCACCTACGCCGCGCTGACCACGCTGGAGGCCCGCGCAGTCAAGGCCAGCTTCATCGACGCGATGCAGGCGGCACAGGTCCGCGCGGCCGAGCTGGGCGACGAGTTCGGCCGCTGACGCGGCAGTCTCGCCTCAGACCGCACAGATCGGCGGCAGGTCGCGCACCGCGCCGCCGCCGTCGAACAGCGCCTTGCCCTCGGCCACCGGCTGGCGGGTGGCGCGTGGCAGTCCGTTCTTGACCGCCACCACCTCGGCCATGATGGACAGCGCGATCTCGGCCGGCGTCTTGCTGCCGATGAACAGCCCCGCCGGCCCGTGCAGCGTGTCCAGCACGGCGTCGTCCAGACCGAAGTGTTCGCGCAGCCGCGCCCGTCGCAGGGCGGTGTGCTGGCGCGAGCCGATGGCGCCGACGTAGAACGCATCGGACTGCAGCGCGTCGATCAGCGCAAGGTCGTCGAGCTTGGGGTCGTGCGTCAGGGCAACGACGGCGGTGCGGACGTCAGGCCGCAGGCGCTGGATCAGGTCGTCCGGCATCTCGTGGCTGACGGTCACGCCGTCCAGCGCCGCGCCCGCATGCCGCTCCTGGCGCGGGTCACAGACGATGACCTCGAACTGCAGCCCCAGCGCCATCTGCGCCAGAAACCGCGCCAGATCCCCCGCCCCGATCAGCACCAGCCGGTGGCGCGGCCCGAAGTGCGTCACCAGCACGTCGCCGTCCAGCACCGGCACCCCGTCGCGCCGTCCCGCGTCGAGCTGCACCGCGCCGGTGCGCAGATCGAGCCGGCGCGCCGTGCTGCGCCGCTGTTCGGTGGCCTGCAGCAGCGCGGGCAGCCGGCTGTGCGCGGCCACGGGCTCCAGCACCAGCTCCACCGTGCCGCCGCAGGGCAGGCCGAAGCGGTGCGCCTGGTCGGCGGAGATGCCGTAGCGCAGCAGGGCCGGGCGGCCGTCGGCGCACACGGCGTCCAGCCCCTCGTCGCGCAGGCGCCGGACGAGGTCATCCTCGATGCAGCCGCCCGAGACGGAGCCGACCGACTCGCCGCGTCCGTTGAGCGCCATCAGCGAGCCAGGTGGCCGGGGGGACGAGCCCCAGGTGCGCGTCACCGTGACCAGCACGACGGGTAGCCCCGCCGCTTGCCACGCATCGGCCGCGCGCAGCACCTGGGTGTCGAGGTCTTCCACCGCGCCGACCCCGCTCACGCCAGCCGGAACGGCAGCTCGCGCAGCGGCTTGCCGGTCAGGCGGCTCACCGCATTGGCGAAGGCGGGGGCCAGCGGCGGCAGGCCCGGCTCGCCCATGCCGGTCGGCGGGTCGGCGCTGGGAACGGTGTGGACCGTGATGGCGGGCATGTCGGGCAGGCGGGCGACCGTGTAGTCGCCGAAGTTCTGCTGCTCGACCACGCCGTCCTTGAGCGTGATCGCCGCCCCCGGCAGGCACATGCCCAGCCCCATCAGCGCCGCGCCCTGCACCTGCGCCTCGACCGTGCGCGGGTTGATGACGAGGTTGCAATGCACGCCCGCCGTGACCTGGTGCAGCACCGGCCGGCCGTCCTTCACCGACGCCTCGACGACGTAGGCCACCACCGAGTCGAAGGACTCGTGCACGGCCACGCCCCAGGCCCGCCCCGGGGGCAGGGTCCGCTGGCCGTAGCCGCTCTTGTCCACGGCGAGCTGCAGCGCGGTGCGGTGGCGCGGGTGCGTGCTGCCGAAGAGCTTCATGCGGTAGGCGACCGGATCCTGGTCGGTCTCGCGGGCGATCTGGTCGATCAGCGTCTCCATGACGAAGGCGGTGTGGGTGCTGCCCACGCTGCGCCACCACAGCACCGGCACGTTCATCTTCGGGTGGTGGACGGTCAGCCGCATCGGCAGCGGGTACGGCGCACGCAGGCCTTCCACGGCGGTGGCGTCGATGCCGTTCTTGACCATGCCGCCCTCGAAGGGACTGCCGGTGAGGATCGACTGGCCCACGATGACATGGTCCCACGCCAGCACCTGCCCGGTCGCGTCGAAGCCGATCCGGGCGCGGTGCAGGTGCATCGGTCGGTAGTAGCCGCCGCGCAGGTCGTCCTCGCGGCTCCAGAGGGTCTGGATCGGGGCGCGCACGCCAGCCGCCTGCGCCGCCTTGGCGATGGCGCAGGCTTCGACCACGTAGTCGCTGCTGGGGATGGCGCGCCGCCCGAAGCCCCCGCCGGCGGCCTGCACCTGCACGCGCACCTGCTCCGGCTGGAGTCCCAGCGTGCGGGCGGCGGCCATGCCGTCCAGCCCCGGCATCTGCGAGCCGACCCAGAGCGTGGCGCCCTGTGCGGTGAACTCGACGGTGCAGTTCAGCGGCTCCATCGGGGCGTGGGCGAGGTAGGGGAAGACGAACTCGGCCTCGATCTGGCGCGGGGCGCGGTCCAGCGGGGCCATGTCGGCATCGAAGTGGCGCGGCCCCGGCTGCACGGCCAGCTTGCGGTAGGCGGCGAGCTGGCGGGCGCTGTCCACCTTCTCGACGGCCGAGGTGTCCCAGTCGAGCTGGAGCGCCTGCACCGCCTGCCGCGCCGGCCAGTAGCCCGTGGCGACCACGGCCACGCCCTCGGCGCCCCGGTCCAGCGGCACGCGCAAGACCGCCTTCACGCCCGGCACCGCCCGCGCCGCCGCGTCGTCCACGCGGCGCAGCCGGGCGCCGAACACGGGCGGACGGGCGACCACGGCGGTGAGCTGGCCGGGGCGGCGCACGTCGATGCCGAAGTCCTGCCGGCCGCTGCTCTTGGCGACCGCGTCCAGCCGGGTGGTGGGCTGGCCGATCAGGCGGAACTGCGCGGGATCCTTGAGCGTGACGCTCGCAGGCACCGGCAGCGCCATCGCCGCCTCCGCCAACGCGCCGTAGCCCAGGCGCCGGCCGCTGGCGTCGATCACCGCGCCCGCCTGGGTGCGCAGGCTGCCCGTGTCCACGCCCCAGCGCACGGCCGCCGCCTGCACCAGCATCGCCCTGGCGCGCGCACCCAGCTCGCGGTACTGCGTGAAACTGTGCTTGATGGCGGTGGAGCCGCCCGTCAGGTGCATGCCCCACAGCGGGTCGGCGTAGGCGAGATCGTTGGTGCCGAGCTGGCTGCGCACGCTGGACCAGTCCGCATCCAGCTCCTCGGCCAGCACCATCGGCAGCGCGGTCTGCACGCCCTGGCCGAACTCCAGCCGGTTGATGGTGACGGTCACGGTCCCGTCGGACGCGATGGCCACGAAGGCGCCGGGCTGCTGCGTGGGCTTGAGGGTGGCTGCGGTGGCTGCGGTGGTGGCGGTCTGGCTCTGCGCGGCCAGCGGGAACAGCCCGAGGGCAAAGCCGCTGGCGGCCCCGAGCTTGAGGAAGCTGCGACGCGGCAGCGCGGCAACGACAGCCGGATCCGTGTCGGCGGCCTGGTCACGCGCCAGCAGGTGCTGCAGCGCGCGCGGGAGTTCGTGCATCGAAGGGTTCAGGTTCAGCATGGCGGGATCTCCTAGAGTCCTTCGGTCTTCAGGCCAGGGCACGTGCAGCATCGGCCACGGCGGCGCGGATGCGGGCATAGGTGCCGCAGCGGCAGATGTTGCCGGCCATCGCGGCGTCGATGTCGGCCGCGCTGGGCTGCTGGCTCCGCGGGAGCGCCTTCAGGAAGGCGGTGGCGCTCATGATCTGGCCACTCTGGCAGTAGCCGCACTGGGCCACATCGTGCTTCACCCAGGCATCGCGCACGGCGCGGCCGACGCGGTCCTCGCCGGCGGTGACGGCCTCGATCGTGGTGATGGCCCGGCCGGCCACGCTGGACACCGGCGTGATGCAGGAGCGCACGGCCTGCCCGTCGACATGCACGGTGCAGGCCCCGCACTGGGCCACGCCGCAGCCGAACTTGGTGCCGGTCAGGCCAAGGCTGTCGCGCAGCGCCCAGAGCACGGGCGTGGAGGGGTCGACCTCCAGAGTCTGGGCGCGGCCGTTGACGTGCAGTGAAGTCATGGAAAGGCTCCTGGGGGTCTTGTGGTCGTGGTCGGGGCGTGGGCCGAGGCGTCGAAACGCAAGGCTGCAGTGTCCGCCCACGCACCGCCGCCGCGTTAGCCTGAACCTGCGCGATCCTTGCCTGATCCTGCGGCGCGTCACCGCGTCCACACCCGCCCCGCTACCATCCCGCACAGAGACGAACCCGACAGCCGCCCCACGCCGCCATGCCTGATCCTTCCTTGCTGCGCGCCACGCTGGCCCGGCGCATCCACACCCACGCCACCGAGGGCCAGCCGCACCAGCCCGCCGCGCTGCCGGGGGTGCTGCTGATGCGCTTCGACCAGCCGGCGCCGGTGGCCTGCGCCGTGTACGAACCCTGCGTGGCGCTGATCGTGCAAGGCAGCAAGCGGCTGGTGCTGGGCGAACAGGCGGTGCACTACGGCGAGGACCGTCTGCTCGTGGTGACGATGGACCTGCCGGTGAAGTCGGTGGTGATGGAGGCCAGCCCGGCGCGCCCCTACCTCGCGGTGGGGCTTCGGCTGGACTGGCGCGAGCTGGCTGCGCTGATGCTGGAAATACCGCCCCGTCCTCAGCCCGCTGGCGCCAGCACCCACGACAGCCGCGCCATGAGCACCGGGGCCGTCACCGCGCCGCTGCTCGACGCCTTCGATCGCCTGCTCGCGCTGCTCGACCAGCCCGACGACATCGCCGCGCTGGCGCCGCTGATCCGGCGGGAAATCCACTACCGGCTGCTGGTGGGCGAAGCCGGACCACGGCTGCGCCAGATCGCCACGGTCGACACGCAGAGCCACCAGGTCGCCCGCGCCATCGCACACCTGAACACCCGCTATGCCGAAGGGCTGAGGGTGGAGGTGCTGGCCCGCGAGGCCGGCATGGGCCTGACCACCTTCCACCACCACTTCAAGGCGCTCACCGCCATGAGCCCGCTGCAGTACCAGAAGCAGCTCCGCCTGACCGAAGCCCGACGCCTGATGCTGACCGAGCATCTGGACGCCTCGACCGCCGCGTTCCGGGTCGGCTACGAGAGCGCGTCGCAGTTCAGCCGCGAGTACCGGCGGCTCTTCGGCGCACCGCCCGCGAAGGACATCGCCGGGCAGCGCGGGCCGGTGCGGGCCGAACCCAGAGAACTCCATGCACAAAGCGCATGAAATCGCCTGAAACCCACGCGCCGCATTGACTACAGTGGCACCGATGACGCGCCGCAAGGGTTCCACCAGACCCCGGCAGTGGCGCGATCTTCATCGAACTC
>JAAFKB010000041.1 GCA_013299055.1 Sphaerotilus sp.
CCGTCAAGCCGCTGCCGGAGTACCGCCTGTACGTGGAAATCGAGGACGGCCGGCGCGGCATCTTCGACATGAAACCGTACCTGGAGCGCGGCGTGTTCCGTGAACTCAAGGACGAGCGGTACTTCCGGCGCGTCGGCATCCTCTACGGCGCCGTGGCCTGGCCCCATGAGCAGGACATCGCGCCCGAAACACTGCTGGCCGGGATGACGCCGGTGCAGGAGGCGCCCCTGTGTAGCTGAATTACCCTTGGCGTGGTTGTGCAACCGCACCCTTCGGAACCGCCATCAGCCGCACGCCCAGCGCCTCGCACACCCGGTTGACCGTATCGAAGCGCGGGTGCGCCCCCGGCCGCAGCGCCTTGTAGAGTGCCTCTCGCCCCAACCCAGAGTCCTTGGCGATCTGCGCCATGCCCCGCGCCTTGGCGATGTGCCCCAGCGCGTCGGCCAACTCGCCCGCATCGCCCTCGGCCAGCACCACGCTCAGGTACTGCGCCACGGCCTCGTCATTGTCCAGATAGTCCGCCATGTCGAATTCGGGCAGGTCAGCGATCTTGGTCATCTTCGTCCTCGTCATCGGTGGTCAGGGTAGAGGCCAGCGCCTGCGCAGCGGTGATGTCGGCCTGCTGGGTGCTCTTGTCGCCGCCGCCCAGCATCACGACCAGCACGCCTTCGCGCTGCACGTAGTACATGCGCCAGCCGGGGCCGAAGAACTCGCGCATTTCGAACACGCCCTCGCCCACCGGTTTCACGTCGCCCAGCGCCCCGCGCTGCGCCCGCTCCAGTCGGCGAACCAAGCGGATGCGGGTCATGCCGTCACGCAGCGACTTCAGCCAAGCATCGAATTGCGGTGTGCGCTTGATCGTGTACATGTTTGCAAATGTATTCGATCGAATACAAAAATGCAACCTACCATGCAACCCGCAGGGCAAATTGCAGACCGACCACTGGCGCGAGAAGGCCGCCGCGCACGCCCATCAGTCTCAATGCGGGCGCGCTGTTCACGTCACAACATACGCCTGCTGCGGATGATTCGGCTGCCCCGGATACCGCAGCGCCAGCACCCCACCCGCGACCATCGGAATCAGATGCTTGTTGCGCAGGTAATGCCGATCGCGTCCCAACAGCTCGGCCAGTTCCCCGCCACTCAGCGGACGCCAAGCGCACAGCCGCACGATGCCATCCCGCAAGTCGTCGGCCAACTCGCCCGGATCAGCCCTGCCACAGATACCCCCAGCGCCTGCACCCGCTACGGCTTCGCCCGCCGCAGCCCCTCGGCCTGCCGCTCGTAGTCGTCGCGTGACCGGCTCATGTCGGCCAGACAGCGCGAGCGATCCTGCTGGTCCTGCCGCTTCATGCAGTGGTCGCATGGGCCACCCCATATGGCATGCCGACATCCCTCTGCGGAGAATCGACACCATTCCATCCCACCCCAACCTCCAGGAGACTGCCATGCCCTCACCCGCCGCCCTGCGTCTGCCGATGCCGCTTGCCCTGTGCTGCGCGCTGCTGGCTGGATGTGCCACGCCGGTCACGGTGCTGAGGCACCCGTCCACTGGCGCAGTCACCCAATGTGGCGGCAGCCGCCTCGGATCGGCGGCAGCCGGCCTCATCGGCTACACCCTGCAGAAGAACGACGATGTCCGTTGCGTGGCCGATCACGAGGCCCGCGGGTTCAGGCGAACCCCCTGACAGCAGCGCATGCTGTCCACGGCGCCGGCATAGGCCGTCAGCAGGTTGAACAGGCTGCGGGGACAGCGCCGGTCAAGACCCCGCCGGATCCGCCGGACTGCCGTAGAGCCGGAACGTCCGCCGACCTGCTCCCTTGGCGGCGTAGAGCGCCATGTCCGCGTGCTTGAGCAGCGTGCTGGCGTCGCGCCCGTGCTCGGGGTGCAGCGCGATGCCGATCGAGGCTGAAACCTGAACGGGCGGTGCAGCCGCTTCCAGGTGGAAGGGCTGCTCCAGCGCATGGATGATCTTCTGCGCCAGCCGCTGCGGTGCCAGCGGCGGGCCGTCTGCATGGGCGATCAGCACGAACTCGTCGCCGCCGAGCCGGGTCACGTCTTCCCGGCGGCCCACCAGCCGGACCAGCCGCTCGGACGCCTCCCGCAGCAGCGCATCGCCGATGTCGTGGCCGCGCTGGTCGTTCACCTGCTTGAACCCGTCGAGGTCCAGGAACAACAGCGCCCAGTCCTGCCCCGGCTGCTGCGCCAGGCGGCCCGACAGCATCCGCATCAGGCAGCCCCGGTTGGGCAGGCCCGTGAGCGGGTCGCTGTCGGCCGCGTGCTCGGCCTGCACCTTGGCCCGGTGCAGCGCCTCATGGTGCCGCGCCACCGAGCGGGCGGTGTGGTCGAAGACATGCTCCAGGGCGTCGAGTTCGCAGCCGCCCAGGATGAGCCGTGCGGTGGGGCCGGCGGTGTTCACGTGGACCTCGCCCGTGATGTCGCGTGCCAGGTGCTCGGCCTGGGTGCGGATCTGGCGCAGCCGGTGCCCGAGCAGCGCGGCGAACAGGCCGGCTGCCACGATCGCCAGACCGAACAGCGTGACGGCCGATTGCGTGGCCTCGCGTGCGGCGGCGACCACCTGGGACTGGGCCGCCTGCGCATCCCCCTGGATGATCAGCACGAAGGTCTCGTCGCCCAGCCGCACCGGCACGTACTGGCGCAGGCTGTCCTGTTCCAGGTCGAACACCAGCACCGGCCGGCGCTCGAACAGGCATTGCTCCAGCGGGCGCTGGTGCAGGACAGGCGTCATGTGAAAGCGGTCGGACGAGCGGGCCACCACCCCGATGGGCGTGGCGATGGCCAGCTCGACCGTGCTGTCGCGGGCGATGCGCTGCGCGAACCGGTTGTCGAAGCGGGTGCCGGCCATGACCACCCCCACCACGACGTTGGCGTCGGCGCCTGGTACCGGCATGATCGAGCGCACGATCAGGCCGCCGCTGGCCTCCTTGGCGGTCTGCAGCATGGCCTCGCCCGCCAAGGCTTCGGAAACCCCCCAGGCCGACGCCTTGACCCCACGCACGGCCGTGGCCGGTGCGCGGTGGACGATCACGCGGTGGCGATCGACCAGATCCAGCGTCGAGAGTCCGGCCGCCTCGACGCTGGTGTCGAGTTCCTTCTGGACGGCATCGAGCATGCCCGGGGTGCTGTTCTTCAGCGCCTCGCGCACGGCGGGATGCCGCGCGAGCGCCTGTGTCGTGCTGACCAGTATCCGTGACTCGGCTTCGATGCGCGCCTGTGCCACCAGGGCGGCCCCCAGCAGGTTCTCGCTCTCGGAGTGGCGGATGAGCGTCTGCGCCGACTCCACGTAGGACCGGTAGCTCGACCCGATGACCACCACCGCCAGCGTGGTGACGAACACCAGCACCTGCAGGCCGATCGGGAAGTGCCGCAGCCACCGCCGCCGACGCGGGCCGGTGCGTGCCGGGTGTGCCGGCAGACTGCGGTCCTGGTCACGGCGGAACACTGGCACCCGCTGGGGCATGGTCATTTGGGCAGCGTCCGGGGCACGGCGATCTGCAGCTTGCGCAAGACCTGCGCGCCCTCTGCCGAGGTGACAAAGGCCAGGAAACGCCGCATGTCCTCGTTCAGCAGGGATTCCCGGTACGCCAGCACATGCTCGACCTTCATCGGGTAGCGCCCGCTGGCCACCGTGTCGGCGCTGGCGGCCACGCCATGGAAGTTCAGGGCGCGGATCCGGTCGTCGCCGATGCCCGAGGTGGACAGCGTCATCCAGCCCAGCGCGGTGCGGTAGCGTGCCAGCCCTTCGCGCATCTCGGTGTCCGAATTCGCCAGCTTGGCCGACGCGGTGAACTTCACTTGCGCGAACGCCGGGATGTTGCGCCGCAGGGCCTGGTGCGCGATCTCGCTGGGTTCCCGGTAGAACACCAGCACCGGGCCCGGTGTGCCACTCAGCATTTCCCAGTCGTCGCTGGTGCCGCTGAACAGTGCCAGTGCCTGCGCCTCGGTGAGGTTGGTGATCGACACATCGCGTCCCGCCACGAACACCACCGCATCGGCGCCGTAGACCACCTGCTGCAAGCCGCCGCTGCGCAGTTCGTCCTCGGTGAGGCGGCGTGCCAGCCGGGCGATGGACGCTTCACCCGACTGCAGCGCCCGCAGCCCGCCGGCAATGCCGATGCTGGGCGGCACGTCGATGACCACACCGGGCCGCTGGCGCATGTATTCCGCTGCCAGCGCACGCAGACCGATCTCGGGGGGACCGGCACCCGGGATGACATTGGTGGCCGCCGCGGCCAGCCCTGCCCACAGCAGGCCCACGGTGGCGGCCACTCGCCGAAGACTTGCCCATCCGCTCTCCATCTGCCGCATGTCTGCAACGCTCCTGTGTTCTTGTGTGTCAGGGGCCGGCTTCGAGACGCACCGAGCCATGTCTCACGACTTATCGGACATGGGGCGCTGAAGCTGAGGACTGACACTCCGCGAACGCAAGGACAGGCGTTACTTCCGGCGCGTCGGCATCCTCTGCGGCGCCGTGACCTGGCCCCATGAGCAGGACATCGCCCTCAGCACGCCGCCTACCGGGCACGCAGGGGGAAACCACCCTGCATGGTGATGACACGGACCCGCTCCTCTACACTCGCCCCACCATGAAAACCGCCCGCATCGCCCTCGCCGCCGTGGCCCTTGCCGCCCTTGCTGTCGCCGCTTCGTTCGCCGTGGGCGGCAAGGAGAGGGCGCCCACCGTCCAGTACACCCTGCTCGACGGCTCGACGCACAGCAGCGATGCGCTGCGCGGCAAGGTGGTGCTGGTCAACTTCTGGGCGACGAGCTGCACCACCTGCGTCAAGGAAATGCCGCAGCTCATCGCCACGCACCAGAAGTACAAGGACCGCGGCTTCGAGACGCTGTCGATCGCGATGGCCTACGATCCGCCGGCCTACGTGGTGAACTTCGCCGAGACGCGCAAGCTGCCCTTCCGGGTGACGATGGACAACACCGGCGAGATGGCCCGGCAGTTCGGCAAGGTCCAGCTCACGCCGACCACCTTCGTGCTCAACAAGAAGGGCGAGATCATCCAGCGATACGTCGGCGAGCCGGACTTCCAGCAGCTGCACACGCTGCTGGAAAAGCTGCTGGCCGAAGCGGCGTAATCCCGCCCTTGTCGGTCTCCCGGCGGCGGCCTAGACTGCCGCCCCAACAAGGGGGAGACGGACATGTCCGACAAGAACACGCCAGAGGCTGGCCGCGCCGTGGTGCTGACGCTGCGCGGGGGGAAATCCCTGGCGCCGAGCCTGCCCGCCTGCTTCACCGCCGCCCGCTCGCGCAGCAGCAGCACCGACAGCGCCGAGCCGCACGACCCGTTCCTCCCGCCCGGTTTCCTGATCCCGCGCCAGACCATCGCGCTGGGCCGCCGCACGCCGCAGCAGCGCGGCACCCCGGCGCCGACCGACAAGGCCCCGGCGCTGCATGTCGCACCCGACGAGCTGGTGGTCATCGAGCTGGCCCATGGCGGGCTGGTCATCACCCGTGGCGAGCGGCTGCACCCGCAGCACCTGTCCGAGGCGCTCCAGGCCGGCGGGGTGTCGCGTGGCGCGGTGTCGGACTGGGCGGGCGAGCAGATCAGCCGCATCTACACCGTCGCGCTGGGCGCCTTGCCTGCGGACGATCCGGTGGTGGCGGACCTCGGCGACAAGGTCGAGGACTGGCTGCTGGACAAGGTGGCCGCCCCGCTGGCGCGCAAGGGCGTCGCGGGGGTCGTCTGGGCGATCGAGCGGCGGCTGACCGGCCTGTGCGGACTGCGGCGCTGGCACCGGGACGGGATGCGCAACTGGTCCGGCGAAGGGGTGGAACGCGGTCAGCAGCCGATGCTGGTGTTCCTCCACGATCTCGCCTCCGACACGCTGGGCAGCTTCGGCGCCCTGCAGGGCAGCGAGACGCTGGGCGCGCTGGAGCGACAGTTCCCCGGCGGTGTCTATGGCTTCGAGCACCGCACGCTGTCGTGCAGCCCGGTCGTGAACGCCACCGAGCTGGTGAAGGCATTGCCGCAGGGCGCGCACGTCAGCCTCGTGACGCTGGGCCGGGGCGGGCTGGTGGGCGATCTGCTGTGCGTGACCGACTTCGCCAGCCCCGGCCATCTGCCCGAGGCGCAGCGGGCCGAGCTGGACCAGCTCGCCGCAGTGCTGCGGGATCGGACGATCACCGTGCAACGCTACCTGCGCGTGGCGAGCCCGTCCGACGGCACGGCGCTGCTGGGCGAGTCGCTGGACCTGTTCCTCTCGGGCGTGCTGTCGGTGGTGGAGGCGGGCGTGGGGCTGGTGGCCGATCCGCTGACGCAGACGGTCTGCTCGGCGTTCCAGCGCACCGTGCTGGAGATGGTGCGGCTGCGCGCCGACGCCAGCGCGGTCCCCGGTCTGGCCGATCTGGTGCCCGATGCGCCGCTGGGCCGCTTCCTGCGTGATGCCTCGGTGCAAGCAGGGGTGCAGATGGCCGTCATCGCGGGCGATACCGACGACGACGACGGCGGCTGGCGGCGCCGCACGGGGCTGTGGCTGCTGGACAAGGTGCTGATCGGCTCGCCGTACCACGACCTCGTGGTGGACACGCCGTCGATGCTGGGCGGGATCGCGGCCAAGGTCCAGCCTCCCGTGCGTGTCCGGCTCGATGCCCGCGAAGAGGTGAGCCACTTCCGCTACTTCCAGCATCCGCCGCATGTGCAGGCGCTGAAGGACTGGCTGTGCGCGCCGCGCGCGGAGGCGCTGGCGGCGTTGCCGGGGTTCGACACGCTGGAGGCCGTGCAGAAGAAGCTGCGACCGGCGGAACCCGACGAAGCACCCGCCAGCGCGGCGCCCACGCGCAATGCGTCCAGCGCCGTCCAGTCTCCCCGTGCGGCGCGGACACGCCGTGCTCCGCGCAGCACCCTGCGCCGCAAGCTGACCGTCTCCGTCCACGCCGCCGACCTGCGCTTCCTGCCGGGCGTGCTGATGGTCGGCCACTACGAGCAGGATCCGATCGCCGGCCCGCAGGCGGTGCTGGACCGCGAGCTGCTGCAGGGGCTGCTGACCGAGCGCCACAGCCTGGGCCTGTATCCGGGGCCGATCGGCTCGGCGCTGGCGGTGCTGCCCGAAGGCGGTGGCACGCAGCGCGGCGCGGTCATCGTCGGCCTGGGGCGCTTCGAGAAACCGCTGACCCGCGACGGGCTGACCGAGGCGGTGATGGCCGGCGTGCTGCGCTACCTGCTGCAGGTGAGCGACTGCCACGGCTCGGCAGCGCGGGGGCTGGAGCTGAACACGCTGCTGATCGGCACCAACTCGGCGTCGAGCCTGTCGATGGGCGCGTCGGTGGAGGCGCTGGTGCGCGGCGTGCTGGAGGCCAATGCGCGCTTCCACGACACGACGCGGCAGGATCTGCGCGTGGACACGCTGCGCATCGTCGAGCTGTACCTGGACACCGCCATCACCGCCACCTACGCGCTGAAGGATCCCGACCGCCAGCAGGCGCTGGGCACGGCCGCGGCGCAGCTCGACACCCAGCTGGAGTGCGTCGCGACCCTGGAGCAGCACGACGGCGCCCGCCAGCGCCTGTTCGACGGCGCAGCAGCGGGCGGCAACTACTGGCCACGCCTGATGGTCACGGACGCCCGCTGCAGCGAGGATGGCGAGGCGCGGGACGATCCACCGAAGCCAGCGACCACATCGACACAACCCACCGCCGTGGCCACACGGCTGCGCTACCTGCACCTTGGCCAGCGCGCCCGTGTCGAGACGGTGGAGCATCAGCGCCAGCCGGGGTTGGTCGAGCAGCTCGTGCGCCAGCAGATCCAGGACAACCGCTGGAACCTGGACGCTGGCCGTGCGCTGTTCCAGCTGATGGTGCCGCACGTCCTGAAGGACACCCTGCGCCACTTCCAGCAGCTGGTGGTGGTGGTCGATGCGCAGACCGCCAACATGCCGTGGGAACTGGTGGCGGCGGACGATCCGGGGCGTGCTGGCGGGGCGCCGCGTGCGCTGGCACTGTGCATCCCGCTGGTGCGGCAACTGGTCACGGCCGAGTACCGCCAGCAGCTGCGCCAGTCCACGGGCCGGGCGGCGCTGGTGATCGGCAATCCGGCGCTGGACGGGTTCAGCGAGCACTTCGTGAACGAGAAGGACGAGCCGCTCGGGCAGCCCCCGGATCTGGCGGGTGCCGCAGACGAGGCCGTCGCCGTGGCTGCCGTGCTGCGGGCGCAGGGCCACGACGTGACCTTGCTGGCCGATGAGACTCAGGCGCACGCCGCCGACGTGCTGAAGGCGCTGTACCGCCAGCCGTGGCGCATCCTGCATGTGTGCGCGCACGGCGGATTCGCGCTGCGCACGGTGGACAAGGTGGAGCTGACGGGCGTGCTGCTGTCGGATGGCGCGGTGATCACCGCCGCCGAGATCGAGGCGATGGAGATGGTGCCGGAGCTGGTGTTCCTGAACTGCTGCCACCTCGGGCAGATGACTGCACCGGTGCGGGCGGGCAGCGTGCAGCGGCTGGCGGCGAGTCTCGCGCAGGAGCTGATCAGGGTGGGTGTGCGCTGCGTGGTGGTGGCAGGCTGGGCGGTGGGGGACTGGCCGGCGCAGCGGTTCGGCGAGGTTTTTTACGACAAGCTGCTTGGGACGGAGGGATTGGACTTTGGCCATGCCGTGTTCAAGGCGCGCCAGGCCGCGCAGGATGCGGCGCCGCAGGACATCAC
Source organism: Sphaerotilus sp. (assembly GCA_013299055.1). Classification (GTDB taxonomy): domain Bacteria; phylum Pseudomonadota; class Gammaproteobacteria; order Burkholderiales; family Burkholderiaceae_C; genus Sphaerotilus. Next base: position 8,676 of record JAAFKB010000041.1, read on the forward strand.
CTGGGGGGCGTACCAGGCGTATGGGGATCCGGGGTGGCGGGCGAATCCGCAGGGAGCGGGTGGCGGCCCGCGCCCTGACCACCGTTTCGTGACGCCGGATGAGCTGCTGGACAAGCTGGCGCAGGAGCGGGTGGAAGCCACGCAACTGGCCAAGCGCCATGTCGCCACGGAGGCGGAGCAGCAGGCGCAGTGGGGCCGAGTCGAGGCATTGATCGAGCACAAATGCCCCGAGGGCCAGGGCTGGCGCGATCGTCCGGAGGTGCAGGCAGCCTTGGGTCGCACGTGGTACGACCTGATGAACTTTGAGCGGGCGATTCCCTGTCTGGAACGTGCCATCCGCGGCAAGCAGGAAAAGGGTCTTGTGCCGATCAAGGCCGTCGAGCTGCTGGTCAACGCACTGACCCGACGGGGGCAGCAGCTGGCGCGGGCTGGTCAGCATACCGATGCGGAGAAGCTGGTGGCCTCGGCCTTGGTCTGGCTGGATCGGCTCGATGCCATGGCGACCAACGACTTGGGCGAGACCACGACAGAGCGTCGCAACCTGCGCGGCAGTGCTTACAAGCGCCGGGCAGATGTGCGGGCCCGCCTCTTGCTGGCGACCACTGGTGCCGCCGAGCGAGACACCGTGAGGCGCGCTTTGCGCGCTGCGATTCGCGGTGCCATCGACATCTACAAGGAGAGTGCCGAAAAAGCGGAGACGCCCGAAAAGCCGTATCCCCAGCTCAATGCCTTGGCGCTGCAGGCACTGGAATGCAAGCCGAGTGATGCCGCCCCGCTGACAGAACTGGCTGCGCAAGCAGGCAAGGAAGCGCAGAAGAAGGCCCGATCGGCCAAGGGCGGCATCTGGGACCACCTGATGACAGCCGAAGCCGAGGTGGTGGCCTGGCTGCTGGCTGGTCCGGATCCAGCAAAGACCCACGTCGATCGGGATCGTGTGGTCCGGGCATACGAAAAGGTGTTGGACGCCCATCCGATCAATCCTGCGGAGTGTGATTCAGTGTGTACCCATCTGGATCTGCTGGCGTGTCTGGCGAAGGCGCTCGGCAAGGCCGAGTTGGTCGAACGCCTGGAGGTGGTTGAGCGGGTGGTGAAAGCTCGTGTAAAACACGACTGAACCTGGTTGATGGAGAACCCCGTGCCCGCTCCCCTGTGCTTCGTCCTCATGCCCTTCGGCCGCCAGACGCTGCCCTCCGGTGTGACCGTCGATTTCGACACCGCCTACCGTGACACCATCGCACCGGCCGTCACGGCGGCCGGCCTGCAGCCCGTGCGCGCTGACCAGGGCCGCCCCGCCTTTCGCTTCTTCCATGGCCTGCCACCATCCGAGCTGTCCCGCCTGAGCACCGATGTTTTCCGCGACCGCATCCCCGCCGCCGAGGACGCCCGCCAGACGCTGGAAGTCGCCCGCTGCACGCACGATCCGGCCCGCGTGCGAGAGGCCGCTGCTGCGCTAGGTCCGCTCGAATCGCTGGACGCCGGCACGCTGGTCGATCTGCTGCTGTCCTACCGCGCCGTGAAGGAGCACCAAGCGATGGTCGATCTGGTCGCGCAACTGCCCGAGGCGATTGCACAGACCCGGCTGGTGCAGGAGCAGCTTGGTTTCGCGCTCAACCGGCTGGGCCGCCGCGACGAGGCCGAGGCGGTGCTGCAGGCCGTCATCGCCCGCCACGGCCCCAGCGGCGAATCGAACGGGCTGCTGGGCCGCATCTACAAGGACCGCTGGGAAGCGGCCGTGCAGGCGGGTGACGCGGGCGCCGCACGGCGGTGGCTCGACCAGGCCATCGCTACTTACCTGCAAGGCTTCGAGGTCGACTGGCGCGACGCCTACCCCGGCGTCAACGCCGCCACGCTGATGGAATTGACCACGCCACCTGACCCGCGCCGACTGGCGCTGCTGCCGGTGGTGGCGTATGCGGTCGAGCGGCGCATCGCGGCCGGCGCGCCCGATTACTGGGACCACGCGACGCTGCTGGAGCTGGCCGTGCTGCGCGAAGACGAATCCGCCGCCGCCCGGCACCTCGCCGACGCGCTCGCCGCCGTGCGCGAGCCGTGGGAGCCGGAGACGACGGCGCGCAATCTGTGGCTGATTCGCGCCGCGTGGGCCGCACGCGGCGTGGTGCAGGACTGGCTCGACGCGACCGCAGCCGCGCTGCGCCGTTAGCCGGCCGCTGTCACCCCTTCAGCGCCCCGAACACCGACTGCAGGATCTTGCTCCCCGTCCCGATCGGATCCTGCCGGATCTTCTTCTCTTCTTCGCCGATCATCCGGTAAAGCCCGTCCAGCGCCTTGCCCGTCACGTACTGCTGGATGTTGGCCTGCTGGTCGTTGACGAGGCCGAGCGCCTTGGCCTTGCCCGCGATGGCGTTGTACTTCTGGGCCAGTGCCACCTTCTCGGTCGCGGTCGTCACGATCGGCAGGAACTTCTCGCCCATCGGCGTGCGGGTCTTGTCGGCGAAGAAATCGGTCACCGAGGTCTCGCCGCCGCGCAGGATCTGGGTGGCGTCCTGAACCGACATCGATTTCACCGCGTTCACCAGCAGCGGCTTGGCGGCGGGCACGGCCTGTTCCGCCGCCCGGTTCATCGCGGTTTCCAGTGCGTCGAGTTTCGCGCCCTGTCCGAAGGTGCGCAGCAGCTTGGCGCCTTGCTGCAGCCATTCCGGCAACGCGATGCGCACCAGCGGGTTGTTCAGATAGCCGCCGTCGCGCCCCAGCAGGCTCACCGCCGAGCCGGCGCCCCGCTCCAGCGCCGCCCGCAGTCCCTGCGTCGCGTCCAGCTCGCTCAGCGCCCAGCCGGGCAGGGCTGCGGTACCGCCGAGCAGGAACGCCGCGTGTTGCAGCACCAGCCGGCGAGGCAGATCCGGAGCATGTGCGGTGTGAAGGATGTTCATTCGGGTCTCCTGTTCAGAACTTTGGCGACCGGATTCGGCCGCAAGCGGAACGCATCCGGCATCCCCGACCCGAGCAGCGGGCGCAGGTAGAGCCGGAACGCATCGGTCACGTCGGTGCCGCTGGCGCTGAGGAACTCGTCCTCCATCGTGCGCGTCTTGCCAGCCACGGCGTCCAGTGGCAGCAGCTTGTAGTCCGCGGCGTAATAACCGGCGCGCTGGATCGCCACCGAGCCATCCCGCCCGCCCCACATCGCGAACTGCACCGCCTTCTCGCCGACCTCGCGCGCCTCGCGCTGGTCCACGTCGCTGACGCAGCCGATGAAGCTGCGCTGCAGGTAGCCGAAGGTGTCGCCGCGCACCCGCTTGATGCCCAGCCGGCGCTTGATCTCCTCGCACAGCAGGTCCGTCAGCGCCCCGGTGCCCGAGAGCTGCACGTTGCCGTGGGCGTCGAACTCCATGTCCTTGGCCAGCGTGGTGATGATGGGCGTGCCGGCCGCGTCGTGGATGCCTTCGCTGACGGCGATGACGCAGCGGCCGAGGCGGTCGTAGGTCGCCTTCACGTCGGCGAGAAAACGCTCGATGTCGAACGTGCGCTCCGGCACGTAGATCAGGTGCGGGCCGTCGTCGTCGAACTTCTTGCCCAGCGCCGAGGCTGCGGTCAGAAAACCGGCGTGGCGCCCCATCACGACACCGACGTAGATGCCGGGCAGCGCCGCGTTGTCCAGATTCGCGCCTGCAAATGCCTGTGCCACGAAGCGCGCTGCACTCGGGAATCCAGGCGTGTGGTCGTTGCCGACGAGGTCGTTGTCGATCGTCTTGGGGATGTGGATGCAGCGCAGGTCGTAGCGCGCCGCCTGCGCCTGCTCGCTGACGATGCGCACGGTGTCGGACGAGTCGTTGCCGCCGATGTAGAAGAACTGGCCGATCTGGTGCGCCTGCAGCACCTTGAAGATCTCGCGGCAATACGCCTCATCGGGCTTGTCGCGGGTCGAACCCAGCGCGGACGACGGCGTGGCGGCGACCAGTTCCAGGTTGTGGCTGGTCTCCTGCGTCAGGTCCACGAGGTCTTCGTTGACGATGCCGCGCACGCCGTGGCGCGCGCCGTAGACGCACTCGACGCCGCGGTGTCGCCGCGCTTCGAGCACGACGCCGACGAGCGACTGGTTGATGACGGCGGTCGGGCCACCACCTTGGGCGACCAGGATCTTGGCGGGGTTCATGCGCAGGCTCTCCTCGGGACGGGGGTAGGTCGGGATCATCCTACGTCGTGTGCAGGGAACGCTCGGGGAGAATCCCGCGCCGCTGCAACGGTCCTGACCGCTGCGGGCACCCTTCGGCGGCACTCAGGTTCGATTCATTTCCATCCGGTTCACTTCCCTGATGCTCCGATCCCTCGACACCGCTACTGATACTGATACCCCTTTCCGAGACCGTTCCGCCGGTGTGCCTACCGAGTGGGTGCTGCTGGCCGTGAGCCTGCTGTGGGCGCTGACCTGCCACGCGCCGTTTTTCTCCGCCGCCTTGCGAGGGCGCGAGTGGGGCGAGTCCGGTACCTGGGCATTTGCCGCGGCGCTGGGGGCAGGGCTGCTGGCGCTGAACTTCGTGGTGCTGGCGCTGCTCTGTCACGGGCGGCTGTTCAAGCCGGTGCTGGCGCTGCTGCTGGTGGTGGCGGCCGGGGCAACGCACTTCATGCAGACCTTCGGGGTCTACCTGGACCCGTCGATGCTGCGCAATGCGCTGCGCACCGACGTGGGCGAGGCACGCGAGCTGCTGAGTCTCGGGTTCGCCGCGCGCGTGCTGCTGCAGGCGGCGCTGCCGATCGCGCTGCTGTGGTGGGTGCCGCTGCGCCAGCGGTCCTGGGCTCGGGTGCTGGGGCTGCGGCTGCTGTGGACCGTCGGGGGGCTGGTCGTGCTGGTGGGAACGGTCTTGGCCGTGTTCCAGCCGCTGGCCTCGCTGATGCGCAACCACAAGGAGATCCGTTACCTGATCACGCCGACGAACGTGCTGTGGTCCACCGGCAGCGTGGTGGCCCAGGATCTCAAGGGGGCGGCCAAGCCGCGTCAGCCCATCGGACTGGACGCCCAGCCCGGCCCGCAGATGCAGACGCGCACCCGGCCGACGGTGCTGGTCGTGGTGGTGGGCGAGACGGCACGGGCCGCGAACTGGGGCCTGAACGGCTATGCCCGCCAGACGACCCCGGCGCTGGCGAAGATCCCCGGGCTGGTGAATTTCCGCCAGGTGACGAGCTGCGGCACGAACACCGAGGTGTCGGTGCCGTGCATGTTCGCTCCCGTCGGGCGGCGTGACTACGACGAGGCGGCGATCCGGGGGAGCGAGTCGCTGCTGCACGTGCTGCACCGGGCCGGGGTGGGGGTGCTGTGGCGCGACAACCAGTCGGGCTGCAAGGGCGTGTGCGAAGGACTGCCGAGCGAGGAGGTGCTGCAGCAGAACCCGCCGGGTCTGTGCAGCGACGGCCGCTGTCTGGACGAGGCGCTGCTGCACGGCCTGGACGAGCGGCTCGCGCAGGCCAAGGGCACGCAGGTGCTGGTGCTGCACCAGCTGGGCAACCACGGGCCGTCGTACTTCCGCCGCTACCCGCCGGAATTCGCCCAGTTCCAGCCCGCCTGCCAGCACGATGACCTGCGCCAGTGTTCGCCCGCCGAGATCGTCAACGCCTACGACAACGTGCTGCGCTACACCGACCATGTGCTGGCGTCGCTGATCGCCAGGCTCCAGGCCCGGTCGGCGGAGGTGGACAGCGCGGTGGTCTACGTCTCCGACCACGGCGAGTCGCTGGGCGAGTCGAACCTGTTCCTGCACGGCCTGCCCTACGCCATCGCCCCGGATGTGCAGAAGCAGGTGCCGATGGTGATGTGGTTCTCCGAGGGGCTGACGCGCGCGGCCGCACTGGACACCGACTGTCTGCGCCGCCGCGCTGCGCAGCCTGCCGCGCACGACCACCTCTTCCACACCGTGCTCGGGCTGGCCGACGTGCGCACCGCGCTGTATGCCCGGGAGTGGGATCTGCTGCGCGACTGCCGCAAGGCGGCGCCGTGACCGCGGACTGGCGGCGGGATCTGGCCTGGCTGGCGCTGGGGCTGGCCGCGGTGATCGGCTGGGATGCGGCGGGGGCGGATCTGGTGGTGGTGCGCTGGTTCGGATCGGCCGAGGGCTTTGCGCTGCGCGACGCCTGGTGGACCCGTGGCCTGCTGCACGAGGGCGGACGCTGGCTGGCGTGGGCCGCGCTGCTGGGGCTGGTGGCGGGGATCTGGCGGCCGCTGCCGGCGTTCGCCGCGTTGTCGCAGCGCGAACGCATCGGCTGGGTGCTGCTCACGCTGGCGGCGGTCCTGCTGGTGCCGGCGCTCAAGCGGGTGAGCCTGACGAGCTGCCCCTGGGATCTGGCGGAGTTCGGTGGTGTGGCGCAGTACGTCTCGCATTGGCGCTGGGGCGTCGGCGATGGCGGGTCGGGGCACTGCTTTCCTTCCGGCCATGCGGCGGGGGCGTTTGCCTTCCTGAGCGGCTACTTCGTGCTGCGCCCGCACACGGCGCGGTGGGCACGGCGGTGGCTGGCCGGTGTGCTGGTGGTGGGGGTGCTGTTTGGCACGGCGCAGCTGGTGCGCGGGGCGCATTACCCCAGCCACACGCTGTGGACGGCATGGTGCTGCTGGGCGATCTGCCTGTGCGGCCACGGGTTCTGGCAGGGTGTGGGGCGCGTCTTACCGCGGTAAGACGCACTGCCAGGCACGTCTTTCGCACGGTAAGCCACAGTCTGAGGGCAGGGGAGGGCGCTTTCTTGAAAGTGAGTGCAAGCTTTCATGAAAAGGCCGCTGCTGTGTCTGCCGGACCGGTGTGGTGGGGGTGTGGCCGGGGTGTGGCGGACGTACGGACGTGACAAAGCCGGCGCTCCTGGGCGAAGGCGCCGGCGGTGTGGTCGATCAGGCCATCAGCCGATTCCTGGGGGCTCCCGGCCGCGTGGTCGCCACAGCGGCCGTGGGTGCAGGTGTGTGCGGAGCCGGCCAGAGGTGGCGGCTGACCAGGGCGGTGCCCACACCGCACCGCCCGACCGCAGCGGAGCGGCCAGGGCAGGGCACAGCAGGAGCAGGAACAGCCGGATGACGCACATGCCGTGAGTGTGGTGCCGTGTGACACGGGAAATGGCTGGATGAAGCGGCGCTGAACGGCCCATCCTGTCGGATCGGCGTGGGCGTGGGTCTGCACGGTACAGTCGCCGGATGGATGAAACGACCGCCCGCCAAGTGCTGCTGGTCCAGGCGTTCGAGACCGCCGGGACCGACCACCCGCTCTGGACCGCCGAGGACCGCCGCTGGGCTACCCGCGTGGCGCTCGATGGCGCCGACCCTTCTGCCCGCGCCGACCGTTTCGTCGCCACCCGCGCCGACGCTGCCGTGCGCCGCCTGGCCCCGCGCGCCGCGCCGGTGCAGGCGTGGCTGTCCCACCGCCTCTGGCACCGCCGCTGGGCGGTGGCGGCCTTGCTGCTGGGCGCCGTGCTCGGGTTCGTGGCCGACACCGTGGGGGCGGGGCAGCGTGTCAACCTGCTGGGCACGGGGGTGTGGGGGCTGGTCGCGTGGAACCTGCTGGTCTATCTGCTGCTGGTGCTGCCGTTGCCGGGGGGCTGGTTGCGCCGGGGGCTGGCGCGGCGGATGCTGGACTTGCGCGGCCTGCTGCGCGGCGCCCGCCAGGAGCCGGTCTATGACCGCGTCGCCCAGACCTGGGTGGCCGCCAGTGCGCCACTGTCGCTGGCGCGGGCGGGCGTGCTGATGCACCTGGGCGCTGCGGGGCTGGCGCTGGGGGTGATCGCCGGACTGTACCTGCGCGGACTGGGGCTGGATTACCGCGCCGGCTGGGCCAGCACCTTCCTCGATGCGGCGGCCGTGCATCAGGTGCTGGGCGCGCTCTACTGGCCGGCCCAGCAGGCGCTGCACGGGCTGCAGTGGTCGCCTTTCGTGGTCTCGCCGATCACGCTGCCCGACCTGGCAGGATTCGAGGCGCTGCGGCAAGTCGGCGGCACCCTGCCCGCGCCGGCCCCCGCCAACAGCGCCGCGCCGTGGATCCACCTGCAGGCGCTGACGCTGGCGCTGTTTGTCGTGGTGCCGCGGCTGCTGCTGGCGGCGCTGGGCGGGTTGCGGGCGCTGTGGTGGGCCAAGCGGTTTCCGCTGCGCCTGGACGGGGATCCGTATTTCGACGCACTGCGGCGCCAGCAGCGCCGCGAGCAGGCGCGGGTGACGCTGCTGCCCTATGCGCAGGACGCCGCCACACCCGCCGAACACGAGGCGCTGCGACAGTGGCTGCATCCGCTGCTGGGCGAGGCGATGCAGTGGCAGGTGATGCCCGTGCGCGCCTACGGCAGCGAGGACGAGGTGGCACTGCAGCAGTCGCTGGTCGGCCGGCCGACGCTGCTGCTGGCGCGATTCGACCTGTCCGCCACGCCGGAGGCCGAGGTCCACGGCCGCTGGCTGCGCGCCCTGCAGACCGCCACGCGCCAGGCCGGTGCGCCACGCGGGGTGCTGGTGGTCGAGGAAAGCAGCTTTGTCCAGCGTTTCGGCCAGACCGCGCCCGAGCGCATCGCGCAGCGCCGCGCCGCGTGGCAGGCGCTGGCGACCGATGTGGGCATGGCGCTGCTGGCGGTGCGCGGCGGGGTGCCGATCGAGCCGACCGCCAGCGCCGTGCGCCAGCAGCTCGATGGCGCCGCGGCCGGAGCCACGGCATGAGCCGCCGCGACAACACCCTCGCGCTGAGCCTGGTCTCGCACACCAACATCGGCAAGACGACGCTCGCGCGCACCCTGCTCGGCCGCGACATCGGCACCGTGCGCGATGCCACCCACGTCACCGACTTCGCCGACGAACACCGCATGGTCGAGACCCCGCAGGGCGAGTCGCTCACGCTGTGGGACACGCCCGGTTTCGGCGACAGCGTGCGGCTGGCCAGGCGCATGAAGCAGTCCGGCAACCCGGTCGGCTGGCTGCTCACCGAGGTGTGGGACCGCTGGCGCGACCGGGCGTTCTGGGCGAGCCAGATGGCGCTGCGCAATGTGCGCGACGAGGCCGACGTGGTGCTCTACCTCGTCAGCGCCGCCGAGTCGCCCGACGCGGCGGGCTATGTGGCACCGGAGATGGAGTTGCTGGCGTGGACGGGCCTGCCGGTGATCGTGCTGCTCAACCAGCTGGGCGCACCGGGCCAGCCCGCGCAGGAGGCCGCCGAGATCGAACGCTGGCGCACGCACCTGGCCGGTCACCCGCAGGTGCGTGCCGTGCTGCCGATGGATGCGTTCGCGCGCTGCTGGGTGCAGGAGCTGACGCTGCTGCAGGCGGTCGAGGCCGCGCTGCCGCCCGAGCGTCAGCCGCTGATGGGCCGGCTGCGCGGGCTCTGGCAGGCGCAGCGGCTGGCCACCTTCGAGGCGTCGATGCGCACGCTGGCCGAGAGCCTGGCCCGCGTCGCCCACGCCCGCGAGACGGTGCCGGAGGCGGGGTCGCTGCGGTCGGCACTGCGGCAGGTGGGCAGCGCGCTGGGCTTGCGCCGCGACGAGGCCGATCCGCGCCAGACGGCCCAGGCGGCGCTGCTGGCACGGCTGGACAGCGAGGTGCGCAGCAGCACCAGCGACCTGCTGCACCTGCACGCGCTGGAAGGCCAGGCTGCGGCCGAAGACATCCTCGCCCGCGTCGGTGGCCAGTTCGACCGGCGCGAGCGGGTGGGCAGCGGCACGGCGGCGGTGGTCGGCGGCATGCTGTCGGGTGCGCTCACCGGGCTGGGTGCCGATCTGGCCACGGGCGGACTGACGCTCGGGGGCGGGCTGATCACCGGTGGCGTGCTCGGGGCGCTGGGGGCGATGGGGCTGGCGCATGGCGTCAACCTCGTGCGCGGGCTGGACGAGTCGTGGCTGGGCTGGCAGCCCGAGGCACTGGATGCGGCGGTCGAGGCGGCGCTGCTGCGTTACCTGGCGGTGGCGCATTTCGGGCGCGGACGCGGGCAGTGGGCGCAGTCGGAGGCGCCGGTGCAGTGGCGCGCGGTGGTGGGCGAGGCACTGCAGTCGCAGCGGGCGGCGCTGGACGGGGTGTGGTCGACGCGGCACGTCCAGACGGACACCGACACCACGGCCACCGCGCAGGCCCTGCGCGAGGTGCTGGAGCGCAGTGCCCGGCAGGTGCTGGGCACGCTGTACCCGCAGGCGCCGATGCCTTAAACCACCGCCAGATCGCTGCGCGGCACCTGCACTGGCGAGAGCCCGTGCGCCAGCAGCATCGACGCCCGGAAGCGGTGGTGTCCGTGGTGGTGGCGTGCCCGGGTGCGGGCGGCCTGCCCGAGGTCGTGGCGCAGCGGTGCGGCCTCGACCAGGCGGGCAATGGCGCTGATCAGGTCGTTGTTGCGGTTGCAGAGATACCCTGACAGCGCATGCACGATCAGCGCCCGGTAGGCCGGCACCTGGCGGCCCAGACATGGCACGCCGACGGCCATCGCCTCCGCCATGCCGCGCGTGTCCAGGCCGGTGGCGTCCGGGGCGACGTAGACCCAGGCGCCGCACAGGGCCGCGGCGCGCTCGGCCGCATCCGCGCCGCGCAGCAGCCTGATCTGGGCCGCCTGCAGCATCTGCCGCACCGACGGGCCGGCGTCACCGATCCAGCCGAAGGTCAGTGCCGGCCGCAACCCGGTCAGCATCACGGCGAGCTGCACGAAGGCCTGGGCGTAGACGAGGTCGTCGGCGCGGCCGGTGGTGACGATGAGCGGCGTGTCGGCCTCGGCGCGGGGCGTCTGGAAATAGACCTCGTCGACCGGGTCCGAGAGATCGGCCGGCAGGCCGCGTCCGGCGGTGTCCAGCGCCTCGACCCGGCTGCGCTGCACGCGGAAGGCCGAGCGGTCGAGCCCGCGCACCAGCCGCGCCACGAGGTCGTCGTTGTCCAGGTGGAAGAACAGCGGCGCCTGCACCGAGGAGCCGCGCAGCACATGCCGCCCCAGCAGCCCGGCAGGCAGGCCATGCAGGTGCACCGCCAGCGCCACCTCGCTGCCCAGTTCGCCGCGCAGGGCGTTGGCGGCGCGGCGGATGGCAGGCAGGCCGACGCGGGCCGGTGCGTCCTCGACCAGCCGCACCGCCGTCGGCAGCATCAGCCGGGCCTGCGCGGCGTCGCGGTGGTCCATCAGCACGAGGCTCTGGGGCAGGCCGGTGTCGGCCAGCGCGAGCACGGTCGGCCACAGCGTCTGTCCCCGGCCGCCCGGTTGCAGGCGGCTGACGAGGTGGAGCACACGGCTGGTCATGGCGGGATCACTTTCACGGTCTCACGGTCTCTCGCGGTGGAGAGGGTCAGCGTGCGCCGCTGCCCAGCAGCACCACACGCAAGGTGTGGACCAGGATGCTCAGGCGCATGCGCACGCTGTGCTTTTCGACAAACACGCGGTCAAGTTCAACCCGTTCGTCGTAGGTCGTGTCGTTGCGCCCGCTGACCTGCCACAGCCCGGTCATGCCGGGGCGCACGCTCAGGTAGTGCCAGCGCACCTGCCCGTAGCGCGGCAGCTCCGCCAGCGTGATCGGCCGCGGCCCCACCAGACTCATCTCGCCGCGCAGCACGTTGAGGAGCTGCGGCAGCTCGTCCAGGCTGGTGCGGCGCAGGAAGTTGCCGATGGGGGTGATGCGCGGGTCGTCGAGCAGCTTGTGGTCGCGCTCCCATTCGGCGCGGGCGTTGGCGTCCTTTGCCAGCAGATCGCGCAGCATGGCGTCGGAATCGAGGTACATGCTGCGGAACTTGAGGCAGCGGAAGAGCTTGCCATGCTGGCCGATGCGGTAGTGGCCGAACAGGATGGGCGCGCCGTCCTTGCGCCAGATCAGCAGGGCCACAAGGAGGAACACCGGGCTGAACACCAGCAGCAGCAAGGCCGCCAGCAGCTGGTCCACCCGCAGGTGCAGCCGCTCCATCACGCGCGAGTGCCGGGGCTGACGCTCCTCGCGGAAGCGGCGGGCGCCGGCCACGAAGGTGTTCAGAGAGTTCAGATTGGGTGAGTCGGTCGAGTGATCGTGTTTCTTTTTCATACAAAGTCTTCCCAATTGATGCGAGCTTGGTCCGAGGGGCAACGCTTTCATGCATTATTCCCGGCTTGTTTCTAGGCCAGATGAAGTGCCATCGGATTTCATGGTTCTTCGTGCAATTGACTTCATTTTTGGTGCATTTCAAACGATAAGTCATCATGTGCTGGGAAATCTGCCAGTACTGGATCGTTTTTTCGGCTTCCGGGTGCATGACCCCTTGCCTGGGTAGGGGTGATGTCGGTGTTCTCCCTCGGCTGAAGGGTGTCTTTCTGGGTTAAGGAAGGCCCAAATTGATGCCGATGACCGGACATCCGGATCTTGTAAAGTTACAACTTGTAAACACGAAAACCCATGTCACTTGCCCGTTTCCTGTTGACGCTGAAGGCGCGCTGGGCCACCGCCGCACTGGTGCTGGCCACCGTGCTGGCGCTGACCGCGCTGGTCAGCACCCTGCTGCCCAAGCAGTACACCGCCACGTCGATGGTGCTGGTGGACATCAAGTCGGCGGATCCGCTGGCGGTGTCGCCGCAGCAGCAGGCCGGACAGGCGGCGGCCTACATGGCCACCCAGGTCGATCTGCTGCAGAGCGAGCGGGTGGCCCGCGCCGTGATGGCCGCCACCAGCATGACACGCGACCCGAACGACGCCGCCCACCAGCTCTGGCGCAGCAAGACCAACGGGCTCGGCGAGTTCGAGGAATGGCAGGCCGCGCGCATGAAGAAGAAGCTGGAGGTGCGGCCGACCAAGGAGTCCGGGGTCATCTCCATCGCCTATACCGCCGACAGCCGCGAGGCAGCCGCGCAGATCGCCAATGCCTATGTGCAGGCGTATGTCGACACGAGCCTGGCCCTGCGCGTGGAGCCGGCGCGTACCAGCACCGCCTTCTTCGACGAGCGCGCCACCCAGCTGCGCACCACGCTGGACGCCGCACAGGCGAAGCTGTCGGAGTTCCAGCGCCAGCATGGCCTGCTGACGATTGGCGGGGCCGAGGAGCGGCTGGACGTGGAGACGGCGCGGCTGAACGAGCTGTCGTCGCAGCTGGTGGCGCTGCAGGCGCAGACCGGCGAGTCCGGCAGCCGCCAGTCGCAGGCCCGCGCCAACCCCGAGAAGTCGCCCGAGGTCATCAACCACCCGGTGGTCAGCACGCTCTCGGCCGAGGTGCTGCGCCAGGAGACGCGCCTGAACGAGATGAGCGCCCGCCTGGGCGACCGCCATCCGTCGATCGTCGAGCAGCGCGCCGCGGTGGCGCAGCTGCGCAGCCAGCTCGCCTCGGAGTCGCGCCGCGTGGCCGCCAGCCTGGGCGTGAACGACACCGTCAACCAGCAGCGCCTGGAGCAGGTCCGCACCGCCCTGGAGGCCCAGCGCACCAAGGTGCTCGACCTCACGACGCGCCGCGACGAGGCCCGCGTGCTGCAGAAGGACGTGCAGAACGCGCAGACCGCCTTCGACGCCGTGACTGGCCGCAGCACGCAGAGCGCCACCGAGAGCCAGGCGCGCATGAGCAACGTGTCGGTGCTCAAGACCGCCGCACCGCCGGCGCTGGCGTCGTCGCCGCAGATGGAGGTGAACCTCGGCGTGGCGGCGCTGCTGGGCTCCGTGCTGGCGCTGGCGGTGGTGCTGGTGCAGGAGCAGCGCAACCGCCGCCTGCGCTGCGCCGACGACGTGCCGGAGCTGCTCGACCTGCCGCTGCTGGTCGAGATCCCGGCCCGCCAGCTCGCCGGCAAGGGCAAGGCTCTGTCGCTGCCGCGGCTCGGACGCAACGCACCCAAGCCGGGTGCGTCCACGGGCCGCCTGCCGGCGTGACCATGCACATGAAACGCGACTTCGAACTCAGTCGGGTCTCCCCGATGGACGAGGCCGGCTTCACCGTCGAGCCGCAGCACACGCTGAGCCTGGGCGACATCCTGCGCCGGCAGTGCCAGCTGGGGGACGCCGAGGTGGCGCGCATCATGGCGCTGCAGGCCGAGCGCGGGCTGCGCTTCGGCGATGCCGCCGTGGCGCTGCGTCTGGTGCAGCCCAGCGACGTGACGCAGGCGCTGGCGCGGCAGTTCAGCTACGCCTGCACCACCACCGAGGTCGCCCCGCACCTGGCTGAGCTGGTCACGGCCGTCGACCCGCAGGGCGAGCGCGCCGAGGTCTACCGCGACCTGCGCGCCCAGATCATGCTGCGCCCCGGCGGTGCGGAGCCGGCCGCATTGGCCGTGGTCAGCCCGGCGCCAGGCGATGGCCGCACCCACATCGCCGCCAACCTGGCCGTGGCGTTCAGCCAGATGGGCCAGCGCACGGTGCTGGTGGACGCCAACCTGCGCGCACCCAGGCTGCACACGCTGTTCGACCTGCCGGCGCGGCCGGGGCTGACCGCCATCCTCGCCGACCGGCAGGTGGCGGGCGAGCTGGACCGCATCGACGTGCTGCCCAACCTGCATGTGCTGCAGGTGGGTGCGGCGCCGCCGAATCCGCAGGAACTGGTGCAGCGCGAGACCTTCCGCACCCTGCTGCGCGAGCTGACGCGCAAGTTCGACCGCGTCATCGTCGACACCCCGGCGGCCCACGGCACGGCCGACGCCCGCGTGATCGCCACCGCCTGCGCCCAGGCGCTGGTCGTCGGCCGGCGGGACCACAGCACGGCGACCCAGCTGCGCGAACTGGTCGGCGGACTGCGGGCGCAGCGGGTCGATCTGGTCGGCGTGGTCATGAATGTCTGCTGATGTCCGCTGATGGCCACTGACCGCGCCTCCACCGTGCGCAAGCTGATCGAGCTGGCGATGACCCACGTCGCCACGTTCGCGTTCCCGCTCGTCTTCGCCGTGATCTGCGGACGCACGCTGGGCATCCACGATTACGGCATCGTCTCGTTCTACGCCGCGCTGGCCGCCTTCCTGGGCATGGTCATCGAGTTCGGTTTCGACTGGTACGGCATCCGCGAGGTCGCCCGCCACCAGAAGGACGCCGCCAGCGTCCACCGCATCCTGTGGAACATCACGGCCGCCAAGCTGCTGCTGTGCGCGGGGGTGGTGAGCGTGGCAGGCGGGGCACTGTGGCAGCTGCGGGCGCACGCCGAATGGCCGCTGATGCTCGCCTCCAGCGCCTATCTGGTGGGCTTTGCCTTCGACGCTGGCTGGTATGTGCGGGCGCTGGAGCAGACGCGGCTGCTGCTGCTCATCACCAGCGGCGTGCGGCTGATCGGCATCGCGGTGCTGCTGGTGGTGGTGCCCCGGGTGGCGACGATGGAGAGCGCACTCGGCGTCTACGCGCTGGTGTCGCTGCTGACCAGCGGCGTGACCTGGTTCTTCCTGGCGCGCCACGGGCTGGTGCGGCGCGCGCCCATCGAGCGGCGCTACATCGGCGAGCTGCTGCGCCAGTCGTCGGCCATCGTGTTCGGCAACGTCAACGGTGCCATGCTCACCAATGGCGGCATCGCGCTGCTCGGAATGCACGCCGACCCCGCCACCGTCGGCGCCGCCAACCTCGCGCTGCGGGTGCGCATGGCGGGGCAGGCGGTGATGCTGCCGGTGCAGCAGCTCGGCTTCGTGCGCATCTCCGGACTGGCCTCGCGCACGCCGCTGGCGGCCATGGCGCTGGGCAGCCGGCTGATGGTGGTGACACTGGCCATCGGCACGGTGATCAGCGCGGTCTGCATGGCCGCGGCGCCGTGGATCGCGGCGTATGTCTTCAAGACCGAGGTGCCGATCGCCGTGCTGCTGATCCTGCTGCTGTCGTTCAGCATCCCGGTGCAGGGGATGGCCAACCTGTTCGGCATGCAGTCGCTGATCGCGCTGGGCCAGGAGCGGCGCTACGCCCTGATCCAGCTCGCCGCGACGCTGGCCTTCTGCGCGTGCCTGTTCCTGCTCGACCGCCAGAGCGCCTACGGCTGGGCGATCCTGGGAGCCGAGACGACGGTGATGCTGCTGTCGGCGGGGGTGTTGATCCGCTTGCGTGGGGAGATGGCGGCATGACGAACACCCGGTCGACAGGCGCGGCCATGCCCATGCCGTGGTGGTGCGCTCCGGCGGGGATCGCCGTCGGTTTCCTGCTGCCACTGATGGTGCTGATCTCCTACGCAGGGGATCTGCCGCACCCGGCGCTGACCATCCGTGGTGTGGCCGTGCTCGATGCGCACTATCTGCAGCTCGGCGGGATGATGATCCTGGCCATCGCGCTGGCGGGCTGGTTCGGGGCGCAGCTGCAGCTCGGCCCCGTGCCTGTGGTGCGCGACCGGCGGGGCTGGGACCGCGCCGCGCTGGGCATCGGTGGCCTGGCCACGTTCGCGTTTGTCATCTGGTTCCGCGACTTCGTGTTCAACCCGGTGCTGTTGTTCCAGACGCTGACCGGCGAGTTCAAGCCCGACCGCAACACCATCGCCCTGACCCCGGGCCTGACCTCGCTGGCCAACATGGGGCCGGTGTTCTTCTCCGTCTACGCGTTCCGGCTCCTCGACAAGGGCGAGCAGGCGCTGCCCCGCGCGATGCACGTCCTGTTCGTGGTGCTCGGCCTGTTCACGCTGTTCCGGGTCTACGTCTGGACCGAGCGGCTGGCGCTGATCGAGCTGCTGGTGCCCTTCGGACTGACCTTCGGGCGCTGGACCTCGACCCGTGCCGGCACCGGCTGGGCCCTGACCCGCACGGTCGGCCCGTATGCGGCGATCCCGATGGTGGTCCTGCTCTTCGGTGCCAGCGAGTACTTCCGGTCGTGGTCGTCCGACACCTACCAGGGCAAGATGGACTTCTGGGAATTCGCCATCGGCCGCTTCGCGAGCTACTACTACACCTCGCTGAACAACGGTGCCGGCCTGCTGGCCAACATGCCCTGGCCGACCTGGACCTTCGAGTTCACGCTGGAGTGGCTGCACCGGGCGCCCTTCGGGGCCGGCAAGCCGTTTTCGGACGCGGTGGGCTACACGGGACCGCAGTTCGACTGGTACCTCGCCACCTACCAGGACGAGGAATTCAACAGCCCGTCCGGCATCTTCGGGCCGCTGTCCGATCTGGGGCTCTACGGCGGCCTGGGCTACATGCTGGGCATCGGGCTGGTGAGCGGGCTGTGCTTCCGGGCCTACCGCGAGGCGCGGCTGGTCGGGGTGCTGTTCTACCCGATCTTCTTCATCACCTTCATGGAGATCTACCGCTACCCCTACCTCGGCGTGCCGAGAGCGTTCACCTGGACGCTGGGCATCGGGCTGGCGCTGCTGCTGGCCGCCACGGTGAAACCGATTCCTGCGCCACGGCGATCCGTCGGCGACCCCTCCGCGCACCCGGCGAGCTGATCCATGCACGATCCCACCACCCGCCCCGCTCCTCGGCTGAGCATCGTCATCGACAACTACAACTACGCGCAGTTCGTGGCCCGTGCCATCGACTCTGCCCTGGAGCAGACGGTGTCCGACCTGGTCGAGGTGATCGTGGTCGACGACGGCTCGACCGACGGCTCGATGGCCGTGATCGCGCCTTACGCCGACCGCGTGCGCATCATCGACAAGCTCAACGGCGGGCAGGCGTCGGCCTACAACGCCGGCTTCGCAGTGGCGCAGGGCGCGCTGGTGCTGTTCCTGGACGCCGACGACTGGCTCTACCCGGACGCGGCCGCCGAGATCATCGCGGCCTGGACACCGGGCACGTCCAAGGTGCAGTTCCTGCTGGACATGGTCGATGCGGGTGGCGATCCGCTGCACCGCCAGGTGCCACGCGCGCTGCACGACACCGAGGCGCCCCGGCTCCTGCGGGCGTGCGGCGCCTACGGCTCTCCCCCTGGCTCCGGCAACGCCTATGACCGCCACTACCTGCGCCAGATCCTGCCCCTGGACACGGCGGCCTGGCGCACGGGCGCGGATTCGGTGCCGATCCTGCTGGCCCCCGCCTACGGACAGATCCGTTCCCTGCGGCGTGCCCTGGGGGCCTACCGCATCCACCGCGCCCCTGACGACGACGCCCTGGTCTTCAACAACTACTCCGGCAACCTGCTGTCCGAGCTGCAGCGCATCACCGCGGGCAAGCACGCCGTGGCCGCGGGGCTGGACCGGCTGGGCCTGCCGCACGCCGAGCCGCTCGGGCTGGCTCCGTGGGAGGCGCGCACGGTGGTGATGTGCGCCCGCTTCGGTGGACCGCAGGCGCAGGCGGCGATGCAGCCGTCCCCTGGTGCGGTGGTCCGCCAGGCGCTGCGCTCGGTGTGCCGCTGGCCGCTCATCTCCTGGACCCGCAAGCTGCAGATGGTGGTGTGGATGGTGGGGGTGATGGCCCTGCCGCTGCCGCTGGCGCACCGGCTGGCCCGGCTGCACCGCCGCTCGGCCGGTCAGCCCGACCACTCGGCCCACGCCGCCGCCGCCCGGCTCGCGGCCCTGAAGGCCCACGTCTGAGCGGACCGTCCCCGACCCCATGCTGATCAACGCCCGCTTTCTCACCCGCCAGGCCACTGGCGTGGACCGCTTCGCCATCGAGCTGCTGCAGGCCGGGATGCGCACGGGCGTGCTGCCACAGGCCCAGGCTGTCGCGCCCACCCAGGCCACGCTGGTGACGCCACCACCGCCGGGACTGTCCGTGCGCCAGGCCGGGCGCCATGGCGGACACCGCTGGGAGCAGTTCGAGCTGCCCGCGCTCGCAGCCGAAGCCGGGGGCCTGCCGCTGGTCAACCTGTGCAACACCGCGCCGCTGCGCCACCGCCACCAGATCGCGGTCATCCACGATGCGGCGGCCGTGGCCAATCCGCAGAACTACAGCTTCGCGTTCCGGCAGTGGTACCGCGTGATGATCGGCTCGCTCATGCGCCGTAGCCGGGTCGTCGCCACCGTCTCGCGCTTCAGCGCCAGCGAGCTGGCGCACCACTTCGGCCGCCCATCGCGTGGCATCGAGGTCATCCCCGAGGGCGGTGAGCACATCCTGCGCCTGCCGGCGGACCCGACCGTGTTCGAGCGGCTCGACCTGCGTGGGCGGCGCTACGTGCTGGCGGTGGGCAGCCAGTCGCTGAACAAGAACTTTGCCGCCGTGCTCAACGCCATGAGCCTGATCGACGACCCGGACGTGGTGCTGGTCGCGGCCGGGGGCGGCAACACGCGCATCTTCACCGACAGTGCGCTGCAGCACGAACGCCTGCAGCGCACCGGCTACGTCAGCGACCAGCAACTGCGCGCCCTCTATGAAGGCGCAGCATGTTTCGTGTTCCCGTCGTTCTACGAAGGCTTCGGGCTGCCGCCGCTGGAGGCGATGTGCTGCGGCTGCCCGGTGGTGGTCTCCGACCGCGCCTCGCTGCCTGAGGTCTGCGCCGACGCTGCGCTGTACTGCAACCCGGATGACCCCAGCACGCTGGCTGCGCAACTGCGCCGCGTGCTCGGCTCGCCTGCGCTGACCGACGAGCTGCGCCGACGTGGCCACCAGCGTGCCACGCAGCTCACCTGGGAGCGGGCCGCCCGCGAGTTCGCGGACGTGATGGATCTGCACTTCGCCTGAGGACATGCCCATGCAAGCCGCCCCCCCGCCCGCTCCTTTCCGTGTTGCCGTGGTGCATGAATGGCTGGTCAACCACGCCGGCAGCGAGAAAGTCGTCGAGGAGATCCTGAAGATCTATCCACAGGCGGACCTGTTCGCCGTGGTCGATTTCCTGAAGCCCCACGAGCGCGGCTTCCTGCAAGGCAAGGTGGCCAAGACGACGTTCGTGCAGCGCCTGCCCGGTGCCGAGAAACGCTTCCGCCACTACCTGCCGCTGATGCCGCTGGCGATGGAGCAGCACGATCTCTCGGGCTACGACCTGATCCTGTCGTCGAGCCACGCCGTCGCCAAAGGTGTGCTGACCGGGCCGGACCAGCTCCACGTCTGCTACATCCATTCGCCGATCCGCTATGCCTGGGACATGCAGCACCAGTACCTGAAGGAGTCGGGCATGGCCACCGGCGTCAAGGGCACGGTCGCCAAGCTGCTGCTGCACTACATGCGGCTGTGGGACACCCGCACCGCCGCCGGGGTCGACCAGTTCCTCGCCAACTCGGCCTTCATCGCCCGCCGGGTGCGCAAGGTCTACCGGCGCGACGCGGCCGTGATCCACCCCCCCGTGGACGTGGGGCGTTTTGCCCTGCGCACGGACAAGGAGGACTTCTACCTCACCGCCTCGCGCATGGTGCCGTACAAGCGCATGCCGATGATCGTCGAGGCGTTCTCGCGCATGCCGGACAAGAAGCTCATCGTCATCGGCGACGGGCCGGAGATGGACAAGGTGCGCGCCGCCGCCGGGCCGAACGTGTCGGTGCTGGGCTTCCTCGGGGACGCGGCGCTGGTGGACCACATGCAGCGCGCCAAGGCGTTTGTCTTCGCCGCCGAGGAAGACTTCGGCATCACGCCCGTCGAGGCACAAGCCTGCGGCACCCCGGTGATCGCCTTCGGGCGCGGGGGCTCGCTGGAGACGGTGCGCGGTCGCGGCCACCCGGCGCAGCGCACGGGCGTGTTCTTCCAGGAGCAGACGCCCGAAGCGGTCATCGCCGCGGTCGAAGACTTCGAGGCGCTGCCGCAGCCGATCCGCCCCCAGACCTGCCGCGCGCACGCCGAGCAGTTCGCGCCGGCCCTGTTCCGCCAGCGTTTCCAGGCGGCGGTCGAGCAGGCGTGGGCGCGCTTCCATGCCGAGGAGGCGCCGCTGCCGCTGCCGGTGCTGTCCGAGGTGTCGGCGCCTGCTCCCGTTCCAGTGCCTGTCCCTGCGCCAGTCCCGGCTGCCGTTTCCATTCCTGCTTTCGTGCCGGCTCCCCCGGCCACGCCCGCCATGTCATCCCAGGCCGCCGCTGCCCGCCCCGATCTTTCCTTCGACCTGCCGGCCCCGAACGCCGGCCCGCCCGCCGTGCTGCGCCCGATCGGCGAGATCATCCGCGCCAAGCGCCCGCTGTCGGACGGCGACATCGCGCACATCCTGCTGGTGCAGCGCCGCATGAAGCTGCGCTTCGGCGAAGCGGCGGTGGCGCTGGATCTTGTGACGCAGGCCGACGTGCTGTGGGCGTTGTCGCAGCAGTTCAACTACCCGTATTCGCTCGATGGCCGGGGCCTGAGCGGCGCGGATCTGGTGGTGGCGGTGGAGCCGTATGGCGCGCAAGCCGAAGCCTTCCGCGACCTGCGCAGCAAGATCATGGCCAACGACGAGGCGCTGGGTCGCCAGCCGCTGGCCGTGGTCAGCCCCGACAGCGGGGACGGCCGCACCTACGTGGCCGCGAACCTGGCCGTGACCTTCAGCCAGCTCGGCGAGCGCACGGTGCTGGTGGACGGCAACCTGCGCGACCCTGGCATCCACAAGCTCTTCGGACTGAAAGAGCGCGCCAGCCTGAGCGACCTGCTCAACGGCCGCCGCCCGGCCAAGCCCTTCGACCGCTCGGCGGACCTGCCGGGCCTGTTCATCATGCAGGTCGGCGCACCCCCGCCGAACCCGCTGGAGCTGCTGCAGCAGCCGATGTTCGGCATCCTGCTGCGCGAGCTGCAGCGCGAGTTCGACCGCGTGATCGTGGACACGCCCCCCGCGCGCCACACGGCCGACGCTCGGGTCATCGCCGCGACCTGTCGCCAGTCGGTGCTGGTCGGCCGCCATGGCAAGACCGAGGCGCGCACGATGAACCTGCTGGTGGACCGCCTGCGGCGCACGCAGGCGACGATCGCCGGTGTCGTCCTCAATGACCACTGAAGCGGCGGCAATCGAGCTGCGCGCCAGGGGTTGTCTGCACGAGGCGGCCGGCGCGGTGGTTCAGCGTGCCGTGGCGGCTGTGCTCCACCGTGTTGCCGCGCAGCAGGATGTCCCCGAGACCGGCTGCACCGTCCGGCACCGCGTGGGTGTGGAGTTCGATGGCGGCATGGCCGGTCGGCGCCGCGGTGACGCCCGTGCGTGCCGCAGGGGTCTGGATCTCGCGCAGCCGGTTGTCCTCGATGCGCACGTCGTGGACGCCGTGGGTGCGCCAGTTGCCCTCCTGCGCGATGAGCACGCCGGCCGCCCGCGCGATGCCCGTCACCGTGTTGCCGCGCAGGGTGATGTGCGCGCCGCCCACGACCGTCAGCCCGCGCCCCCAGCGGGCGCCGGACAC
This sequence comes from Sphaerotilus sp., assembly GCA_013299055.1. Taxonomy (GTDB): domain Bacteria; phylum Pseudomonadota; class Gammaproteobacteria; order Burkholderiales; family Burkholderiaceae_C; genus Sphaerotilus. The sequence continues at coordinate 30,628 of JAAFKB010000041.1, forward strand.
GGTGTTGTCGGCGACGAGGAGGTCGCGCACCACCGGCTCGTTGTCGTAGGACACGATGGAGATGAGGTCATCGCCGGTGTCCTGCACCTGGTTGGCGAGCACACGGCCGTGGCGGCTGCCGCCGGTAGTGTGGATGCCGTCGGCCAGCGTGTTGCGCACCGTGTTGCCGGCAACGGTGAAGTCGGTCGCGCCGTAGACCAGCATGCCGACCGATCCGGCGCCATCGACCGTCACGCCGCGCACCACATTGCCCCGCTGCGGGGTCTGGCCTTCGCGGTAGACGCTGATGCGCGCCTGCGCTGGTTCGCTGCGGCGCTGGTCGGGTGTGGCGGTGAGCGTCAGGCCGTAGAGGCGCACGCCGTCGGCGCGCAGGCCGAGCGTGTGGTCACGCGGGTCGGTCGCTTCCAGCGTGGCGCCCGGCCCCCACAGCGTCACGCCCGGCACGCTGACGAGCACGCTGCGCTGCTGTCGGTAGCGCCCCGGCGGAAACACCAGCCAGCCGCCCGGCCTGAGCGCCTTCAGTGCGCGGTCGATGGCCGCGTCGTCGGCGAGGTCGTCGTCGGCCACCGCCCCGAAGTCCGTCACCCGCAAGGCACCGACCGGCACCGCGGGCCATGGCGCGAGCACGGCGCAAGCCGCCACCGATCCCCAGAACCCCCCCAAGGCCACGCATCCCACGGAGACCCGCATGAGTGCTGACCACCCTGAGCACCCTGACCATCCCATCTACGTCACCCAGCCCTTTCTGCCGCCGCTGGCGGAGTTCATGCCCTACCTGGAAAAGATCTGGGACCGCAAGCTCGTCACCAATGGCGGCCCCTTCCACCAGCAGCTCGAAGCCGAACTGGCCGCCTACCTGGGCGTGCAGCACCTGGCGCTGTTCACCAACGGCACGCTCGGCCTGCTCACCGCGCTGCAGGCCCTGCGCGTGACTGGCGAGGTCATCACCACGCCGTACTCGTTTGCCGCCACCGCGCACTCGGTGCTGTGGAACGGCCTGAAGCCTGTCTTTGCCGATATCGACCCGGACACCTGCAATCTGGATCCCGACAGCATCGAAGCCGCCATCACGCCGCAGACCACCGCCATCATGCCGGTGCATTGCTACGGTCGGCCCTGCGATGTCGAGCGCATCCAGAAGATCGCCGACACCTACGGCCTGAAGGTCATCTACGACGCGGCGCATGCTTTCGGGGTGCAGTACAAGGGCAAGAGCCTGCTGAACTGGGGTGACCTGTCGGTGCTGAGCTTCCACGCCACCAAGGTGTATTCCACCATCGAAGGCGGCGCCATCATCTGCCCGGACGCCAAGACCAAGCAGCGCATCGACTACCTCAAGAACTTCGGCATCGCCGACGAGGTCACGGTGATGGCGGCGGGCATCAACGGCAAGATGAACGAGGTGCAGGCCGCCTTCGGGCTGATGCAGTTGCGCCATGTGGACGACTGCATCGCCCGCCGCGGCGAGATCGCCCGGCTCTACACGCAGCAGCTCGCTGGCCTGCTGGGCATCCGCGTGCCGGACGACGCGCCGCACACGGTGCCGAACCACTCGTACTTTCCCATCTTCATCGGCCCGGACCACCCGCTCAGCCGCGACGCCGTGTACGACCGCCTGCGCCAGCGCGGCATCCATGCCCGCCGCTACTTCTACCCGCTGCTCAGCGACATGCCGATGTACCGCGGTCTGCCTTCTGCGGCCAAGGACCACCTGCCGGTCGCGCACGAGATCGCCGCGCAGGTGCTGTGCCTGCCGATCTACCCGGCGCTGTCGGATGCGGACGTGATGCGGGTGGTGGACATTCTCCGCAGCGCGCTGGTGTACGAAGGGTGGCCGGCGCAGACGGTGGCGCAGGATGGGGTGGCGGTGGCTGTGTCGGCCCCAGTGGGGGAGCCGACTGGTCGGTTGATCGAGCGGCGCTTGGGGTCTGAGCGGCGGGTCTGAGCGGGTCTTGGCTCGGCTTGGTTCGGGTTAGTCGCCATCTCCGAATCGTGCCGCTGGCACCACCAGCACCAGCTCCGCCTCGTCCACCATCCGGTACACCGGTCGCTGCCCGGAAAGCCGCTCGCTGCTGTCCAGGATCACCTGCACGCCCTCGCCGCGCTTGTCCATCATCGTGCTGCGGCCAGTGAACACCTGGTCCTCCTCGGCGACCACACACTTGGCGAGCAGACTGGTCAGCGCCTCGTTGCGGGCGGCCTGACGGTAGGGCAGGCTCTCCACCGTCATCGTGTTCGGGATCGCGCCGGGCGAGTACAGCTCCAGCCGGTCGGCGAACACGCGCAGGCGGATCTTGGCGCCGTGGATCGCGTAGTCGCGGTGCGCCACGGCGTTCACCACCGCCTCGAACACGGCGGTCAGGTCGAACTGCGGCAAGTCCTGGCGGCCCATGTGCTTGCGGGCGGCCACGCGCATGTTCTTCATGACGAAGTGGCAGGCGGCGAGCACCTGCTGGTCGAGCGGGCCGGTGATGTCCTTGGCGTCGATCTGGTAGTAGAGATGGTCGCCGGGCGGGACCACCTCGGTCCCTCGGTACGCCACCGCCTGGATGAAGGCGTTGGGCAGCCAGCGGCGCGGATCGGCGCTCGCCATCAGCACGCCGGTCACGGTCGGGCGCAGCGTGCCGTCGGCGTCGGGGCGGGCCATCGCCAGCTTGTCGAGCAGCACCTCGCGGCTGTCCTTCTGGCGCAGGCTGGCAAAGCGTTGCCACAGGTCGGGGCGCAAGTCGTCCAGCGTGGCGCCGGGCACGGGCTGTTCGTCGAAGCGGATGATGCGGGCCTGGCTGCGCTGCTGGAACAGGCGGGCGAGGTAGTCGGGCGCCATTTCCCGTTTGGCGCTGCCGACGCGGTGCAGGTAGCCGCCGGGGCTGCGGTGGACGAACAGGCTGCGAGGCACGTCCACGCGCACGACGGGCTGTGCCATGCCGCTGGGGTCGGGCAGCGTGAGTCGCTCGATGACAGGGGTCAGCGGTGGCGTCACTCCGGTCAGGCAGAGTTCGCGCACGAAGTCCTCGACAGCATCGAGCCGTTCGACCGGGAGGCCCTGCACCTGGCGCCCGTCGTCCACACCGAGCACGCAGACACCGCCCCGGCTGTTGGCAAAGGCCGCCAGTTCGTCGGCCAGCGAATCCCGGTGCGGTGCGCTCACGCGGTGGCCGGCGAAACGGACTTCCTTCAATTCGAGGAAAGTGTCCTCGCCGAGTCGGATCTTGGCGAGCAGGTCTGGCGGGTTGTCGAACATGGCGCGCCGTTGGCTGAGTCGTGGGGTGAGTGGGCTTGATGGCCAAGTTTGCCAAGTGCTCCGGCCTTTCGGGAAACTGCTCGGAAAACTACTTGGAAACAGCGAGCGAATCAAGGCGAGCGCAACAGCCGCGCATCAAACGGGTACCGTGCCACCGACACCACTACCGCCTGTTGGGCCTGCGGGTGCAGCGGGTTGAACAGGCGGTTGAAGCTGCGCCCGACCACGGCCGACGGCACGCGCAGCAGCAAGCTGCGCCTTTGCGCGAGCCACTCGTCGCCACAGCGGCGGGTGGCCTCGGCGTCGGCGTGCCAGTCCGGTGTGTCCGGCAACACGGCGTCCTCGCTGCACACGTCATCCGGCAAGGCGACTTCCATCAACTGGTACTGCGCCGGCAATTCGCCAGGATGCGACACCTGCACATGGACCAGCACCTCCAGCAGCGCCGCCGCCGGACTTTCGGCCAGGTAGACGATCGGGCGCCCTCGGTGGTGCCAGCGGCCGGGGTGCAGCACGCCGCCGGTGCCCGACAGGTCGGCGTAGTTGCTGATGCGCCAGAGGATCACGCCGGGCTCAGGCGAAGTAGCCCTGGTCGATTTCGTGCAGCCACGCCTGCACGGCCTCGAAGCCGAGGGTGTCGGCGGCGAAATCCATCGGCGCGGCGCCACCCAGGCGCTCTTTCGGGCTGTGCAGCCATGCCTGCGCGCGCACCGCATCGCCGAAGACCAGTTCCGCCAGCGTCTGCACGCGCACCAGCCGGTACAGCCCGTCGAACTCGTCGCGGCTCAGGCGGGCCTCGGCCTTGCGGCGGATCCAGGTGCGGCGCGGCACGATGCGGTAGACATCGGCGGGCGACAGCAGGTTCTGGCCGGTGAGGCTGTGCATCAGGGCGGTGCCGAGCTGCTCCCGATCAGCACGCGCCAGGGCCATTTCGCTCGCGCCGGACGGCAGGCCCAGCGCCTGACCCAAGGTGCGGCTGAGGGTCGATTCGAGGTTGGCTTGCATGCGGTGGATTCGTGGGGGGAGTGAGCCAGATTCTAGGGTGTGGTGCGCCAGTTGGCACACATCGGTCAGGAAGACGGCGTGCCCTCGTCGTCCTTGTAGACCTTCGCGAAGGTCAGGATCACCTCGCGCACCACCTTGCGCTGTGG